>JBCDKB010000207.1:0-13960 GCA_038747035.1 Acidobacteriota bacterium | reverse complement strand
TGCCAGCGGGCGCGCTTCCCATCAGCCGGACATAGGCTTCGTTCACCAGCGCCGTGGGCTGCAGGGTATGCCCGGCTGGCTCGCGGCTAAATTGGTGACGCGCGAGCTCTCGAACCTGCCGGTAGATGATCGACCAGAGCTGGGCCAGCGCCTGCTCCTCACCGCCCTGCCACCGCTCCAGGAGAGCCGTCAGCTCCGCCGGTGAGGTCTCAGCCATCGATCCCGCTCCTCGCCTGACCGAGGATCGCTAAATAGGCGGCGTGATCGTCTTCGACCAGCACCCGCAGCTCGTGACCTTCCTGGTAGCTTCTTTGCCGGATGGCCAACGCCTGGCCGTAGAGTTCGCCGGCTCGGACCAGATCGTCACGGTCGGGGTCGGCCCGATCTCGATAGACGCCGGCGAGTCCCCAGTAGGCCCAAGCGGCGGTAGCGCTTTCGGGGCCGTAGTGCTCGATGAAGAAATCGTGCACTTTCAAAAGGTGCTGCTCCGCCTCGTCGAGAAGGCCGAGCCTCCATTCGCAAAGGCCGATGCCGAGAAGCGCAAAGGGCGCGCCGTGAGCGCCCGACGCTAGAGAGTTCCCAGAACGCCTGAAGGCGGCACGATAATGCTCGATGGCTTCGGCAGGGTCGCCGCTCATCCAGGCGATCCAGCCGAGGCGAGTGATCAGACGGACTTCCAGACTGAGATTGGGCTCCGGCTGCGAGCGAACGATGGCCAGGGCCTCCTCCATGGCTGCCTCGGCTTCAGGCCAACGCCGCTGGTGACGCCGAACGACTCCCAGTTGTTGCAAGGCCCAAGCCACCTGATTGTGTTGGTCGCCGTAAACCTGGCGCTTTATGCCGAGGCTGCGGAGGCAAAACTCGGCGGCAGCCTCGAACTGCTGGCGGTCGCGCGCCAGGGTGCACAGGCTCTCCAGGCTCGAGGCCACGTGGGGGTGCTCGGCGCCCAGAGCGTGCTCGCGGAGGCGGAGTGACTCGAGGAAGAGCGCTTCGGCCTGTTCGAGGCGGTTGCGTTCCAATTGCACGGCGCCGAAGGCTTCGAGGCAGCGCGCCCGATCTTGGGGGGTTCCCACGCGACGCCAGATCGGGCAGGCGCGGTCGAAGTAGTCCTCGGCCTTGTCGTACTGATTGGCCCGGAAGGCCAGGACCCCAAGATGGTAGAGCGTCCGCGCGAGCTCTGAAGCCGAGCTGTCCGTCGCGGCGGCGGACTCCTCCTGCATCTCCTGGATGTGAAGAGCCTGCTCATAGAGCGAGGCAGCTTCTTGATTCTTGCCGGAGAAAGCCTTCATCGAGGCCAAGCTATGCAGCGTCTGCGCGACTTCGCGATGCTCCTCTCCAAGGGACCGACGGAAGAGATCCAGGGCGGATTGAAGCATCGTCTCGGCGGCGGCGTAGTCGCCCAAATTGGCGTAGGTGTCGCCTACGGTGCGGCTGAGCCGCGCGCGGGTCAGCGGTTGATCGGCGAGGTCACTCGATTCGAGGCGAGCTCGGCCCTGATCCAGAAGCTCTCGGGCCGTCAGCTCGTCGCCGAGGGCGCGCTTGGGGTCGGATTGCTCGAAGAGATCTGTCAAGAAACGCGAGAGCTCTTGGGCCTCACCGAGGGCCTGCCGCGTCGCCTGGGCTTCCTCACGAGCGCGAAACAAGCCGAATGTCGTGCCGGTCGTGGCGGCAATGACGCCGAGCATCGCGATCGTTACCGCCGCCACCGTTCCGCGGCGACGGCGGGTGAAGAGCCTCACCTGGTGCCAGAGCGGGGCTTCCCGCACCTTCACCGGCAGGGAGTTGAGATAGCGCTCGAGGTCAGCTGCTAGATCCGACACGCTGTCGTAGCGCTCCTCCCGAGAGGGCTGAATCGCCTTGGCGATCACCGCATCGAGATCGCCGCGAACGAGGCGCGTCCAGCGCTTTCTCTCCGCCGCGCTGGCCAGGTTCAACCCAGCGACCGAAACCGCCTCGCTCGGGGCGGACGTCTCGCCTTTTCTGATTCGCTCCGTCAGCGCTCGAAGCTCTCCATCTCGGTACTGAAAAGCGCGTGTCCCTGAGACCATCTCGTAGAGCAAGAGCCCCAGTGAATAGACGTCGGATCGGGTGTCGACGTCGCCGTCGAACGATTCCGGACTCATGAATTCGGGGGTGCCGTACACTCCTCGGCCCTGGCTCACTTGCACCGCGTCGGCGGGGCGATCGAGGGCCTCCGAGATCCCGAAGTCAATGACCTTGACGGACGCCTTGCCGTCGAGATCTCGAATCAGCACGTTGCTCGGTTTGAGATCGAGGTGCACGATCTGCTTCTGATGAGCGTGGCTCACCGCGGCGCAGACGTCGAGGAAGAGTCGCAATCGCTCCTCGAGGTTCGGCGAACGATCGGCCAGATAAGCGTCGATGGGTCGGCCATCGATCCACTCCATCGCGAAATAGGGAGTGCCATCGACCGTGAGGTCGGCCTCGAAAAGCTGGGCAATATGGGGATGGCTGAGGCGGGCCAGCGTCTGCTGCTCGACCTTGAAACGCCTCAAGGCGTGGGCGGACATACCGTCCGAACGGATCAGCTTGAGAGCGACCCGACGTTCAGGCGCCTCCTGCTGGGCGAGGAAGACCTCGCCCATACCACCTCGGCCGAGGGATTCGAGCAGCCGATAGCGGCCGATCGTTTGGCCCGGTAGCCACGGGCTCGACGACCCACCGTCCTCCGACGGCTGGACGGGTAGAGCGGTCGCGCCCTCCCAAGCCGGACGGTCGAGGAAGCCGTCCGCCCGCTCCCCCCGTTCGAGCGCGTCTACCAGGTCGTCCGCGCTGACCGCGCCACCTTGGCACGCCTCAAGAGCTCGGGCTCGGCGTTCCGAGGGTGGCCAGTCCGCTGCATCGGCCAACAGGTCGAAGAAGTGCGCTTCCGCGTCGTCGCTCATGTCCCCGGCATCATCCTCTGCCTCATGCTACCCCACCGGCCGCTGAGCACTGCGCGCGTCCACGCTGGCGAAAGAGGCCCCAGGGACCCGCACCTCAAAAAATCATGGATCTGATGTCCAGGTTTGGATCCGATTTCCGCAGGGACAGGTGGACCGTCTTTCTAGCTTTACTCTGTTTAAGGAGCCTTTCATGATCCCGACCCAGTCGCGATCGACCGCCCGTGTGGCGGTCCTGCTGGCCGCGTGTGCCCTCCCGCTTATCTACTGCGCACCGGCAAACGCCGCCACAATCACGGTGACCACCACCGCCGACGTCATCGCCGTCGACGGTCTGTGTTCTTTACGTGAGGCTGTCACCGCCGCCAACACCAACCTGCCGTTTAGCGATTGCCCGACGGGCGAAGCTGTTCCGGCCATAGACGTCATCGAGCTGGCGGCCGGCACCTATACGCTCACTCTGCTGCCAGTCGACGAAGACGCCAATCTCGGCGGCGATCTCGACCTCACCGAGGCGGTCACCGTCCGCGGCCTCGGCGAAGACTTCATCTGGTGGGACGATCCGGCCACCCCTGACGTCGAGCCCCTCGATGTCTTTAACGATCCGACCGGATTTCCGCGCACGTTCACGGACGCAGATCTTCCGGACGTGGTCATCGAGATGGGCATCGGCGACGCCGCCACGCTCGGCGACGGGGATCGCGTTTTCGACATCCCCGCTCCCCCGCCGGGATCTCTTCGCGGCCGCGGAGGGGACATCTTCCGGTACACCTTCGAGAATCTCGGGATCGTCGGCGGAGATGCCTTCTGTGAGGTCACCCCGCCTGGCTCGTTCTGCCAGGCGGGAGCCGGCGGCATCAACGCCGTGTCCCTGGATGCGCTCACGCTACACCGCGTCGCGCTCTTCGAAAACAGCGCCAGCTGCTCGGGTCCTTGCGGAACCATCAACAACGGCGCCGCCCTCTACGCCGAGGACGCATCCGACCTGCGCGTCTTTGAGAGCGTGGTCGCCTCCAACGTCGCTTCGTGCGCCGGAGAACCCTGCTCCACTGGCGCCATCGTCCTTCACCTCACGGGACTCGACTCTCCGCGCAGCGAGATCAGTCACACCTTGGTCGCGGACAACCTCGTCTCCTGTTCCACAGAGGATTGCCGTGCCGGGGAAGTCATCAATCTCCGAGGCATCGAGCAGCGGATCCAGCAAACGGTGGTCACCGGCAACGAGATGGACTGCTCGATGGATGGCGCCGACTGCAGCGTGGGGGCTCTCATGAAGATTGGTTTCTTCATTCCTCCGGTCTGCGTCGACTCAAGCTGCCTACTGCAGGTGCAGGATGTCGAATTGTCTGAGAATCAAAATACCTGCGAGGGTTTCGAATGCGTCACTTCACCGCTTCTTCTCGGGCTCGCTGCATTCGATCAGACCCTCGAGCGCATCCGCATAGCTCGGAACGTGCGGCAATGCACCGGCGGAGACTGCGACCTCGGTGGGGTGGTTGACGTGCGCGCCCTCGGGCCGTTGTTTGGCGGGCCACCGCCCGGCGGCTCCCTCACCCTCCAGACGCTCGAATTGATCGACAACACCTATCAATGCGACGGGCCGGGATGCATCGCCAGCAGCATTCTTCGAGTCGGCGGCCAAGGATTGGCCACCCTAACCGACGTCTCCATCACCGGAGAGAGTTCTTGCATGGGCGCGGAGTGCAGCGTGGCCAGTCCGGTCCTGCTAGATCGCCCCGCGAGCATCCAGGGCCTCTCGGTGACGGACACCAACGTCTCGTGCTTGGGAGACAGCTGTGAGCTCGACCCCCTCGTCTCGGTCTTGGCGATGGACGCGGATGCCCCGGCCCTCGGCGGCCTCGTTCTGGCCACCAACGACGTGAGCTGCTCAAGCCCCGGCTGCGGTTTCGGCAGCGGCACAAACCCCGGACACGTCGGCGAGGGCGGAATCCTGGCCCTAGCCACCCTCAGCAGCGAAGCACCCCTAGCCGCGATCGATCAATCCACGATTACCGGCAACACCACCTCGGCCCGGGGCATTCTGGCGTCGAATCTTGATCTCGAGATCAAGAGCTCGACGATCTCGACGAACGCGTCAGCGCTGGACGGCGGCGCGATCTTCAACGGCTGGGTGCCCGATCCCGAGATGCCGGACGCGATCGCGCCCGGCACCCTGACCCTCCGCGATACCGCGGTTCTGGGCAACGAAGCCGGCCAAGGCCCCGCCGACGGCCGCGGCGGCGCGATCTTCAACCCGGAAGGCGCGATCCTGCGCCTCATCGGGGCCAGCATCGACAACAACACGGCGACGGATGGCGGCGGCATTTGGAATGAAGGCGCGATCCCTTTCCGCCAAGCCAGCAGCATCGCCGGCAATGCCCCCAACGATTGCGTGAACTCCGGTGCCGGAACTGGATGCGGGATTCTGTTTAGCGACGACTTCGAGTCCGGCGACACCTCCTCGTGGTCGCAAACTACACCCTGAAGGGTTCCGCCCTGATCGCCGACACCTCCCGCAGCCGAACGTTTCCCCGCGCAAGCGGTGTCCCTTCTCTCGGAGACGGTCGCGGCCTAAGGACCCTTCGGCCGTTTGCTCCCAACTCGCTTCTTCGGGCTCTTGCCCGATTTCCTTAAAGACCGCTGTCTCTCAACCCCAACCCAACCGGCAAGCGCCTGATTCTTGGGCCCTAGGCCCCGGAGGCGGGCGATTGCCTGGAGTTTCTTCATGACCCGTGACCTCTCAAAGCCCCGCGCAGAGCGCCCTCACCGCGCCGCCCTGGGGCTGCTTCTCCTTGTGACTTTCCTTCTCCCGACTGCTCCGGTCCACGCGCAGCTTCTACTCTTTGAAGACTTCACCCTCGACCTCCAGTTTACGAAGGTCGACGGCGACGGCATGCCGATCCAGTTCTTCTCAGACGGCATGTCCTCCTATTTCGGGACCCTCGACGGCTTCGGCGGCAATTTCGGCGGCGACCTTCCACCCCTGGGCGTTGGCGTCTACGGCGGCACCACGCTCTTGAACTCCTTCCTCGTGGTGGAAGACGCGGGCTCGACCATCGATCCGCTGCCGGTTTCCCTGCAATGGTCCAATATCGACATCTCCGGCGTCCGCGAGATCGACCTTTTCCTCGACGTCGCCTCCCTCAACGAATTGACCTTTGACGCTTCGGATTTTCTGCGGGTCGAATTTTCAGTCGACGGCGGCGCCTTCATCCCGGTCTAAGAGGTGCGTGCGAATAGCTCCGGCAAGATGGCCGAGGATGAGGATTTCGACGGCCTAGGAGACGGCTTTCAGCTCAACGGCACCTTGACGGAGAGGGGCGAAGCGGCCTTGGTCGACGGCTCCAGCCTCGACATTCGTCTCTCCTTCTCGGTGGACGAGGAGGCGGAAGACTTCGCCGTCGATAACCTCTTCGTGACCGAGGCGCCGGTGATCGACTGGACCGCGGCTCCGCCCCTGGCCGCTTCTTTCTTTGACGCCGCGAATTGGTCGACGGGCGCCATTCCCACGGACCTGGACGACGTCGCCATTCGCAACGGTGGCTCCGCTCGTTCGGAAGGGCCCGCCAACGGCGATCCGGGGACTGCGGAGGTCGCGAACTTGACCCTCGGGGATAGCCTCGGCAGCGACGCCCTCGAGCTCAGCGGCGTCGAGCTCATCGTGGGTTTCGAGACCTACATCGGCGGACAGCAGCCCCTGGCCATGCCGAACCAAGGAACCTTTTCAGGCACCAACGGCCGGCTCGAAGTGCGCGACGCGGCGACCTTCGACGCCTTGGATACGGTCAACGTCGGCGAGGTGTGGAGCCGCGGTACGGCTTCGATCGAGTCCCGAGGCGATCTGATTCTCGAGGACATCACAAGCGCGATTTTCGGCGGACAGCTCGATATAGGCGGCACCCGAGCCATCGCCTCCTCGACCGCGACTTCGACGGCTACGGTCACTGCTCGCAATCTTGGAGCCCTCACCACCACGGGCGATCTGGACCTCTGCGACACGCTCATCCTGGGCCCCGGAACCGGGGTTTGCGAGGCCCAGGCGCTGTTTGAAAACATCACGCAGCTCTCGGTATTCGACGATGTCGAAGTCGGCGACGCGATTGCTGATGCCGGCCAGTCGATGACCTCACGATCCGTGCTTGAAATCGTCGACGTCGCTTCTTTTGTGATCCTCGACGACCTTGAGCTCCTGACGGAAGATAGGGTCTTTCCCGGCAACGGGCCTGCCCAGAACGACATCGAGGCCACCGTGCGCCTCGTTCGCACCGGCTCGGAGATGAGTGGCTCCCTGGGTGTCGGCGATCTGGAGCTGATCCCAGACTCGTTCACGAGGGGCGTCGCGCGGCTCGAGCTCATCGACTCCAGCCTCCGCGCCAATGCCGGCATGGAGGGTACGATCGGCTTTCTGTCCGGAGGGGCTGACACCGGCTCCACGATCCTCGACGCCAAGCTCAGCCTGAGCGGGAGCTGGATCAACCACCGGGGCCCCT
Organism: Acidobacteriota bacterium; assembly: GCA_038747035.1. GTDB lineage: Bacteria > Acidobacteriota > Thermoanaerobaculia > Multivoradales > J023 > JAUIJL01. The sequence goes on along the minus strand of JBCDKB010000207.1, from coordinate 6,567 downwards.
TGTCCGTGGGCTTCACGTCCGCAGCGCCGGCCTCCAGCCTGCGGGCTGAGATCGAGCTCGACGAGGGCAGCGTGCTCTCCACCGAGCAGCTCAATATCGGCCCCGAGGGCACTCTTCGGCTGCACCTCGATGGCCTCACCGGGGCGGTGTTGCCCTCGCCCGGCGCGTCCGCCCTCGGCGGTCAACCCGCCGACACCTATTCCGCCATCTCCATCCTCGACGCCACCCTCGGCGGCGAAGTGATCGCCCAGTTCGACTTCCTGCCGCCGGCCGGTACCCACACCTTCGACCTGATCAACTCTGGCAACGTCGGCGCCCTCGCCGACACGACGGCGACCCTGACGGTTGAGGGGCTCGACGGCGGGTTCACCGTCAGCTCCTTAGGCGTGGTGACCGACGGCATCGACAAGCTGCGCCTGGTCATCACCGGAACGCCGCTAGAGACCGACCTATCGGCGACTTTGGACGACGGCATCGACGAGGTTTTGGCCGATAACCCGGTGACCTACACGGCGGTGATCTCGAACCAGGGCCCGGAGCCCGAGACGGGAGCCGCCGTTTCCGGCAGCTTCCCGAGTCCCCTCGAAAACTGCACCTGGACCAGCTCAGCCAGCGGCGGCGCATCCGGCAACGGCTCGGGCTCTGGCGCGAGCCTGGAAGAGCAGGTCGACCTGCCGTCCGGCGCGCAGGTGACTTACTCCATCACCTGCACCGTCGGGCCCCTGGCGTCGGGCCCGTTAGAAGCCTCGATCTCGGTGACCGGTTTCCGCAACGACACGGCGCCGGCGAATAACGCCGCCTCAGACATCAATAAGATCCTGATCCCGGTGGATTTGGCCGTCACCCTCGATGACGGGGAGCCGTCGGCGATCGCCGGCGATACGCGGGTCTATGCGCTGGTGGTGACCAACGTCGGGCCGCGGGACACCGTCGGCGCGGTCAGCGATATCTTCCCCCCTGAGCTGACGATGTGCAGCTGGTCGTGCACCCCTTCCCCGGGGGCCCTATGCACTGCGCTGACCGTCGACGGCGACCTGACGGATGACGCCACCCTGCCCGCGGGAACGTCGGCGACCTACACCGCAGCCTGCCTGGTCGACCCGGCGCTCGATCCTGCGACCCTGGAAATTGTCAATACCGCGACGGTCACCGTTCCCGCGGACGCCATCGAGCTGGTGCCGGCCAACAACACGGCTCAGGACGTCAACGGCGGTCCCGCGGCGCTGCTCTTCCGCTCCGGCTTCGAGTCCGGAGACACCGACGACTGGACCGCGACCTTCCCGCCACAGCCATAGCCGCTCGAGGGACTCTGTTTCGCCCCCGGCGTTCCCGCCGGAGAACGCCGGGGGCGAGACCGTCCCGCGATGGTCAGAGGCCAAGGCGAGCTCACCTCGGTGGAGACGCTTTGCCGGTCTCGAGACTTCCGAAGACTGCACAACGCCGAAACGAGATGCACCGACGATCCGGTGTGCTCAGGCCGCCTGGGCTGCTCCCGATCCCTGCCGGAGATGCCAGAATGGGTTGAGCACGGCGCGGTCGCCGTGCGGGTCGGCAGGATCACTCGCCCCGCCCAAAGAGGGATCCAGATCATCCAACGCATCTCTAGGAGCGCGGCGTCCATCGATCAGGTCTGCGTTGAGGCGGTTGCTGAACGTGACCTCGTCGAGGCGGGTCCACTACCGATTGGGGTCTTCATGGTCACTCATCTGTCCACAGTCCATCGATCTGTTCTACTTATCGCGCTACTCGGTGCAAGTCTCAGCCCGTGGCTCACCCCCGCGGCCAGCGGCGAGTCCCCTCCGGACCCTCTGCCGGTGCCCGAGGGCTGGCGCGGCGAGGACATGGAGATGCCACCTTCATTCGCGCCGTCGCTGAGCTATCAAGGCCATCTCTTCATCAGATTCTCGCCGACCTGGCGGGATTTCGACGCCGCCGATGGATGGATCTACGCGTTCGTATGGCGTGTCGCTCCGACAAAGGTCGACGCCGCGCGTCTCGAGTCCGACCTCGAGGCCTATTTTGATGGTTTGATGCAGGCGGTTGGCGCCGAACGCCATGGCGGAAAGCACGTGCCCGCAGCCGCCGAATTCCGCGCGACTGAAGCTGAGGCGCCGTGGCAGCGTCAGTGGGAAGGCACCGTAAACTCGTGGGACGCTTTCTCGTCCGGCGGCCCCCTGACGCTCCACTTTAAGGTTCGCGAGATGATGTCCCGGGGTGGCCAGCAAAAGACTCTGCTCTTTCTGGTCGCGAAGGCGAAACCTGGAACCTCCATCTGGGAGCCGCTACACGCCCTCGCCCCCGGCGCCGTTTGTTGATCTCGCGGTCTTCTACGATCGAGGACCGGAGGGCGGCTCAAGCCCCTCAGGAAACGCGCAGCACCCTGCGGAGATCCAGGCTCGCGACCCCGCGTTACGGCACGTTCAGTATCCAGGCCGAGGTATCGCCGGTCTCGAAGCCGTCGGAGAAGATTCCTGGCACGTCTCGGTATCGGGCGAGGAAGAGAGAGATCAAGTCGCCAACCCGGGTGAAATAGCCGCTGGCGAAGAGCGTAGGCACACCATTCTCATTAAAGCCTATGAGTCTATCGATCTGGGTGGAGGAGAAGGCTCTGCCGCAAGGGTTAAACGAAGGGTTCCCGAAGACGCCCACATCACTCACCAACGGTTGCTGGTGGATCAGCGGGCTCCAGCTCCGGCCGTCCCAGGTCGCCGCACCGTAGGCGACTTCGCCACCGGCGAGGTCGAAGGTGCCGACGGCGAAGAGCTTCGTGCCGTCACCTGCGTCATAGGCCAGGAGGTCCGAGATGCGCCCGTGGCTGTCTGCCAGCGCCACGCCGGTGCCATTCGGGCCGGCGAGGGCCTCGAAGGTCGTGCCGTCCCAGCGCACGACGCCGTTTATCTCTAGACCGTTCACCACTTCGAGATCGCCGGCGATGTAGAGCGCCGGCCCCGAGCCGTCATCGAAGACTTCCAGGTCGAGGATAGTGCCGTTGGTCGACGCCGAAGCGTCGAAGGCGCCGACGGCCGAAAAGCCGTCGGCGGGGGTCCATTTGGCCAGATTGTTCACCGCCACGCCGCCTGCCTCGTCGAATTGGCCGGCGATGTAGAGCGCTGGCCCCGAGCCGTCGTCGAAGACGACGCTCGAGCAGACCGCCGGTTCCTCGGCGGAGGCGACGCCGGTGCCGCCGGGCCCGTCGAGCGTCGAGAAACCGACTCCGTCCCAACGGGCGATGTGATTGACGGTGACGCCGTCGGCCTCTTCGAAGCTGCCGCCCACGTAGAGGGCCGGCCCCGCGCCGTCGTTATAGACGGTGAGCGTCCTGCCGATCCCACCGAGGCCGGTGCCGAGCGGGTGCCAGGAGGTGCCGTCCCAGGCGGCGATATCCTCCAGCATCGGTGGCTCGGTGCGAAGGAAATCGCCGGCGGCGTAGAGCTTAGTGCCGCTGCCGTCATCGAAGGTGCGCAGGGCTTCGATCGTCGCCAGCAAACCGCTCGGGTTGAGGCCCGTCACCGGGCCGAGATTCGAGGCGTCCCAGACCGGGCTCCAGCGGCCCGTCGACCCGTCGTAGCGGGCGATCCGGTTAGCCAGCCGATCACCGGCAGCTTTGAAAATGCCCCCGGCGTAAAGAGCCTCGCCGTTGCCGTCGTCAAAAACCTCGAAGGCATAGGCGCGGTGACCGAGGCCACTCGGTGGCGGATTCTCTAGCGTTGTCCAGGTGCCCCGCCAGGTAGCGACATTTCGCGGACTTCGGATGAGACCCACTTCGTCGAGTCGACCGCCGACGTGGAGTCGCTCGCCACCGCCGTCGTCAAAGGCGACCATCGTACGAATATCGGAGGAGCCACGGAATCCTGAGGGCACGTTGAGCTCGGTCCACGTCGTTCCATCCCAGGTAAAGACCTTCTGCTCTCTGATCTCGAAGTCCTGGAAGGCGACGGCCAAGCGGGGCCCTTCGCCCTCGTCGAAGACGGTGAGCGCGGTCACGCCCCTATCTGTGGAAGGCGAGCCTGGGATCGCTTGCCACACGGATCCATCCCAGGAGGCCAACTGCAGAGCTGCGACGCCTCCCGCCGTGGTGAAGCTTCCGCCGACGTAGAGCTTCTCTCCACCGCCAGCGTCGAAGACCACAAAGTCGGAGATGGGACCGTCGGTGCCGACACCGCTCGGGCCCGCCAGCGATGTCCAGGAACTGCCGTCCCAGGCGGCGATGCCGCCGTCGAGGTCGTTGGTCGTCCTGGCATAGAGCTTGGCGCCGCTGCCGTCGTCGTAAACCGCGAGCTTACTGCCGGGGTTGCCGCGGGGTAGGTCCGTCCACGAGACGCCGTCCCAGACGTGGAGGATGCCGCCAGAACTGGCGTAGAGCCTCTCTCCACCGCCATCGTCGTAGGCCATGAGCTCGGTGACCAAGTTCGGGAGTCCGTCGCCGAGCGGCGTGAATTGTTCACCGTCCCAGCGGGCGATGTTGAGGGCCATGACGCCGCCGGCGAGATTGAATCGGCCGCCCACGTAGAGCGCCGGCCCTGAGCCATCGTCATGCACGGCCAAAGCCCTGCCTAGAAAGGTGGCGAACAGAACCTGGCGACCGAGACCCAGGCCGAGGGGCGACCACTCACGGCCGTCCCACTTGGCGATGTGGCGGGCTTTGGTATTGCCAGCGACCGTGAAGAGACCGGTGGCGTAGAGAGCGGCTCCGTCACCATCGTCAAAAACGGCGAAGTCCCAGACGGGGCTCTCGACGCCCGGCAGGCCGGACCCCGGCAGGAATTGGCCGGCGGCGGGAACCGCTAGCAGCAGGACAAGCAAGACCTTGACGATGTGGTGAAGCATTTCGATCCTCCGACGTGAATCAGCGTTCAAGGACTGAGTGTTCCAACGTGAGCTGATGCCTCAGCGTCAACGCTCCAGAGCCCGCGGGAGGGCGGAACTCAAGCTCGACGTCCGCCGCCGCCGGCGGCACGTCGATCGACGGTCGAAGGACCGCCGCGAGCGCACAGGCAACGTGAGACTAACCCTCATGCCTGCCAACCTGAAACTAAATTTTTCTCTATTTTCTGGTTGCATTCTATCCGTGAAAATCAACGCCTAAGTATTTTACCCCTCATCCGACTCCTAAAGCCAGGCCGATCTTTAGCCCGCTGCTCCACCGGTCTCCGTCTGGCCGACCCGTCATGCCGGTCGCACTTCACTCACGTGACTACCGCTCTCCCGCCCGCGTGTGAGCGGCAGTGACGGATGACGAGGTCCCGGTCGTTCTTGCGTGATTAAGGGTAGGAGCGCCCGTGCCTCGCAGAGCATTCTCGCGGCGCCTCCTCCTCCCCCGCTAGAGCTTCCCTCTCCGAAGGAGATCTTCCGTGAATCAGTTCCGCATGCCACCCACGATAGTTTTGGTCTTAGTCGCTCTTGTGCTTCTGGCCGCTTCCAGCCTACAGGCGATCGTGGTCACCACCACGGCCGACGAGGACGGTGATAACCCCGAGGCCTGCGCCCTGCGCGAAGCCGTCCAGACGCTCAACGACCAAACCAGCTTCGGCGGCTGTGTCTTCACCGAGGGCGATACCCTCGTCGAGCTCGGGGCGGGGACCTATGAACTGAGCCTCGATCTCGGCATCACCGATGGTCTCAACCTCTTTGTGCCGATGACTCTCCGCGGTCAAGGGCCGCATCAAACGACCATCGAGAGGATCGCACCTCTTGAAGACGACCTACTCACGGTCATCCTATTGACCCCGGGCGTCGTCACCTTCGAGGGTTTTTCCATTCGCGGCGCCACCGGTCTTTTCAACAGCGCCATCGAGTTCGTCGCCGACAGCGGCGAGGAATTGATCATGCGGGATCTAGTCTTCGTTGACAACGTCGCACGGAGCGCTCCCTTTAGATTTCAAGGCAACGCCGACGGGATAGCTCGTCTCGACCGTGTGGTGTTCGAAAACAATCGTAACCAAGGTGAAAATAGCGGCGGCGGTGGAATCAACTGCAGTGGCGACGACGATGCGGCGGCACTACCCTCGATTTCCCTCAAAGACGTCATTTTCCGGGGAAACGTCGCCACGGATGAGGACGATAGTGTCGGAGGGCTTGGGGCCAGCGGCGGCGGCATGGTTTCGCAGCTCTGTCACTTGACCCTCGAGAACGTGACCTTCGACTCGAATTCGGCGGTCGGCGTTGAAGCGGACGGACTCGGCGGCGGTCTTCTTCTCTTCGAGTTTGACGGTCAAAGCCCCCAGGTCGATCTCTCGAACGTGACTTTCTTCAACAACTCCGCCGTTCTCGGCGGAGGAATGGCTCAATTCTCATTTATTAACGGCCGAGAAGCGACGCTCAACCAAGTGACATTCGCCGAGAACCGAGGGAGCGGCGGCGGCGACCATATATTGCAGCGCAACAGTTCGGCGTCTCTCCGCAACGTGGTCTTTGGACCGTCCCCAAACGGAGCCTGCGATAGCAACCCGGCGTCCATCTTGACCCCGCTCGGCGGCAATATGGACTCGGACGGCACCTGCGGCGTCGAGCTCTCCGTCGCCGACCCGGGTCTCGGCGGCGCGCTGACCCAGCAGGGGGGCTTCACGC
>JBCDKB010000206.1:0-14004 GCA_038747035.1 Acidobacteriota bacterium | reverse complement strand
GCTATCGCCTCGATTTCGTGCTCGAACCCGCCCGCGAGCTGATGCGCCGCGGCGGCGATGAACCGGACATCCTCGATCGCGCCCGAGATTCCGCCATCGACGCCATCTGCCAGCTCGATCGCGAGCACCTCCAGCGCCTGGCCGATGAGCACGATGCGTATGAGCGGCAGTGGCGACCGAGCCACCGCCTGGCGGTGGTCGAGCAGCGGGAGCAGCTCGCGGAAGTCCTCGGCCGGTGCGCCGCGGTGGCCATCGCCGGAGGCCACGTCGCCGTGCTGCTCAATCGCATGCGTCTTTTCGACATGCCGTCGCTTTTCACCCACCTACCGATCTTCGCCTGGTCCGCCGGGGCGATGGCGCTGGGCGAGCGGGTCGTGCTCTTCCACGATTCGCCGCCGCAAGGCGCCGGCAATCCCGAAGTGCTGGACACGGGCCTCGGCCTATACCGCGGTCTGGTGGTGTTGCCGCACGCCCGCCACCGCCTGCGGCTGCAGGATCCGGTTCGAGTGAGCCTCTTCGCCCGCCGCTTTGCCCCCGATACGTGCGTGCCGCTCGACGAAGGCATGTCGGTCCGGCGCGGCGAACGGGGCTTTGGATGGGAACCCGGCGTCGGGACGCTGCAACTTCGCACCGACGGTCGCGTCGAACCTCTGGGGCTCTGATGACGGGGCTTCGCCATTCCTTTACCGCTCCGTCCCGCCCCGTTGGCGGTGGAAGACGAGGCCGAGGCCAGCGCTCTTGATGGACACCCTCGCCATTCACCGCCTGCTCCAGGACGGGACGCCGTCGGCCGACGCCGTCGACGCTTTTTTCAACGAGCACTCTTTCCCGCTGGTCGAAGACACCTCGATCACCTTCGTTTTCCGCGGCGGCGATGTGGACGCCGTGCTGCTGCAGCACTTCATTTTCGGCCTCGAGACGTCCCAGCCCTTCGAGCGGGTTCCGGAGACGGACCTTTGGTATCTGGTGATCGAGCTGCCGCTCGAATCAACTTTGCAGTACAAGCTGAACGTGATCCAGGGCGGCGGCCACAATTGGATCCTCGATCCCCGCAATCCTGAACGGGCCCTCGATCCCTACGGCGCCAACTCCGTCGTTCGGACGGCGGGCACCAAGCGCCCGGAATGGACGGCGCACGAGGGGGATGCCCGGCCCGGCGAAATCGCCCAGGTCGGCCTGTGGAGTGACGCATTCCAGGAGGAGCGTCGGGCGCTGCTCTACCTTCCGGCGCGCTTCCGGCGCAGCCGGCGCTACCCGCTCCTGGTGGTCCACGACGGCCACGACTACCTGCGCTATTCCGACCTCAAGACCGTGCTCGACAATCTGATCCACCGGCTGGAGGTGGCGCCGATGATCGTCGCCTTCACCAACGCGAGCGAGCGCCTCAGCGAGTACCCCGACAACCCGGCCCACGCCCGCTTTTTGACTGACGAGCTCGTGCCCCACCTGCAGAGGGAGTGGCCGCTGCGCGACCGGCCCGCATTCCGCGGGTTGATGGGGGCGAGCTTCGGCGCGGTGGCGGCGCTCTCGTGCGCCTGGCGTAATCCGGGCTTTTATGGCCGGCTGCTGCTCCAGTCCGGATCGTTTGCCTTTACGGATATCGGGCCAAATCGACGCGGGCCGGCTTTTGAGCCGGTGGTGAAGTTCGTCAACGAATTCCGCCGTCGCCCGGGTCGACCCAGCGAGAAAGTGTTCATGAGCTGCGGAACCTACGAGACGTTGATCTACGAGAATCGTTCGATGGTTCCCCTGCTGCAAGAAACCGGGATGGACGTCAAGTGGGTGGAAGCCCGCGACGGGCACAACTGGATTAATTGGCGCGATCGGTTGCGCACCGGCCTGTCGTGGCTTTTTCCTGGCCCGCTGTGGATGGTCTACGAGTAGGCCACACCCGCCGCGCGGTCCGGACTGAACGCGCGGAACGGAAAACGCGTAGAGCGCAAACAAAAGCCCGGCGTCCCATGGAGAGAACCGGGCTTGGGGCGAGACGTCCGGAGACTGCCGAGCAGGTCTGATCCCGCGTGGGTCTAAGGGGCTCGCCTGGCTGGCGGTGGGCCGTCGGCCGAACCTGGCCTCCGTGTCCGAGGTGTGCCTGCCGTTGGGCAGGAACGCCAGCCTATGGTGTAAAAGGGGTGACTACCAGCGACGCGGCGGACGCTGTTCGCGGGGACGGGCCTCGTTGATCTTCAAGGTCCGGCCGCCCAGATTGGAGCCATCCAGAGCCTGAATCGCCTCGTCGGCACCGTCAGCCATTTCAACGAAACCGAAACCGCGCGGGCGCCCGGTCTCACGGTCGTTGATCAAGCTCACCGACGACACCTCGCCGAACGCACCGAAAAGCTCGCTCACCTCGTCTTCGGTGGCGCTGAACGGCAGGTTCCCCACGTAAATCCTCTTCGACATTTCCGCAATCTCCTTGCCCGCGCTGGCGGGGCTTCGTGCCCGTTAGCTCGGGCCTAATCCTGTTTCTCCGGGCCGGGCGCCGGAGTGACGCCGTTGAATCCCTAACGTGGGGGGGACTTTTTAGTAGCGCCTATTCCAAAGGACAGCTGAGACAGAGGATTCTCCTTAGAAGACAGTGAATTTTCACCGTCTGTTTTCTAAGTGGGTCTCCGGACCTGTCTTAATGATTCAGCTGGGTGACTTCGGGTGACTTACTTCGCAGTGAGGGGGGCTACTTCGGGTCCACTCCGCTGGAGGGTTTCAACGCGTCCACCCTAGCATGGGCACTAGGAGGCGTCTAGCGAATTCTCCGTATCTTCACGGGATCTGCCTCGATCGACGTGGCCCAAAACCTCAATGACGTCACCATTTCGCCACATCCTTTGCCTAGCCTAGGAGCTGTCGAAGGCGGTGACGTCGTCGATTGTGAGTCGCACAAAGTCCGCTTTCGCCTATGGTAAAAACACGTTTTCGGAGAATCTATGGATAAGTTAAGAATCTCGGGTCCTTGCCGTTTGGAAGGCTCGATTCGGGCGAGCGGGGCCAAGAATGCTTCTTTGCCGATCCTCGCCGCGGCGCTGCTCACCGATGAGCCCGTGGAGCTGCGTCGATTGCCGAGCGTGCGCGATATCCGCACCATGCGCCGTCTCCTCGAACACGTCGGCGTCGCGGTTGAAGAGCGGCCGGAGACCGACTCGGTGGTCCTGCAGACCCGCGACAACGGCAATCCGGACGAGGCGCCCTACGAGCTGGTCAAAACGATGCGCGCGAGCGTCCTGGTCCTGGGGCCGCTGCTGGCGCGCCGAGGGCAGGCGAGGGTTTCCTTACCCGGAGGCTGTGCCATCGGCGTCCGGCCGGTCGATCAGCACCTCGCGGGCCTCGAAGCGCTGGGGGCTCGAGTGACCCTCGAGCACGGCTACGTGGAAGCGCGGTGTGATCAGCTGCGGGGGGCCCGTTTCCGTTTCCGCCAGCGGACCGTCGGTGGGACCGAGAATCTCCTCATGGCCGCATCGTTGGCGCAGGGCACCACCATTCTCGAGAATTGCGCCCGCGAGCCCGAGATCGTTGACCTGGCCCGTTTGCTCACCGCCATGGGCGCCCAGATCGAGGGCGCCGGCGAAGAGACCATCACCATCGAAGGCGTCGACCGTCTCCACGGCGCCGTCCACGAAGTGATTCCCGATCGCATCGAGGCGGGGACCTACCTCATCGGCGCCGTCATGACCCGCGGCGACGTGACGGTGCTCGGTACGCGGCCTGCCGATCTGGCACCTTTGCTTGAGAAGTTGACCCAAATCGGCGCCGTCGTGGACCGGGAAGAGCAGTCGATCCGCGTTCGACATGAAGGCGAGATCCAGCCGCGCGGCATCATCACCGAGCCGCACCCGGGATTCCCGACCGACCTCCAGGCGCAGTACCTGGCCATGATGACGCAGGCCACCGGCGTCGCCACCGTCTCCGAGACCGTCTTTGAAAATCGCTTCCAGCACGTGCCGGAGCTCGGCCGGATGGGGGCTGAGATCCGGGTCGACCGCGGCACCTACGCCCGCGTCCACGGACCGAGTCCGCTCTCGGGGGCGCGGGTCATGGCGACCGATCTGCGGGCGTCGGCGTGCCTGGTGCTGGCCGGTTTGGTCGCGACCGGCGAGACCCTCGTCGACCGGATCTACCACCTGGACCGCGGCTACGAGCGGATGGAACTGAAATTGCAGAACCTGGGGGCGCACGTCGAGCGGATTACCGACTGACGGATGCCCTTCGAAACACTCCTCGCCCTCCTACTCGTTAGCTTGGCGGCCACGCCGGAACCGGCGCCGGACGTCCGCATCGCGCTGGTTGAAAAACAGCTCGAAGGCGATCTGGACGGCGCTTTGGCTCTGGTCGACGCGTCCCTCGAGGTGGATGGAGAAAGGGCCCGCCGCCGCGGCTTCAACTATCTGCGCGGCCAGCTGCTGCTGGAAAAGGGGCGGCGCGCCGAAGCGATGGAAGCGTTCGCGGCGACCCTCGACGCCACGCCCGCGCTGGCGCCGTGGGCTCGACTGCGGCTCGCTGAAGCGCAGGCGGACGGCGGCGATGCCGAGGTCGCCGCCGGGCTGGTCGCCACGCTGCTCGGCAGCTCACCGCCGCGTTCGTTGCTCGCTGAGTCGGTCGCACTATTCGAAGAAACCCTCGCCGCGGGCGGCGATTGTCGGCTCCTGGGCGGGCTCGGCCGTCTGCGCCTCGGCGAGGACGAGCGGCGGCTGCTCTCGCTCGCCCGCGCCCATTGCGATCTTCGGAGTCAGGATCTTGAGTCGGCCCGCAGCCGGTGGATCGCCCTCCTAGACGAAGACTCCTCTGACGACGTCGCCCTGCGCGCCGCCGAGCTCTTCGCAGCGAATGGCGATTCCGAAACCTACCCCGGCCTCGTGGCGCTCGGTATGGGCTTCTACGACCACCGGGAGTTCGACCACTCCGCCCGCTACCTGGCGCAGGCTGTGGTGCAGGCGCCGTCGGGGGTTCGAACCTATGATCTTCGCTACGCCTTGGCCCGGAGCTATTTTTGGCTCCGGCGCTACGAAGCGGCGGCGAGAGCCTTCGCCGGCCTGGCGGCCGAAGCGTCGGAACCGAGTCGCCGTTCCCAAGCGCTCTACCAGCGGGCGCGCTCGCTCGAGCTGGCGGGGGAGACGCGCTGGCCGGAAGCGTCGGCGGCTTTCCAAGCCACCTATGCGGCCGAGCCGCGCGGGCGCTTCGCCGCCGCGGCGCTCATCGCGCGACTGCGCCTCGCCTGGCTGCGCGGCGACTATGGAGCGGCCGACGGCGCCCTGACCCAGCTCCGGCGGCAGCGGAAGTGGACCCAGGTGTCGAGCGCCCTACTCTTTCTGGCCAGCTCAGAGATCCTCTCCGGACGCACGGAAGGCGTCGGGGCCTGGCTCGACGAGGCCCGGCGCCTCCGCCGGCTGCCGGTCGGCGAGGTCGACTATTGGCGCGGGCGGCTGGCGGAGCGTCTCGGCGATCTCGATCGGGCGGTCGAGCTCTTCGCCGAGGTGGCCCGACGGGACCCCTACGACGCTTTCGGCCGCGGTGCCCTCGCCCGCCTGGGGCGGGAGCCGCTCCGAGAGCCGGCGGCGCGCCTGGGGCGGTCCTTGGCGGCCCGGACGGACTCGCCGACGGCGCTCTATAAGGCCTGGCTACTGCTCGGGCCGAAGGATCCCCGGGGCGTCGTCGCCAAAGCGACGCTGCGCGATCGTCTCGAACGGGATCCGAAGTCGGCCGCCTACCTCGGGCTGGGGCGCACGCCGACGGCGGAGTGGCCGCTGTGGCGGGCGCGCCACGAGACGCCGGCGGACAAGCTCTTGGGCCTCGGGCTCTTCGCCGAGGCGCCGAATCGCGTCTTGCGCCACTTTCCGGTGGCGCAGAAAAGCCTCGCCTTCACCGGCAGCCAGATCCTGTCGGAAGCCGGGGCGACCCGGCGGTCCCTCTACGTCGCCGAAATCCTCGCGAAGCGGAAGCCGGTCTCCCTGCCGGCCGAGCTTTTGCCGGCGCCGTACCGTCGACTGCTTTATCCATTTCGCTACAGCTATCTGATCCTCAAGGAGACCCGCACGCGCGGCGTCGATTCATATTTATTGGCGGCGATTATCCGGGAGGAGAGTCGCTTCGATCCCCAAGCTTTCTCCGGCGCCTCGGCCCGCGGTTTGACCCAATTCATCGTCCCGACGGCGCGGACCATCGCCGAAGGCGTCGGCATGGAGTCCTTCGAGCCGGCCGATTTGCACCGCCCAGAAGTGGCTATTGCTCTGGGCGCTTCCTACCTCGAAGAGCTTGTGGCCCTCTTCGAAGGAGACGTGCCGAGCGCCGTGGCGGCCTACAATGCGGGGGAGCCGCAGGCTGAGCTGTGGAGAAAATATTGCGTCAGCGATGAAGTTGAGGAATATTTGACCAAGGTGGCTTTCCGAGAGACGCGAAATTATGTGCGGAAAGTCCTCCGAAGTCGGTCGCATTACGAAGCCCTTTACGCAGCTGACGAGTAACCCTCGCCCGAATCACCGGGCGGCCCGTGTCCAGGACCATGCCGGCGAAGCCAGAGGATCACACCGTAACGTGGGATGGTCGCCCCGGGGAGTCCCCCGCGGAGCGGGCCTGGCCGCGGCGTGGTGCGCTCGAAGTCGGCGAGGTCTTGGAAGACCGGTACCGCATCATCGGTTTCATCGCCGCCGGCGGCGTCGGCGAGGTCTATGAAGCCCATGACGATGTCCTTGACCAGCGGGTGGCGCTCAAGACGATCCGCCGCAGTCGGGCCGCCGACGGCGAGGCCACCGAGCGGCTGAAGCGCGAGATCCAGCTCGCCCGACAGGTCACGCACCCCAACGCCTGTCGTCTTTATGAGCTCGGACAGTATCCGACGTCCGACGGGCGCAAGCTGCTTTTCCTCACCATGGAATTGCTCGACGGCGAAAGCCTTTGGGAATACTGCGAGCGTAAAGGGCGGCTGAGCGTTGAAGAAGCGATGCCGCTGGTGCGCCAGATGGCGGACGGCCTCGACGCCGCCCACGCCGCCGGCGTCGTCCACCGGGACTTCAAGAGCAGCAACGTCATGCTCGTGCCGCAGAAAGGCGGCGGCCTGCGGGCGGTGATTACCGACTTCGGACTGGCCCGGTCCGTGGACGACCTCTCCGACAAGCGGCTTACCAGCCACGATATGCGGGTGGGAACGCCGGCCTATATGGCGCCGGAGCAGGTGCAGGGGCTCGAAGCGTCGGTGACGGCGGATATCTACGCCCTCGGCGTCGTGCTCTTCGAGATGCTGACCGGCCACCTGCCCTTCGGCGGCAATGCGCTAGCGGGCGCCTACCAGCGCCTGACGGAGAAGCCTTCTTCGCCGCGGCTCTACGTGCCGGACCTCGAACCGCGCTGGGAGCGGGCGATCCTCCGCTGCTTGGAGCGGGAGCCGGGCAAACGCTTCCGCAGCGGGCGCCAGGTGGTGCTGGCGCTCGAAGGCGTCGGCGTGAGGCCGTGGCGTCGTGGCGGTGTGGCGATAGCGGTCGCCGCAGGATTCCTGGTGCTGCTCTCCGCCTTCGGCCTCTGGCACTGGTCGGGCCGGGTTAAAGGCGAGCGTCCCTCCGGCGGCGACGCGATGGCCGCCGCCGTGCAGCGCGCGGCCCAATCCGTCAGACCGTCGATCGCCATCGTCGGCTTCCGCGACCTCGGCGGCTCCGCGGAAGCGGCGTGGCTGGGGCCGGCCCTCGCGGAGATGATGCGCACCGAAGCCGCGGCGGGTGAGCGCCTGCGGGTGGTCTCCGGCGAGGAGGTGGCCCGGGTTCGCCTGGAGCTCGGACTCGATCAGCCGCCGGCGGAGCCCCGCATGGTGGAGAAGGTCGGGCAGCTCCTGAGCTGCGACCTGCTCGTCGGCGGTAGCTACCTGGTGGCCGGCGCCGGGGAAGGGCGACAGCTGAGGATGGATCTGGTGGTCCGGCGCTCGAGCGACGGCCAAGAGGTGGCCCGGGTCGCGGAGCGGGGGAGTGAAACGGCCCTCTTCGAGCTGGTCGAGAACGCCGGTCACTCGCTGCGCCAGGCGCTCGAGCTCGACGAGCTCACCGTCGGTGAGACCGAAGAGAAGCGCCGCGCCCTGCCCCGAGGTATCGCCGCGCGCTACTACGCCGAAGGCCTCGACAACCTGCGGCGCCACGAAGCCCAGCGGGCTCGCATCTTGCTCGAAAAAGCCGTCGCCGAAGACCCGGACCACCCGCTACCGCGGTCGGCGCTGGCGGCGGCCCTGGGTTCCTTGGGCTACCGCAAAGAAGCTCGCGAGGAGGCGGCCCGCGCCGCCGAGCGGGTGGACGTGCTGCCGCGCCGGGACGCCCAGTGGGTGGAAGCTCAGGTGCTGGAGCAGGAAGGCGAACACCAGGCGGCGCTGTCGGTTTACCGCGGCCTGTGGGCCTACTTCCCGGACGAAGCGGACTACGGCATCCGACTCGCTCGCCTGCAGACCCGCGTCGGCGATACGGAAGGCGCCCTCGCCACCATCGAAGAATTGCGGAACTCCGGCGCCGTTGAAACGTCCCGGCTCGATTTACTCTCCGCCCAGGTGGCCCGCGCGCGTTCGGATTACGGTCGGCAGCGCCAGCTGGCGGCCCGCGCCGCCGAAGTGGCGGAAAGCCTCGGCGCCACCCTGATGGCGGCCCGCGCCCGGGAGATTGAGGCCGGGGCCCTCCGTGACCTCGGCGAACCGCAAAGCGCGCTCGAAGCGTACGCCCAGGTGGTCGAGATCTACCGCAGCGCAAACCTCGAGGGGCCGCTGGCGCGGACGCTGGCGTCCTCGGCGATCGTGCATCGCCACCAGGGCGAAATCGACGAAGCGGCGCGGCTCTCGGCCGAGGCCCTCGATATCGCCGGCCGCATCGGCGATGTCGGCACGCGGCGTTTCGCGCTCAATACCCAGGCGATTCTGCTCCGCCAGCAGGGGCGCCTGAGTGAAGCGCGCTCGCTCCACCAGCTGGAGGTGGAGGCGAATCGCGAGGCCGGCATCGAAAGAAGTATCGCCGTGTCGTTGACGTCCCTCGGCGTCGTCGAGCGCCGCCTCGGTTTGCTGGCGGAGGCGGAGGGTCATTTTGACGAATCCTTGGAGATCGCGCACCGGCTGAAGAACGGCCGGTCGATCTCGATCAACCTCAACCTGCTGGCCGAGATCGACATCCGGCGAGGACGTCTGGAGCGGGCGGAGGCGCGGATCGAAGAGGCCCTCGAGAGCAATCGATCCACCCGCGACCCCCGGGGCCGGGCCTACTACCTGACCGCCCTCGGCTCGGTGTCAAGCCTGCGCGGCGACCTGGACGACGCGCGCGGCAAACACGAGGAAGCCCTTCGGATCCGCACCTCGATCGGCGAATCCGACAACGCCTTGCGCAGTCGGCTGGCGCTCGCCGCCCTCGACCTCGACGCAGGCGATCCGGCTCGGGCCGACGCCGCCGCGCGGTCGATTTACGCCGAGCTGCCGGGGCACCTCGTCGATGCGCTCGCTTCGGCCCTGACGCTCGAGGCCCGCGCCCGGCTCGCCTCCGGCGATGCCGCCGGCGCCCGCGACGCCGTCGAGCGGGCCCGATCGGCGGTGGCTTCGCTGGAGGACCGGGAGGTCGTGCTCCGCGTCGAGCTGGCGGCGGCGCTGGTCGCCGGCGACGCCGCCGGGGCCCTAGGCATTGCCGACGCGGCGGCGTCCCTCGACCTGGCCGACCTTGAGATGTCCGCACGCCTGGCGTCGGCGGGCCTGCGCGGTGACGGCGAAGCCTGGGACAACGCCCGAACCCGGGCGGAGGCGCTGGGATTCAAGGTCTTGCCGGTCCGCTTTCCGCGGTCCGGCGCGCCGCGCCTGTAAAGATCTCGCATCAAGTGGAGACGTCGTTCCTCCGGCGTCCGCTTCGGATATTAAGGTGCTTCGTGGCGGAATCTCGCGGGAGAGATCCGCGGCGACCTGGAGGCCTCGATGTCAGAAGCGATCGAATTTGAGCGCGGTTTCGTGATCGGCGAATGGACGGTGGAGCCCACGCTCGGGCGGATCACGGGGGAGCAGGGCCCGCGGCCGGTGGGCGCCAAGGTGCTACGCGTGCTGACGGCGCTGGCGCAACGTCCCGGAGAGATGGTGAGCAAAGACGAGCTCGTGGCCCAGGCCTGGGGCTGCGGCGCCGCGAGCGACGAGTCCTTGACGACCGTGATCTACGAGCTGCGCCGCGTGCTTGGGGACGACGCCCGTTCGCCCCGGTACGTCGGGACGATCCGCGGCCGCGGCTATCGCCTGCTGGTGACGCCGGCGTCTTTGCCGCGGCCCCCCGTTGGAGCGCCCGCGTTTTCCGAAGCTGCTCCGCTCGCCGCGCCCGTTGAGGCTTTGACCGACCGCGGGCGATCCGCGTCGATGCCGACCGCGTCGATGCCGACCGCGTCGATGCCGACCGCGTCGATGCCGACCGCGTCGATGCCGACCGTGTCGATGCCGACCGGAAGTCCGTGGGGCGACTTCCGCTCCGCGGCCCTCCTCGCCGCGGGGATCGTCGCCGTGCTCGTGGGCCTCTCCTTCGGCGGCAGCGCGGTGGACTTCTTGTGGACGTCGCTTGGTGCGGACGAAGGGGCTGCGGTCGCCGCCGCCTCGGCCGGCGCCGCCGCGACCTCCGGCGCCGCGGCGGACAGCTCTTCGCTCCGATCCGTCGCCGTTCTCGAGCTTGAGCCGAGGGGTGAGGATCCGTCCTTCTTCGCCCGCGGACTCAGCGAGCACCTGGCCATCGACCTCGCCCGCAGCGATTGGCTCGAGGTGGTTCCGGCTTTCTCGCGGGCCCACGGCGACGGCGCCGCGCCCCGCCTGGTCAGCCGGGACGTGGACGCCGTGGTCGAAGGCGCGGTGCGCCGTCTCGGCGAGCGCCTGTGGGTGACGGTCCAGCTCGTGGCCATCGACGGCCAGCTCCTTTGGGGCGGTTCGTGGGAGCGCACGGCGGAGGATCTGCCGGCCCTCGAAATGGAGCTCTCCGCAGAGATCTCGCGACGGGTCCGGGCTCGCCTCGGCGCCTCGGCGCGGATCGCCGGCGCGCCGGAGGTCGAAGAGGCGCTGCGCCTGGGGCGCCATTTCCTCGATGCGTCACAGCCTCGGGAAGCCCGCCGATTCTTCACCTTCGCCCTTGAGCGCCAGCCGACGTCGGCGCCGGCCCACGTCGGCCTCGCCGAGTCGCTGCTCGCCGAAGCGGAGCGACAGCCGCGAACCGAGCGGCAAACGACGGTGGCTGAGGCGAAAAGGGCCGCGGAGACGGCGCTGGTGATCGAGGCGGACCTTCCTGGCGCCCACGCCTCCTTGGGCACCATCGCCCTGGTCCACGAAGGGGACTGGGCTACCGCGGGGGCCCACTTTGAGCGCGTCGACGTCGGCGGCGGTTCGCCGATTTTCTCCCGGCGCGGCTACGCCGCTTACCTCTCGGCCGCCGGGCGCCACGACGACGCGATTGAAGTGCTGCGCCCCACCCTGCACCACACGCCGTCCTCAGTCTCCGCCCGGCTCGATCTGGTGCGGGCCTTTTACCTGGCCCGCCGGTACGACGACGCTTTGGCGGAGCTGGAGTCACTCCAGCTCCTGGCGCCCGGAGACCCCAACGCCGCGCTCCTGCGCAGCGAGGTCTTCCTGGTGCAAGGCGAGCTCGACGCCGCCGTCAAAGCGTGCCGCGACGCGGTGGCACTCGCCGGCGGGCTCGAAGACGTGGCGGCGTCGATCGAGGCGGTCTTCGAAGAGGCCGGCCTCGCGGGGGTCGTGCGCTGCTTGCAGCGGGTGGACCCGGAAGGTCTGGCGACTGTCTACGATCCGCTGGACCTCGCCCGCCTCGAAGCCGTGCGCGGCGACGGCGCCGCCGCCCTCGCTTTGCTCGAGCAGGCCCGTCGCGACCGCGATTTCGACTTGATCTGGCTCGGCGTCGACCCGGCATTTTCCGGCCTCCACGGCCTCGAAGGATTCGCCCAGCTGGTGTCGAGTCCGGGGGCCGACGCCGACCCCCTGCAGGTTCTTTAGGGCTTTATTTCCGCGACTTTGAGAAAGATCTGAGGGAAAGCTCAGAGTCCGCCTAAGTGTTTCTCCGAAGATGGACCTCGCCAGCGCACGGGGTCATCCCTCTGGGCGAGGGCGGGTCGCACGGACATCCGGTCCGGTCGACCCCGAGAACCGAGGAACTACCTTCATCGACGGGTCCGGACGACTGTGCTGTCGTCCCGAGCCCCTTGGGAGATGCCATGCTCGCAAAAGCTTTGACGCCGTGGATCGTTTTTGGCGCCACTTTCTTTCCCTTCGCCCTTCTGCCGGCGGCCAGCGCCCAGGTGCCCGACGAGATCGTCGCAACGGTCGACGCCCAGCCCATCACCCTCGCCGAGCTGGAGGCCCATCTCGCCGATCCCCTCGCGCAGCTCGAGGCCCAGCGTCAGCAGATACTCGAGCAGGGCCTCGGCCAGCTCGTGGAGCAGCGCCTGCTACGGCGGGCCGCCGAGTCGCGGGACACGAGCCTCGACGCGTTCATCCGCGATCAGATTACGTCCAAGGTCAAGGTCGATGACGCCGACGTCGGCGCTTTTTTCACTGCGAACCAGGCGCGCATTCGCCAGCCCAAGGAGCAGGTGGCGGACCAGATTCGGGTCTACCTCGAGCAGGAGGAGGCGCAGTCGCTGCGTTCGGCGCTGGTGAGCGAGCTGCGGACCAAGCATAAGGTCAAGATGATCCTGGAGCCGCGGCGCGCCGCCCTGCCGGCGGCGGGTCGCTCACCGATCCGCGGCGACGCGTCGGCGCCGGTGACGCTGACGATCTTCTCGGATTTCCAGTGCCCGGGCTGCCGCGGTATCGAGCCGGTGATCGACGAGGTGCGGGAGTCCTACGGAGACAAGTTGAACGTGGTGTTTCGGCAGTATCCGCTGGTCTCGATCCATCCCCAGGCTTTCCAGGCGGCGGAAGCGGCCCTCTGCGCCGGCGACCAAGGCAAGTTCTGGGAGATGCATGCGTCCCTCTTCGCTGACCAGCGCAGCCTGGGACGCGCCGACCTCGACCGCCGCGCCGGTGAGCTCGAGCTCGATGCCTCCGCCTTCAAGACGTGCCTCGATGACGGGGAGAAGAAGGCGCAGGTCGATGAAGATATGCGGCTCGGCCGCCGGTTGGGTGTATCCGGGACGCCGACGATCTACATCAACGGCCGCAACGTGGACCTCGGCCGCGTGCAGGGCTCCCCGGCGTCGGCACTTTCCCGCGTCATCGACGATGAGCTGAGTCGCCAGGATAGCTAGCGGCCCGCGGCACGGGTCCAGCCGGCTGCGGCCCGCTGAGCTGGAGTCGGCCGGGCTTGGTACGCTCGCCGAATGAGCGTGGAGCCGAGACGGGAGCGGCCGCGGGTGTTCATCGCCTTGGGCGACGGCCTGCCGGCCGGCTTCGGACCGTGGCGCCTGTCTGCCGCGGGGCGCCGTACGAGCTTTCCGGCTCGGCTGGCGCGGCGTCTGGGGGTGCCCTTCGTCCTGCCCCCGAGCGACGGACAGGACGTCTTGCGGGCGGTGGCCGGCGGCCGGGACTCGAACGTCTCCCACCACTTGGCGGTGCCCGGCCTCGACTTCGGGAACTTCCTCGAACGGCGGGCCAGCACGCCCCTTCTGCGCGATGATGATGCGCTGGCGACCGAGATCAACCTGACGCTCGCTTACCCCCATCTGGTGCGCCCGGGGCTCCGGCCGCCGAACCTGCTGGAAGCGGCGGCCCTGGTGCGGCCGACCCACGTCCTAGTCAGCTTGGGTTTCGATCGGGCGCTCGAGGCGGTCCGCGCCGGCGACGTTTCCCTACTCTCGAGTAGCCGGGAGATCACTGCCACCCTCGATCGACTCTCGACGGTCCTGGTCGACGCGAGCTTCGCGGTGACCGCCGTCCTCGCCCCAAAAATCTCGATCGGAGTCTCCAAGGCGGGCGCAGCCGTCGCGGAGGCGGTGGCCGGGCAAAACGACACGCTCCGGCGCTGGGCGGCCCAGGCCGGGGCCGTCTTCATCGACTGGGCTGGCGCCGACGGCCTGGAAGCCCCGGAGGCCTATGGCGTCGACGGG
>JBCDKB010000205.1:0-14044 GCA_038747035.1 Acidobacteriota bacterium | reverse complement strand
GAGCAGGTCGCCGATTTCCTCACGGAGGTTGTTGAGCCGCTCATCGCCGACGCGGAAGGGGCCCCTGAGGAAGCGCCTCGGGTTTAACGCCATCCGTTATTCTCCCCCAAGACCTCGACATCATGTTGATCTCGCCGCAGTGACCCACCTCCGACGACTCGCCCCCGTGCTCCTGTGCCTGGTGCTGAGCACCGCCTGCGCTACCAATCGGTTCGACAAGCCGCGGGTGGGGAGCACCCAGCGCGGCGTCGCCTCTTGGTATGGCGAACCGTTCCACGGCCGGGCGACGGCGAGCGGCGAGATCTACGATATGCACCTGCTGACCGCGGCCCACAAAGAGCTGCCCCTCGGCACGGTGGTCGACGTCACCAATCTCGACAACGGCCTAAAGGTGCGGGTCCGGGTCAACGATCGCGGACCTTTTATCCGCGGTCGGGTGATCGACCTGTCCTACGGTGCGGCGCGCGAGGTGAAAATGATCGGCCCGGGCACGGCCAAGGTCTCGATCGAAATCGTCTCCCTGGGCGGCGGTCCGTCAGGTCCTAGCCTGTCGACGCGCTTTGTGGTGCAAGCCGGCGCTTTCCGAGACGCCACCAACGCCCGGCGCCTGGAGGGCGAGCTCGCACGACACCACGACAAGGTGCAGGTCGTCGAAAAAGACGGCATCCACCGCGTCCGTCTCGGCCCGTTTAGGACCTCTAGGGAGGCTGAGGACGCTCGGCAATGGCTCGCGCGGCGGGGACATCCAGCTTTGGTGATCGCGCTGAATTAGCCCCTTCCAAGGCACGCCACCGAAGAAGATCTTCCGGCGGTCCGCGCAGTCGGAAGTCATCCCTGGGAGAGCTCGAGCTTTAAGTTTGCGGACCGCTGCGTGGCTTTTCTGTCGACGCGGTGAGCAAGATCTCAAGGTGGCTGGCGTAGTCACCGCCCATGTGGATCACGTGCGTGCCTGGGTGGCCCTCGGAGGCTTTCCTGTAGACCGGATGCTCAACAAGCTCGCGGCCAGCGATCTCGATCTGAAGCGACTCACCGCTTGCAAAGAAAGTCGCGTGGGGATCCATCGCAATCGTCACGGGAACGATCTCCCCCGGCGACAGCTTCTGCTCGGAGTCGAGTCGAAGCTCCGGCTGCCCCGGCTTGGAGCGCCGCTCGTCCAAGGCGCGCCTAGAGACCCGCAGATAGCCCTTACTTAGGACGTCGTTGTCATGGCCCACGGAGCCATAGAAACGGACGGGCTGACCGTCTCGGCCCATTTTCTCCGCGACGACAAAGAGCGCCATGTCGTCCGGCGTGTCGTCCCCAGGTCTGGAGCGGACTTCGACATGGAGAACAAGAACCATGGTCCCGATCACCTCCACCGGCTCCGGAAATGTGTAGCGGACCACACAGGACCCTTGAAGCCCGTCATAGGCCAATTCGCCGGTCTTTGCCGCGGCCGCGGTCTCGAGCACGGAGGTGCCGGGGGCCAAAAAGAGCCGATGCGGCCTCGCATCGGCCGGCGGCCATTCCGACACCTCGCGGACGTCATGCACGACATCACGGCTCAATCGAACCTCGAG
The DNA here is from genome assembly GCA_038747035.1 of Acidobacteriota bacterium. Lineage (GTDB taxonomy): Bacteria > Acidobacteriota > Thermoanaerobaculia > Multivoradales > J023 > JAUIJL01. The sequence continues at coordinate 12,485 of JBCDKB010000205.1, read as the reverse complement.
CCGGACCGGCGGCCGGTCGAGAAAGCCGTTCGAGGTCCCTTCCTTGAGGAAACAGTCCATAAAGTCGCGGGTCAACGCCTGCACTTCGTCGGAGTAATAGGTGTCCCACTTGCCATAGCGATGGGTGTAGACCCACTTGTGGCGTGATTTGGCCCGAGTAAAGGCTCGGAAGGAACCCGCGCTGTGGAGGCCGTGGTCTGAGAATGAGGCGCAGATCAGCATCGGCAGCTCGATCTCCTCGACCTTGGCGGCCTTCTCCGCCCAGAAATCGTCGAAGAGCGGATGCTCCGCCAGGAAGTCGATCGGGGCGGCGCCTTCACTTTCAAGAAACTCCGCTTCCCCACCACTAAGGGCCGGCAAAACCTCGGTGTACCACCAGAAGTCCGGAAATCCTGTTTCGGCCACGCCACCTGGACAGAGGACATCGCGGTACATATCCGAGAGCCCTTCCCACGGCGAAATGCACCGCAGCGACGGCGGTGGCCCTCCGTAGTGCTGGCAGGCGGCGACGTGGTATTGCGTGATAGCTAGGAAGCTCACCCCGTTCAGCCCGACCTTGCCGGTGGACCACGGCCGCGCCGCGGCCCACTCGATCGCCTCGTAATAGGCCCTGGACTGATGATCACTGAAGACGCTCGGCGGTCCGCCGCTACCGCCGTAGCCCGGCAGGTTCACGTTAACGACGGCGTAGCCAGAGCGAACCCAAAAGTTCGGGTCAGGGGACTCCCAGCTCGTCAACGTCGAAAAACGGGGCCTCCCCGCCTGGGGAATGAGCCGATATTGCTGCGGCGGTCCGCCCAGGGGCGTCTTGCCCTGGTGTCCGGTCAGCCGATTGTCATAGGGGTGGGCGCACATGACGATCGGCACGGCCTCTCCCTTCTCCGCCGCGCGGCGTGGCCGGAAGACGTTGGCCGTGAGCGTCACGCCATCGGAAATAGGGACCGGCACTCCGTACTCGCAGAGTACGTTCGGATCGGGGGGGACAAGCTCACAGTGGGGGCGCACGATTTGACCGCTGGCGACGGCCCGCTTGAGGATCGGGAAGGCGGCGCGCAGCACTTTAGGCAAGTGTCGAAGACGCATGGGTAACCTCTTGGGCTCGGCGGAGCTGAAGGGTGTGGGCCGAGTCTCGGCTCGACCACGTCGAAAGCCTGCCACTTCGAAGGGGGAATCGGACTTGATCTCGGTTAAGCACGGAGCGGCCTCCGGCCCCGGCTTTGAACGCCAACCATGCGGTCGTGGAGGTCGGCCGGGAGCTCGCCCTGCTCAGCGCGCCTTTTCTCGGTTGCGCAGGAATCGACTCATCCCTTCCGGAGTCAAACCCAAGAACTGCGCGACGAGCTTCTGCGGCACCTGCCGAAGCACCTCTGGCTGCTGGACTTCGAGTAGAGAATAGGCCGCCTCAGTGCTTTTTGAAGTCTTGGTCAGGATGATGTCTTTGTCGAAGAGGAGCGTTTCGATGAGCTTCTCTCGGAAATAGTCCCCGAGCAGACCTTCCCTGGAGTAGTGCCGCTTCCAAGTCTCGAGCGGTATCAAGAGGCCGCGCACTTCGGTGGCTGCGACAATCGCGTCGGCCGTCGGCTCGTGGCGCCAGGCGCTCGAGATCGCCGTGCAGAGATGTCCCGGCTCGAAGAACCGATAGATGTAAACGGTGCCATCTTCCGCCAGGAAGGTCGCCGCCGCCACCCCGGAGGCCACAAAGAGAATCTCCCGGGGAATGATTCCGATCGGAAAGATCTCAGCTCGACGCGGAAACTCGACCACGGAGCATTCAGCCTTCAGGCGCGCCCATGCACCGCCGGCGAGGTCGTAGCCCGCTCCGTGAAGCTCCTCCTCGAGAAGCTCGAATGGGTCCGGCTTCGCCTGTTCAACGGTCCCGTTCCCGCGTGCGTGGCTCATCCGGTCGACGGCAAGTCCTAGTGCACGGTGGTGCCTGCCAAGGACGCCTGGGCGACACCTTCCGAGCCCTCGAGCATCTCTCCGGCACGACTCGAGGCGAGGGTCAGGAGGTCGTTGAAGGCGCGCTCCGCGGCGGCGCGGGACGGATCGTCGAGCGGTCCGAAGTCAAACCGCCTTCGAACTCCTTCGAGGCGCCTGACCAGTCCGGCGGGTTCCGCGTAGCCCGCGACCCAGTCACCTTTCTGCAGCGAACCCAGCAATTCGCGCAGACGAACCAGCAGTCGTTTGAGGGGTTCGTCACCGATCCGCGGACGGTGTTTGCGGATCGCCTCCTCCATCAGGTCGTCAAGCCCCCACTCCAGCGAGCGTCGAAGCTCGTCCAGCGCGGGTTCAACGCCCAGCCGACGGACGAGGGCGCCGTCGAGGCACATCTCCCAGGCGACGTGGGCGAAGAGGCGCATCCGCGGCGCCTCCACCTCCGAGAACGCCCGCCCGGTCGCCGCCTGGCCGTCCAGGAAGATCGGCTGGGCGTGGAACCAGGCGTCGAGTTCGAGATGGTGCGCGATCCCGAGGTCGATTTCGTTGGTCAGCGGCTGCCCTTTCTTCGCTCGCATCCGCCGGTCGGCCATGCGCCACAGGTCAGGGAGCATGGCGCCGAGACCGGCGGCGGCCGAACCGAGATCCCGTTCGGCCAGATGTCGGTGGAAGAAAAAGTTCACTGGCGGCGCCGTTAGTGCTCGTCCCGGAACCGGTCGGTCGGCTGCACGACGCCGCCGAAGAAGAGCGCGTTGAGCAGCAGCTTGTCGGTGCCGAGCCAGAAGGCCCGGAAGCTCGGTGGATCGATCATCTGCACGACCGTCCCCCGCTGCACGCGGCGGGCGATCACCGCCGGCGATCCGGCGATCCGCTTGACGTTCTCTGGGGATGCGTAGCCAGAAAGAAGCGGCTTCGGCGTGTAGGCCGCCACCGTCACGTAGGGATCGCTCGGGGCCTCGAGGATCGAAGCGCTGTTGCGGAAGACCGGGAGGACGTCCCGGGCGAAGCCGAAGGCCAGCGGATGGGTCCGGTCGAGGTCGACTTCAAAGATCGACCCGCCGATGATCGACACCGCCGCGTCCTGGCGCGCCTCTCCGTAGGGCAACCGTTCCTTCGGTTCTTCGGATTCGTCATCCGCCGATTTTCGGTCGTCGGCGTGCTTCTCAGGCTTCTCCGCCGCGATGAGGCGCTCCCCCCACTGCGCCGCGCGCTTCATCGTGACGAGCACGCCGCCGCCGCGGATCCAAGACCGCAAGGCTTCTTCACCCCGGTCGCCGAGGCGGTGCCAGTCTCCGTCGACCATCAAAATGTGGGAGTAGTCGTCCAGACGGACCCGGGTCAAGCGTGAGTGCTCAAGGAGCGTGGTCTCAATCCCGAAACGCCGGTCGAGCAAGTGCCAGACCTCGCCCGCTTCGTAGGTCCCGACCCCGGGGCCGATCAGGATCGCCGGGGCGGGCGCCTCGAGAACCGGAGCGCTCGGACTGCCGAGGTCGATACCGCCCCGGGCGAGGCCGCTGGTGATGCCATGGAACTCAACACCGACCGCCGCCGCTTCGGCGAGGGCCGCCGAGAGGACCTCGGGCTGGAGGGTCTGGAGGCCCTTGGGCACCACAATCGAGCCGGCGGAGAAGGAGTGTTCGGCACCACCGTGGACGCCCGCGGTGAATGGCTTGGTCGCCACCTGCGCGACCACGTCGGCGTCTTGAAGAATTCGAAGGGCGAGCGGCGCGTGGTAAGACGACCACGCAAACGCCCAGGCGACCGTGCCCTCGGCGCCGGGCGCCTTTGCGGAGGGCTTGACCACCTCGCCGAGGGCCGCGCCCGCGACGGCGGTCAGGTCGGAGAGGGGTGCCGCCGACAGGTCGAACGCCAGCGGCAGAGTCCACGTCGACACGTCGTAGAAGGTCGAGTCTTTGAAGGTCGACACGGTGTCGAAGAGCGCTAAGAGCAGCCGGTACTGGACCTGGTCGGTGGGCACGACGTATGCGGCGCCGGGGGCGTACTTCACCCCGTCGACGGTGACCTCGTCAGACAAGGCGTGGACCGTCACGTCGTGGGCCAGCAGAAGCTGGGCGAACCGCGCGGATCGCTCCGGGTCGGTCGCCTCGCCCACGATCCAGCCCCGCCTCTGGTCTTCCCGCGCCTGGTCGAGGGACTCGGCGAAGAAGCCCTTGCGGTAATCCAAGAGCTCCTGGCGCAGTTCGACCGCGGCACGCACCGTCGAGAACGAGGTCGCCACCTGGTTGAGGATCGTCTGGGGAAAGGTCAGGCGCCCGCCCCGGGCGCGCGGGGAATCCTGCACGTGTCCCCGGGAGCTCGCCTGCTCAAAGAGGATACCGACGGCACCGTGGACGTCGGGGTATGTGGACCCCTTGCCGTAGTAATAGTCGTCAAACAGCTCTTGGGTGAAGTAGAGCGATCCGAGCTCATCGAGGGCCTCGGCGTGGCGCTCTGCAAAGGCGTGGGTGAGCTCGACGTTGCGGTCAGGGGTCAAGGGATTCTTGCGACTCGGCACCCCGGGCTGGAAGAAATACGTGGACTGGGTGCCCATCTCATGGAAATCGGCCAGCACGTGGGGCATCCAGCGGTGGAAGGCTCCTAAGCGGGCCTGGCTTTCGGGATGCTGGGCCGGCAGCCAGTCGCGGTTGAGGTCGAACCAATAATGGTTGGTCCGGCCGTTGGGCCACATCTCCCGATGCTCCCGGTGCTGCGGGTCGGCCACGGGCACCGCGCCGCGGTGGGTATTCGCCCACTGGGCGAAGCGGGCAAGCCCGTCCGGATTCAAGCAGGGGTCGATAATGATGACCAGGTCATCGAGCCAGCGTCGCGTCGTTTCGTCACCGGCCGACGCCAGATGGTAGGCCACCGCCAGAGACGCGTTCGCGCCCGAGGCCTCATTGCCGTGGACGCTGTAGCCGAGGTTGACCAGGACCGGCAGATCGGCGAAGTCCGCGGCGGCTGTCGGATTCTTCACCAGGGCCTGGTGTCTTTGTCGGATCTCGTCGAGACGGGCGTGGTTGCGCTCCGACGTGATCGTGGCGTGGAGCAGCGGACGCTGCTCATGGGTGCGACCGATCTCCTCGAGATGGACGCGCGGCGAGGCTTCAGCCAAGACTTCAAAATAGCGGACTAGCTGGTCGTGCCGCACGTGCCACTCGCCCACCCCCCACCCCAGGACCGCGTCGGGCTCCGGGATCGCGGCGTCTCGCTCGACGTCGGGGAGGTAGTACGAAGGGGGCTCCGCCACCGCCGGCGCACAGAGCGCCACGGCGACGAACATCGCGAGGAGAATCGAGCCGCGGCGCACTATCAGGCGCCTTCTTCCATCGAGCCACCGCCCTCGACGCCGTGGCGCACGAGGTAGTCCTCGACATAGAGAAGGTTGCTCTCGCCCGCGCGCTGGACAATGCCGAGCAGGTTGTCCATCAAGGACACTTCCTCGAGCTGCTCTTCGACGAACCAGTCCAGAAAGCGCTTCGCGATGTGATTGCGCTCGTTCTGGCACAGCTCGACCAGATCGTAGATCTGCTGGGTCACGGTCTTCTCCCAATCGAGGGCCGCTTCGACGGCGCTCGCCGCGGACTCGAACTCATGCGGCGGCTTGGCGATCTCGGGCATGACCACGTGGCCGCCGACGTCGAGGATGAAGGAGACGAACTTGAGCGCATGCTCGCGCTCTTCTTCCGCCTGGCGAAAGAAGAATTTCGACAATTCGTCGAGGTTCTCCTCGGCGAAATAAGAGCCGATGGATACATATTGGTTCGAGGCGCCGAGCTCATTGCCGACTTGATTGTTGAAGGCATCGATAATGGCCTGAGAGGCGAGTCTGGTCATGGGATCTCCCGGTGAGGGTTGGCCCGAGGGCCGGTGTGTTCAATCGGAAATGGTTTAAATCAGGGTATTTACAGTACGGATTCCGCGGCACAAAAGCGGCGGATCCGCACTTGTTTTTTCGTGTGGTTGGAAGGGATTAGATTCCCCGCCGGAGGCCGGCGAGGGCGCTTAAGGAGTCTCGGTTTCGTGGACAAACGCCGGGGTCTCCGGATCGGTCCAGTGATCGAGCCATTTCAGAACTTCCGCATGCCATTGCATGCTGTTGTGCGGCTTGAGGACCCAGTGGTTCTCGTCTGGGAAATAGAGCAACCTCGAGGGCACGCCCCGCCGCTGCAGCGCCGTGAACGTGGCCAGGCCCTCCGTGTCGACGACGCGGTAATCGAGGGCGCCGTGGATGACAAGCATCGGCGTCTGCCAGAGCTGGACATAGCGCATGGGATTGTGGCGGTTGAAGTTTTCCGGCACCTGCCAGGGCGTCCCGCCCATCTCCCATTCCGGGAACCACAGCTCTTCGGTGCTGTAGTACATGCTCTCCAAATTGAAGAGCCCGTCGTGGTTCACCAAACACTTGAAGGCGTCGTTCCAGCGGCCTGCGATCCAGTTGATCATGTAGCCGCCGTAGGAGGCGCCGAGGGCGCAGGCGCGATCGCCGTCGAGGAAGTCGTAGCGCTCGAGCACCGCCGCCCAGCCCTTCTGCAGGTCTTCTAGGGGTTTGCCGCCCCAATCGCCGGTAATCGAATCCGTGAAGGCTTGGCCGTAGCCGGTGGACCCATGGAAATCGATGGTCACCACCGCATAGCCGGCGCCGGCATAGACCTGCGGATTCCAGCGGTAGTGGAAGTCATTGTCGAAGGAGCCCTGGGGGCCGCCGTGGATCAGGAAGGCCACCGGGTACTTCTTGCCCGCCTCGTAGCCGACGGGTTTCATCACCCAACCGTAGACCTCCTCGTCGGCGAAGCCGGGGAAAGAGAATTGCTCGTACTCCCCCATCTCGATGGCGGCGAGGCGATCCTTATTGACGCCGGTCAGTGGCGTGGCCGCGGTGGCGCCGTCGGCGAGGAACATGAGGTCCACGGGATGTTCGAAGCGATCGAGACCGAAGACGAGCCCGCCCTCGACCTCGCCGGGACTCCGCACGTGGCCGCCCCGGTAGACGGTTTCCACGGCGCCGCTCTCGACGTCGATGCGAAAGAGTGCGACGTGGCCGACGTCGCCGGCGGTGACGAGCATGGAGCTGCCATCGGCGCTGAAGCTCATCGACCCCACGGAACGGTCCCAGTCGCCGGTCAACGTCCGCACCGGACCGTCCGGCCAGCCCCGGAGCACGATATTGAACTGGTCGGCTTCAAATCCGGCGCGCTCCATGGCGGTATAGGCCAACGTCTTGCCGTCCGGGGAGAAGACCGGGTGCGTGTCCCAGGCCGGATTGGAGGTAAGCCGCTGGGCGACCTTCGAACCGTCCAAGGGCGCAAGATACAGGTCGAAATTGGCCGACCATGGCTCTTTATGACCGGCGTCGCGGGCCGCGAAGACGAGTCCGGATCCGTCGGGTACGAAGGCGACTTCGCTCATGTCTCCGAACGGCTTGGACGGGGTGTCCGCGTCGAGGCCGCGGCTCAGGTCGACGGCGCCGCCGGCAGGGGCCTCACCTTCGGCGTTCAGCGGCAGGTAGAACACGTGGTTTCGGCGGCCGTCTTTCCAAGTGTCCCAATGACGGACGAAGAGGCTGTCGTAGCTGAGGCCGGTGGATTTTGAAGCCGCCTTCTCCTCCAGCCGTTTTACCGTGCAGGCGAGATCTCCACAGTCGACGAAGACTTCAAGGGCCACCGCGAGGCCAGAGCCGTCCGGTGCCACCACGAAACCTCCGACGTCGAGCGGCAGATCGGTGATCTGGGACGGATCGGCGTCGCCCTGCGGCGCGACCGCCCAGACTTGCGAGCTCTCGGAACGGCTGCTCAAGAAGTAAATCTTCGAGCCGTCGGGGGCCCACCGGGGGTGAAAATCCCCGCCGGGGTCAGAAGTCAATCGACGGGACTCGCCGCCGTCCACCGCCTGGAGCCACAGGTCGGTCCGCCCCTTATCCGCCTCCAGATCGGTCTCGCGTAGCGTGTAGGCGACCCACCGGCCGTCCGGTGACGGTTGGGGGTCGGAGATCCGGTTCATCGTCACGAGGTCGAGGGCGGTCAAGCCGGCGGACTCCGCCGCGACGCCCGGGAGCCAGAGCAGCGGCAGAGCCAACAAACACGCCAGTCGAACCAGGAGATGGTGGGTGAACTCGAATCGTCGGGGCATGGGTCACGTCCTCTTCAGTGGGGGCAGACGGCTCTCGCCAAGTCTGCGGAAGGTCGGTTCAACCTCAGGGGTGCGTGCAGTATTCCGAAAACCGTGGCGACTTTAAGAATTTCGATCCGATCCGAGTCCCCTAGCGGCTGCTGACTCGGTTTCCCCATCGGCGCCGATCCAGCGCCGTTTCGGAATACCGAGGAAATAAAGCAGAACAGAAAGGTCTCCGTGATCAAGGCGCTGGGGGGCCGCGGCGGCGACGGCCGGCTTGCCGCGGTATGCGACGCCGAGGCCGGAGCTCTGGAGCATCGACAGGTCGTTGGCGCCGTCTCCGATCGTCACCGCGTCGGGGCGTCCCAGATCGTATTCACCGCAGAATCGATCGAGGGCAGCGACCTTCGCGTCTCGGTCGAGCACAGGCTCGAGCACCCGGCCCGTCAAGTGGCCATCCCGATCTTCCAGCCGGTTGGCTTGGCAATGGCCGAAGCCGAGCTCCTCCGCGACCGGCTCGGCAAAACGCATGAAGCCTCCGGAGACGAGGGCTGTTTTGAAGCCTTCGGCCCGGAGCGTCGACACCAAGACCCGAGCACCCGGGTCGAGCCGGATCTTCGCGCGGCTCGCTTCGACGTCGGCCAGCGGCAGCCCTTCGAGCAATCCGACCCGTTCTTGCAGGGCCTCGCGGAAGTCGAGCTCGCCATTCATGGCGCGCGCGGTGATCTCCGCCACGCGGTTCCCGGCGCCGACGAGGGTCGCGAGCTCGTCGAGCATCTCGTTCTCGATGATGGTGGATTCCATATCCGCCACCAAGAGACGTTTCGGCCGGGCGTCGGCGGGCCGTACAGCGAGGTCAAAGTCCCCCACGGGCGCCACCGCCGTTCGCAGTCGGTCGAGGACGTCCGAAGGCCGGGAGTCAGCGAACTCAAGCTCGTAAGCTTCATCGGCGCAGAGCGTGCGCGGTTCTGCCGTCACCGTCACGGCTCGGCGGATCGCGTCGAGGGCAGCGGCGAGCGCGGTCCTCGACGGCTCAGGGGCAACAATCGTCACAATCAGCATGGGGAATCTCCGGCGCAGCCGGCGTGTTGGGTGGCGTGAGGTTAGCACCCGAGATGCCGTTCCGAGCATCCGCTGTGTCCCTCCATCTTCGATAAACTTCCGCCAGGAGGCTCACTTGCCCGCATCTGATTCCGATTCTCCGGCCGACCGGACGCCGCCTTCAGCCGATCCCGCCGGCGGCCAAGCCCCAGAGCCGGAAGCTGACAAGACCGACGGCGCGTCGGCCACGAAGAAAAAAGTCAATTTCCAGAGCGTCTGGTCCGAAGCGAAGGACCTGGTCTGGCAGCGACGCGGCCGTCTGCTGGCCGGCTTCGGCTTGATCGTCGTCGCCCGCCTCGCGGGACTCGTGATGCCCGCGAGCTCGAAGTTTGTCGTCGATGAGGTGCTGACCGGCGGCCGCGCTGAGCTGCTCGGCCCGCTGGCGGTCGCTATCGGCGGCGCAGCCGTCATTCAGGCCTTCAGCAACTACAGCCTGGCGATGCTGCTTTCGGTCGCCGCCCAGCGTGCGATCGCCGAAATGCGCAAGAGCGTGCAGCAGCACGTCATCCGTTTGCCCATCGACTACTTCGACTCCACCAAGAGCGGCATTCTGATCTCGCGCGTCATGACCGATGCCGAGGGCATCCGCAATCTGGTGGGCACCGGCCTGGTCCAGCTGGTGGGCGGCCTGATCACGGCGACGCTGTCGCTGATCGTTCTCTTCTATCTCAATTGGCAGATGACCGTGCTCACCATGGTCGTACTGCTCGGTTTCGGCGGCATGATGGCCTTCGCCTTCCGCCGACTGCGACCGCTTTTCCGTGAGCGCGGTGAGCTCAACGCCCAGGTTACCGGCCGCCTCGGGGAATCCCTCGGCGGCGTCCGGGTGGTCAAGGCCTACACCGCCGAAAGGCGCGAGGACCTGGTCTTCGCCAAGGGAGCCCACACGCTCTTCCGCAATGTAGCCCGGACGATCAAGACCACCTCAGCCGTGAGCGCCGGTGCGTCGCTTCTCTTCGGCATGATCAGCGTCATCATGATCACGGTCGGCGGGCGGGCGATCCTCGCCGGCACCATGACCCTCGGCGACTTCGTGAGCTACATTTTCTTCACCGGCATGGTCGCCATGCCGATGGTCCAGATTTCCTCGATTGGGACCCAGATTACCGAGGCCTTCGCCGGCCTCGATCGCATCCACGAGCTGCGCCAGATGGCGACCGAGAGCGATCGGGACCAGGCCTTGGACCCGCTGAAGAACGTGCACGGAGACATCAGCTTCAAGGACGTCGAGTTCGAATACGAAGAAGGGCATCCCGTCCTCAACGGCATCTCCTTCGACGCGCCCGCCGGCAGCACCACCGCTTTGGTGGGCTCGAGCGGGTCGGGAAAGAGCACCACCATCGGCCTGGTGATGGCGTTCCATCGGGCTAAGGCGGGCACAATCACCGTCGACGGCCATTCCCTCGACGATATCCGTCTCCACGACTACCGACGCCTCCTCGGAATCGTGCTGCAAGACAACTTTCTCTTCGACGGTACGGTCGCCGAAAATATCGCCTACGGCAACCCCAATGCCGATCGCGAGTTGATCGAGGAGGCCGGACGCATCGCCCACGTCGAAGACTTTGTCAACGACTTCCCCGAAGGCTACGACACCGTGGTCGGCGAGCGCGGGGTTAAGGTCTCCGGGGGGCAGCGGCAGCGCATCGCCATCGCGCGGGCGATCCTCGCAAATCCGCGTATCCTGATCCTCGACGAAGCGACCTCATCCCTCGATTCCGAAAGTGAAGCCAAAATCCAAGCGGGCCTCCAGCGACTCCGCCAGGGCCGCACGACCTTCGTCATCGCCCACCGCCTTTCGACGATCCGCTCCGCCGACCAGATTCTGGTCCTCGAAGAAGGTCGGATCGTCGAGCGCGGAACCCATGCGGAACTGATCGCCGGAGACGGGCGCTATAAGGAACTCCATGACCGCCAGCACGCCTGGGAGGTGAACCGCTTCATCAACCCCGGTGAAGACTTCACCCCGGAACCCGCGGGTGCCGGAGCGTCGTGAGCGACACGCCCCCACGGCGTCCTGAAGGGGGCTGGCCGCCCGCCCACCCCGCGGCCGTCGAGCACCCCCACTCGGTTCGCCAGCCCCGCGGCTGGCCGCAGCCCCCAGCCGATGGTCCTTCCCCTGCGGACGGCGAATGGGCCCGCAGCGGCGACGGCGGGTGGCCGGGTGAGCAGCCGCCGCAGGTGATTGAGATTCGGCCCGGCCCGCCGCCGCCCCCGCCGGCGCCGCGCCTCCGGTTACCGATTCTGCTCTTTGTCCTTACGTGTCTTTCCACCGCCATCACCGGCGGCCCGCTCTACGGCGTGGCGCTGATGATCATTCTCCTCTCGCATGAGCTCGGGCACTACCTCCAGGCCCGGCGCTACGGCGTCCCGGCGTCCCTGCCCTACTTTCTTCCGCTGCCCCTGATCTCGCCGTTCGGCACCCTCGGCGCGGTGATCGGTATGCGGCCCCACAGCGCGACCGGGCGCGGTCTCTTCGACATCGCGATTTCGGGACCTATCGCCGGACTCATACCGACGCTGATCTTCGCCGTCATCGGTCTTCAGCAGTCCGAATTTGTCCCCAACGAAGAGCTGCCCGAAGGACCGAGCTTCATCTTCGGCGAGCCACTGCTTTTTGAGTGGCTCTCGGCCTACGTCCTCGGGCCGGCGCCGGAGGACCACACCCTGATGCTCGGTGCCCTCGGATTCGCAGCGTGGGTCGGTATTTTCATCACGGCCCTCAATCTCCTGCCGGTCGGACAGCTCGACGGCGGGCACATCCTCTACACGCTGGCTCCTCGCTACGCCCACTGGATCGGCCTCGGCCTCTTCGGGGCCACGTTCGGCGCCGTCATCGCCTTCAAGCTGTGGCACTGGAGTCTTCTGCTCGGCCTGCTCTGGCTCATGGGCTTCCGCCATCCGCCGGCGGTCGATCCGCCGCCGTTCCAGCTTGGAGCCGCCCGCCGCATCCTCGGCTGGCTCATGCTTCTTTTTGTCATCGTTGGCCTCACCCCCAATCCGGTCGATATTGTCGGCGAGTGATGACAGCCCTAAGACTCCTCGTTCCCTTGTTGCTTCTCACGCCAGCGGCGGCCGGCGGCCAAACCGTCGCCCAGGCCCCGCTCGGGCCGCCACAATCCCTCGGCACCGGCGCCGTGGAACTCGCGTTGAACGACGCCGACGTCAGTATTCGGGTCAGCCGCGCTGACGCCCCTTTCGTCCGCGCGTCCTTTGAGCTCGCCGCCGAGCAGCGCGGCGGCGTCTTGCACCTCACCGGCCCCGAGGGCAGTGCCCGACGGCTGCGTCTCGAGCTGTCGGTGCAGCCGCTTTCCTCCGTGGGCCTCTCCGGTACCGGTCTC
>JBCDKB010000204.1:0-14082 GCA_038747035.1 Acidobacteriota bacterium | reverse complement strand
CGTCGCCACCTTCCTCGGCGAGATCGGATACACGGTGTTCGACAGCTACGAGCTCGACAAGCGTGAGTTCGAGGAGGCGATGCAGAGCTTCATGCTCGACGTGCAGCCCGACACGGATGTGGTGTTCTACTTTGCGGGGCATGGCGTCCAGATCGGCGACGAGAATTTCCTGATGCCGACGGATGTGGCGCTGGAGACGGCCTATGACGTCCCGTTCGAGGCGGTCTCGCTGACAAGTGTTTTGCAGATCATGGGATCGCGCGCCCGCTCCATGGTTGTGATCCTCGACAGTTGCCGGGACAACCCGTTTGCGGGGCGGACCGGGGTCGTCGGGCTCGCCGAGATTGAGGCGACCGCGCAGGACGGGTTTGCGGCCGAGCGGGCCTGACCGACAAGCACCTGAAGGACCAGCTCGCCCGGGTCTTGACGCCGGTGCTGATGGGCGAACAGGCCGCCCTTTACTCCGTATCGGGCCTGATCCCGCTACTCGGCCAAATGGCCCAGGTCGAAAGCCAGTTTTACCTTACGACCTGGGCTGTCGACGAAGCGCGCCACACCGAGCTCTTCACACACTTTTACCACCGCCTCGACCGCGAGCCGATGTCGATCCGCCGCTTTCCGGCGGGCTACCTTTTCCAAAGCGCCATCGTCTCCGACGACCCGGCGGAATGGCTCTCCGGCGTGCTCGTCTCCGAGGTGATCGCCAAGAAGCTGATGGAAGAGTTCCGCCGCCTGGACCTCGACCCGGTGCTGTCGAAAATCGCCGACGGCATCCTGCTCGATGAGGCGCGTCACCTCGGCTTCAACCACATCTATATCGAAGACGAGTTCAAGCGCCTGACCCTCGAAAGTGACGACCACGGCGACGCCCGGGAAGCTCACCTGCACGAGCACCTGAAGGGCGTGCTGCACAAGCTGCCGCCGGTGCTCGACAGCCTCGCGACGGAGCTCAAAGACATCGGCGTCGACCGCATCGAAATCTTCGACAAGGTCGCCGAAGAGGCCGAACGCCGCCTCGACAGGTCGATTCGGGCCGGTCGCCGGGTCGCCGGCCAGCAGACCGAAGCCGCCGGCGGCTGAGCCAGGCCGGGCGACCGGCGGGCCAGCGGTACAATCCCCGAGATGTGGTGGCAGCTTCTCCTGATGGTCGCGACGGCGGTGCTTTCGAGCCTGCTGACGCTGGCGTTGGCCTACTATTTCTTCCAGCGTCACCTGCGGCCCGAGCTCGAGAAGCAGCTCGACGACACCCTCGACGAGGTCGGCCGCGACATTGAAGCTCGGGTGCGCCGCGGCGTCAAGGAAGGCGTACGTGACGGCGTCGCGTCCTTGCCGTCGGCGGAGGTGCTCGCCGACGCCACCCGCACCGCGGCCCGCTCGGGCGTCGAGGTGCTCGGCGGCCTGCTCGGCCGGCCGCCGGGGCGTCGACGCGACGGCGAATGAGCCCCCCGCTCCTCGACGTCCGGCGCGCCCGTCGCCTCGCCCTCGCCCGCGCCGGCCTCACGCCCCGGCGCTACAGTGACCTGCCGGAACGCGCCGCCGGCGCCGGTCGACGCGCCCGCCGAGGCGCCTATGCGGTGGTCGACCGCTTCGGCTACCTGCAGCTCGATTCGGTGCCCGTCGTCGGCGCCCGCACCCACGGGTTGGTGCTGCTCTCCCGGCTCGAGGGCTTCCGCCCGGATCTCGCCGAAGAGCTGCTGCGTCCCGGCGAGCCGCTCTTCGAATATTGGGGCCACGAAGCCTCGTGGCTGCCCCTCGACCTCTATCCGGTCCTCGGCTTCCGCCGGCGTCAGTACCGCGTCCATCCGTGGTGGGGCGACATCCTCGGTCAACATCCCGAGACCGCCGACGCCATCCTGCGCCGCCTCGACGGGGAAGGCCCGCTCCGTACCCAGGACGTCGAAGGTAAAGACCACGCCGACTGGTGGGGCTACCGCGCGTCGAAGAAAGTGCTCATCGCCCTGTGGTTCGCCGGCGACATCGCCGTCGTCGAGCGCCGCGGCTTCCACCGTCGCTTTGACCTCACGGAGCGCGTCATCCCCGAAAGCCATCGGGGCCGCGACCTCCCGACGGACCGCGCCCTCGAGGCCCTGATCCTCAAATCCCTCGACGGACACGGCTGGGCGACGGCGGGCACCCTCGCGGCCACCTTTCGTCTCAAAAGCGTCGAAGCCCGACCGGCCATCGAACGTCTGGTCGAGGAAGGTCAGCTGGTCCCCTGCGATCTCGCGCTTCCCAACCGTCGGCTTACGGGTTACTCCACGGCGACCTTCCTCGACGCCGCCGAATCCCTCAAGCGCTGGCGTCCCCGGCGTGATCGGGGCGTCTTGCTCTCGCCCTTTGATCCGGTCCTGTGGGACCGCAATCGCGTCCAGCAGCTCTTCGATTTCGAGCAGCTGCTGGAGATCTACAAGCCCCAGGCTCGGCGCAAATACGGTTATTACGTGCTCCCGATCCTCGCCGGAGAGCGCCTCATCGGCCGGGTCGACTTAAAAGCGCACCGCGCCGAAGGTCGCCTGGAGGTGCGCGCCCTCCACTACGAGTCGTCGAAGCCTTCCGCCGTAGACCAAGAAGCGGCTGGCGTCGCCCTCCGTCGTCTAGCGACGTCCCTCGAGCTTTCAGTGGGCTAGCCGAGGGCTCACCATTAACTCTTTGTCATCTTCCCGGGACCCGTCTCGAGAGTGCCAGGCACTTGATATGGTTTTATGGCTATATCTTGATTATTGCCATCCAAGCACGCTGGGATCACTCTGACTGCCCTAGTTCTTGTTCTCCGAGCTCCGCACGCCCTCGTCCACGAGTCGCCCAACCGCCTTGAGGTTGGCCCCAGAACCGTCCGAACCTTGTGGAGATGACATGAGCTCGACCTTATCGTCGCCGAAGACGCGCCCTGACGCACTCTCACCTTCGCTGCGGAACCCTTCCCGCCGGATTCTCGCCGTGGTCGCCGCCCTCGCGTGGATCGTCGCTGGAGCAGGAGCCGCTCCGGGAGGCGTCCAGGGCGACGACTGCGCCTCACCCCTGTCGGCGCAGCTCGGCGATAACGCCTTCGACACTTCGGAGTTCACCAACAGCGCCCTGCCTGTGGACGGCGGAGACTGCGGCGACATCGGCGCGCTCGGCCAGGACATCTGGTTCAGCCACACCTTCGTCTCCGACGGCCTGGTCAAAGTCTCGACCTGCGACCCCGACTCCTTCTTCACCGGCCTTATGGTCTACGATGCCACGGGCGGCTGCGGCTCGCTCGACTTCGTCGTCAGCAGCGGCTTCGTCGACTTCGACGAGGACTGCCAGGGGGGCCACTCCGAAAACTACTTCGTCGCCACGGCGGGGACCGAATACCTGATCCGCGTGGGCGGCGCGGATCCCGACGAAGGCGGCCCCGGGACGCTCAACCTCAGCTTCACGCCGCAGCCCAATCCGTGTGACTGCGACCCAGGCGACTCGCAGTGTCCCACCGAGTTCGTCGCCGTCAACGCCTTCCCGATCCCCGGGTCCATCGAGATGGCCACCGACGGCATCTACGCCATTTGGTGGGACGGCGATTTCGACCACGCCGCCGACACCCAGGCCATGTTCAGCCGGCTCAACCAGGTGCGCGCAAATAGCCTCAATCAGCTCGGCATGAAAGACCCGCCGAACCCCGGGCAGTGTCTCTACTACAACGTCTATATCCATCAAGGGCCCGACGACGAGTTTCCCAACGGCTGGGCAAACGGCCAAGGGACCGATCCATATTGTCGCCCCTATCTCACCCTCCCTGTCGGCGCCCATCTTGACGAAAATAACCTCGACCACGAGGGTTTCCATATCTTCCAATACAGCGCCGACTCCCCCGGTCTTGTCCCGGAAGACGCGGGTTGGTACATCGAATCGTCCGCGCAGTGGTACGCCGCCACGCAGATCCCGGGCGAAGACAACGCCTTCATCGAAGCCGGGGCGATCATCGGCAACCCCCACCTCGCGCTGTGGCACAGCTTCAGCAACGAGGCCCCCGGCGACCCCTTGGATTGGCTCCACCAGGTCCGCCAGTACGGCCTGCACACGCTGCTCTTTTATTTGACGGATATCCGCGGCGTTGAGTCGAGCTTCTTGACCGAGCTGTTCTACAACGGCACGCCCCGGACGCCCCAAGAAGAGCTGTCCTTCCGCATCGGCGCTCCCGCCTACCGTCGGCTCTTCGCTGACTGGGCCGCCGAAAATACCGCCGGCCTCATCTACCTGACGCCGGGGCAAGTCGAGCGCGCCCTGGCCGAAGTGGAGAACGTCGGTGACCCGAATAATTTCAACCCCTACGTCGCCGACGTGACGGCGTCCGACCTCGAGGGTGGCTGGACCTTCACCCCCTGCCCCGAGCTGCCGTGCCATCGCCCGCGCAGCTGGGCCTACAACGCCATTCGTATAGCCAACGAGACGTCCGGAGCCTTCACCTTCCAACTCGTCGGCGACCTCTTGGGCAGCGATGGCGCACTGTCACGGTTTGAAGGCCGGGTCGTGCTCATGGAGCCGGACGGTCCGCGCATCGAGTCGATGACCCGGACCGGCGGTCAGAACTTCACGCACACCACCTTCGTGGACGCCGACGTCAGCGAAGTCTTCGTGGTGGTGGTCACGACCCCGGAGCACTACCTGGGCAACCAGACCTACGGCTACACGCTGCAAGGCGGCTTCGACCCCAACGCCGTCCCGTCGATGATCTTCCAAGATGGCTTCGAGTCCGGAGACACGGCCCGCTGGAGCGTCACCCAGTAGCCGCCGCTGAGACTCTCCCAAGAAGTGCCTGGCACCCCACTTCGCGCTGAGACTCTCCCAAGAAGTGCCTGGCACCCCACTTCGAGTATGCACTTCGAAGTATGAATTGGAGCGCACGGGCGTGGGCAAAATCCAGGAAATTTCATCTATTTCGGTCCTTGCTGCTGAAACCGACGCTGCCTTGCGTCTTTATCGGGCATCATGGCAAGAAATCCACGCTATCTCCCCCGCCCAGGGGCCGTGATCGAGATCACCCAGCGCACTATCCAAGGTCGGTTTCTCCTGAAACCTTCCCGGCGTCTCAACGCCGTAGTCGCTGGGTGCTTGGCCCGTGCCCAGAAGAATACAGGTGCCACCGTGCACGCTGTCGCTGTCCTCTCCAACCATTTTCACCTCCTCGCCTCCTTCACCTCCGTGCAGCAGATGGCCAGCTTTGTCGGCCAGCTCAAGACGAATATCTCCAAAGAAGTCGGACGTCTCCACAACTGGAAGGGATCCCTCTTCGACGGCCGCTACAGCGCGGTCCCGCTGAGTGATGAGCCGAAAATACAGCTAAAGCGCCTGCGCTACGTCTTGAGCCAGGGCGCGAAAGAAGGACTCGTGCTCTCCCCGCTGGACTGGCCCGGAGTCCACAGCGCCCGCGCCCTCGTCAACCGGCGCAAGCTCCGCGGGGTCTGGGTCAACCGCACGGACCTCTATGCCGCTCGCCAGCGCAATCCCAAGACCCGAGAAGACCAGTTCACCGAACAGACCGAGCTCCAGCTCACGGCGCTTCCCTGCCTGGCCCACCTATCCGCTAAGGAACAAAAAAGAGTCGTCCAGGACATGATCCTTGCGATCGAAAAAGAAACGCTCGAGCGGCATCGCCGAAGCGGGACAGCCCCCGCCGGGGCTGAAGCCGTGACCCGACGGAGGGCCCACGACCGGCCGAAACACTTCAGGCCGATGCCTCGACCCCATTTTCATGCTTCGAAGGAGCTACTTCGCGTCTTGACGGACGGATTTCGGCTCTTCCTCACGGCCTACCGCAGGGCCGCCGACAGGTTGGCCGCTGGCGAACTCAGCGTTGTCTTTCCAGACAACTGCTTCCCGCCCCGCTGCCCTTCGTCCAGGCCGTAGAACTCCACAGCTAAACCGTAGAACATCGCCGAATCAAACAGCGCCTACACCGGGTGCACGGGGGAATTGCGCCCGCCCGACAGCATGAGACGACGGACCGCGACCGCTGGCCGCTCGACACGCGAGGTGCCGCGCGCGCTACGACCCGCCGCGCCGTTCTCCGTCGTGAAAGTCGACGGCAAGACCACGATATCGGCCGAGTTTTCTGCGACTCTAAGTGAGGTGCCAGGCATCTCGGGGGAAGGCATCACCCAGAAAAAGCACCCCCACTCGAACCACCCACCGACGCCATCCCCATCTCCTCCCACGACCCACATTCCCAACCGCAGGCGCATGTCGTAGTGTTAGAAGTGAATTCCACTTTCAAACCAAGCCCGTGACAGGAGTCCTCTGGATTCTGCGCTAGGCCTAGCGTACGCACCCGGCGACCCAGCCCGTTCCGCACCGCCGCCGTCGACCGAGTCTCCCCAGAGCCCCGGACGTGGCCGTCATTTGTATCCAGACGCAGCGCCGCGACCTCCCGCTGTGTCCCGTGAGGAGAAGATTGATGAACCGAGCTGCCGTCTTCCTTTCCATCGTCCTAGCCCTCGCCGCCTCCGGCGCAGCCTGGGCCCAGGAGGTGGAGTCGCCCCCACCCGTCTACGACGGACTCAGCACGCTCTGGATCCTCATGGCCGCCGCCATGGTCTTCTTGATGCAAGCCGGCTTCGGCATGGTCGAGTCCGGCCTCATCCGCACCAAGAACTCCGCCAACGTGCTGATGAAGAACCTACTGGACTTCTGCTTCGCCGCCCTCGGCTTCTTCGTCTTCGGCTACGCCATCATGTACGGCAGCGAAGGCGCCTTCGTCGGCACCGAAGGCTGGTTCCTCGTCGGCGCCTCGAGCCCCGTCGAGGGCCTGCCGTTTGAGATCTTCTGGCTCTTCCAAGCCGTCTTCGCCGGCACCGCCGCGACCATCGTCTCCGGCGCCGTCGCCGAGCGCATGCGATTCACTGCCTACCTCGCCTACTCCTTCTTGATCACCGCCTTCGTCTACCCGGTGGTCGGACACTGGGTGTGGGGCGGTGGATGGCTCGCCAGTCTCGACTTCCACGACTTCGCCGGATCCACCGTCGTGCACGGCGTCGGCGGCGTGAGCGCGCTGATCGCCGCGTGGATGCTCGGCCCCCGCTTCGGACGCTTCAATAAAAACGGCACCGCCAACGTCATCGGCGGACACTCCCTGCCGCTCGTCGCCCTCGGCACCTTCATCCTGTGGTTCGGCTGGTACGGCTTTAACGCCGGCTCGACCCTCGGCATGGGTGAACCCGACGTGGTCGCCCGCGTCGCCATGAACACGACCCTCGCGCCGTCGGCGGCGGCCATCGTCGCCATGTTCGTCGCCTGGGGACGCTACGGTAAGCCCGACCTGTCCCTGGCGCTCAACGGCGCCCTCGCCGGCCTGGTCGGCATCACCGCCCCGTGCGCCGTCGTCGGCTCCGGCGCATCGATCTTCATCGGCATCGTCGCCGGCTTTCTCGTGGTCTTCGGCATCGAGTGGCTGAACGTGGTCCGCATCGACGACGTCGTCGGCGCTTTCCCGGTGCACGGTCTGTGCGGCGCCTGGGGCACGGTGGCCGTCGGCCTCTTCGGCCAGGCGTCCCTCGGCTCGCCCGCCGACGGCCTCTTCTATGGCGGCGGCTTCGGCCAGCTGGGCATCCAATGCCTCGGCGTCTTCGCCTGCTTCGCCTTCGCCGCCGTCGCCATGGGCATCGTGTTCAAGACCATCGACGCCGTGCTCGGCCTGCGGGTCAGCCACGAAACCGAGCTGCGCGGCCTGGACATCGAAGAGCACGGCCTCGAGTCCTATAGCGGCTTCCAGATCTTCACCACCGAGTGACCGCAGGAGAACCTGAGCAATGAAGCAACTTGTGGCCGTCATTCGGCCGGAACAGCTGCCCGCGGTCAAAGAAGAACTCGCGCGGGCCGAATTTCACCACCTCACCGCCGCCAGCGTCATGGGCACCGCACCCAAGACCGAGCAGCGCGTCTTCCGCGGCGTGCGCCGGGAAATCAGCCTCTTCCGACGGGTTCGGGTCGAGCTCTATATCCAAGACGCCCAGGTCGAGCGCGCCATCGACGCCATCAGCAAGGGCTGCATGAATAGCGGCGGATTCGGCAAGATCTTCGTCAACGAAGTCGCCGATGTCGTCAAGATCTGGACCGGCGAGCGCGGCTCGCGGGCCCTGTGAGGCAAGCGCTATGGCCAAGCACTCCATCGCCCCGCGTGACGTGCTCAAGCAGGTTCGCGAACAGAAGATCGACTTCATCGATCTCAAATTCGTCGACCTCTTCGGCACGCTCCAGCACCTGACCATCCCTTCGGACGTCATCGACGAGAAGAGCTTCTCCCAAGGCTTCGGCTTTGACGGCTCCTCCGTCCGCGGATTCCAAAGCATCGACGAAAGCGACATGCTCTTGATTCCGGACCCGAGCTCGCTCTTCCTCGACCCGTTCTTCGACGACCCGACGCTCTCGCTCTTCTGCGACATCAACGACCCGGTGCGTCAAACCGCCTACGCCCGCGATCCCCGCGGCATCGCCCGCCGGGCGCAGCGTCTGGTGCGTTCTGAGGGCCTGGCGGACGACGTTTTCTTCGGGCCGG
Organism: Acidobacteriota bacterium; assembly: GCA_038747035.1. GTDB lineage: Bacteria > Acidobacteriota > Thermoanaerobaculia > Multivoradales > J023 > JAUIJL01. Next base: position 5,570 of record JBCDKB010000204.1, on the reverse strand, counting down.
AGATCGAATTCTTCGTCTTCGACGACGTGCGCTTCGACCTCGACAGCCAGCACGGCTACTACTTCCTCGACAATAGCGCCGCCTTCTGGAATACGGGACGCGGCGGCCCGGGCGAGGCGCCGAACCTCGGCCACCGCGCCGGACGCAAGGGCTCCTACTTCGCCGCGCCGCCGGTCGACCGCTACGCCAACCTGCGCTCGAAGATCTCCAACGTGCTGCGCACCACGGGGATCCAGCCCGAGCTCCACCACCACGAGGTCGCGGCGGCGGGCCAGTGCGAGATCGGCTTCCGCTTCGGACCGCTGCTCGCCCAGGCCGACAATTCGATCAAGTTCAAATACGTGGTCAAGAACGTCGTCGACCGCTTCGGCAAGACGGCGACCTTCATGCCCAAGCCCCTCCTGCAGGAGAACGGCTCCGGCATGCACATGAACTTGAGCCTGTGGAAGAACGGCCAGAACCTCTTCTACGCCCCCGGCGGCTACGCTGATCTGAGCCAATTCGCCCTCCACTTCATCGGCGGCGTGCTCAGGCACGCGCCGGCGCTCTGCGCCCTCTGCGCACCGTCGACCAACTCGTACCGTCGGCTGGTGCCGGGGTACGAGGCGCCGATGAACCTCATGTTCTCGCAGCGCAACCGCAGCGCTTGCGTGCGCATTCCGGTGTCGGGGTCGTCGAAGAAGACCAAGCGCATCGAGTTCCGCACCCCGGATCCGACGTGCAATCCCTACCTCGCCTTCGCCGCCATCGTGCTCGCGGGTATCGACGGCGTGCGCCGCCGGATCGAGCCGCCGGCGCCGATCGACCAGAACGTCTACGCGCTCGCCGCGTCCGGCGGCGCCGACCACATCGAGCAGACGCCGGGGTCCCTTGAAGAGGCGATCAACGCGCTGGAGAAAGACCACCAATTCCTGATCCAGGACGGCGTCTTCCCTCCCGAGGTGATCGAGGCCTGGATCGACCTGAAGCGGCGCGACGAGATCGAGTTCATCAAGCTGCGCCCGCACCCCGGTGAGTTCCAGCTCTACTACAACACCTGAGTTCCCGACATTAAGCCTTTCCCATTTAGCCAGCCCTAGCTACTCAGCAAGCTTTTCCCGCAAGGAGTCACCCATGGATCCTGCACAGATGACCGGCATCGCCCTCGGCCTCGGCGGACTCGGCGCCCTGCTCACCTTCATCTTCATCAAGACCAATATCGTGATCTGCCAGCCCAATGAGATCGTCATCATCTCGGGCCGCAAGCGTAAGGCCGAAGACGGCACGGTCTACGGCTACCGTATCCTGCGCGGCGGACGCGGCTTCAAGTGGCCGTTCATCGAATCGGTCGCCCGCCTTTCCCTCAATACCGAGCCGCTGGCGCTGCACCTGCCGAAAGTGCTCACCGACGGCATGATCCCGATCGCCATCGAAGCCCGCGCCAACATCAAGCTCGCCGGTTCCACGGAAGCCGGCATGGATAACGCCATCGAGCGGTTCCTCGGCAAAGACAAGGGCGCCATGGTCGGCAGCGCCAAGCAGACCCTGGAAGGCGCGCTGCGCGGCCTGGTCGCCGACTACAAGCCCGAAGAAGCGAATCGCAAGCGACTCGAGCTGGCGAATGCCGTCTCCGAGCGCGCCCGCGGCGACCTGCGCAACCTCGGCATCGTGCTCGACTTCTTCCAAATCCACGAGATCACCGACGAAAACGGCTACCTCGAAGCCATCGGCCGCAAGCGCAACGCCGCCGTGCGCCGCGACGCGACGATCGCCGAGGCCGAGGCGGAAGCCGAAGCGCGCAAAGTCGCCGCCGAGCAGAAGCGCCTCGGGCGCGAGGCCGAAATCGCCTCCGAGCTCGAGGTGATCGTGAAAGAAAACGCCCTCTCCGTGCGCCAGTCGGAGCTGGCGGCCGAGTCGAATCGCGCCGAGCAGCGGGCAAGGGTGGCGACGGATATCGCCCGCGTCGAGCAGCAGGTCGAGCTCGAATCGAAGCGCACCGAGCTGGCGGAGCGCCGCGAGCAGGCCGACACCGTGATCCCGGCCCGCGCCCAGCTCGAGGCCAGCCGCATGCTCGCCGCCGGCGACGCCGCCAGCATCCTGGAAGAGGGCAAAGCCCAAGCCGCCGCGCTCCAGGAGCTGCGCCAGGAGTGGGAGAACGGCGAGGCCCGGGACCTCTTCCTCATCCGCCTGCTGCCCGAGCTGCTCGACAAGGTCACCAGTGTCGTTTCCGACAATCTGCGCCTCGACAAGCTGACCGTGCTCGACGGCGGCCAGGGCGAGGGCCTCTCGAACTACGTCAACAACCTCACCGGCAGCGCCGTCGTCATGCTCGAGCAGCTGAAGAACGCCACCGGCGTCGACCTCGCCGAGCTCGCCAGCTCCGGCGGCAAAGACGGACCGAATAGCCAAGTTCCGAAAGAACTCGGCTGACGGTTCCGTCATCGCCCGCCCGGTCTGAGCCTTCTCGAACCGGCGGGCGATTCCCGGGCCCCGTCCAGGCGACGTCGCTTGACAGCATGCGATAGTCGTCCGGCGGCGGGGCCCCGCTTCCCCTGGCCCACCCCGATCAGTCACCTTACGAAGAGCCCATGCGCGCGATCATTTTCGGCGACGGCCTGGCCGAAGCCCACCTCAGCCCCGACGACTCCTCCCACCCGAACCACATCGGATCCTGGGAGGTCGACCGCCTGATGTCCGCCGACGGTCAGTACGGCGTCGGCCCGCTCCCCACGTTCCTCCGAGCGGCGGCGGCGGGTGAGGGCGCAGAGCACATTCAGGTCATGCTGCTCGACGCGGCCCTCGACGTGCAGCCCTCCAATCCCGTCACCGACACCTTCAGCGCGCGCTCCGGCCTATCGACCACGCTCCGCGACATCCGACGCCGGGCGCGGGTGATCCCGCTGCCGAGCGACACCATCCCGTGGAAATTCCTCGAAGATACAGTTGGGGCCGCCGCCCGCCTCGAGCGCGAGGAGGGCACCAACGACGTGCGCTGCCTGGTGGTCGGCAGCCATACCGAGCGTCGCATCCTGGCGCTGACGCTCTTCCTGCGCACCCTGCTCGCCAAGCCGCGGGTCGCCGTCGCCACCCACCTCGTGGGCAGCGCCACCCAAGACGCCCACTACCTGACCCTGCGCTCGACGCTGCCCGCCTCCGGCGTCGAGGTCCTGCTCGACCTCCACGAAGCGGCCGCCTTCGTGGGTCTGGACCCCGCCCCGTTCGCCGAGCTCGACTGCTGCCGGTGCGCCATCGAGCCGGCGGAGATCCGCGACCGCATGGGCGTGCATCAAAAGCGGCTGGTCGAGCTGCTGTGCATGCACTGGACCCGGGCCGAGCTGGTGCCGCTCAAGGGCGGCTTCTCCGGCAGCTCCCTCTTCCTCGCCGAAGGTGAGAAGGCCAACTCGCGCACCGAGCCCCTGGTGCTGAAGATCGACGAATTCGCCCAGATGCGCCGGGAGCTCGAAGGCAACGACCAGGTCAAAGACTTCCTCGGCCGCAACGTGCCGACCCTCGGCCACCCCGTGGAAGTCGACGACCTGCTCGGGGTCGGCATGGAGCTCGCCGCCATGGAGGGGCGCCCGATCACGCTGCAAGCGAGCTTCGAGGCGGCCGAAAGCGAAGGCGATATCCGCCGCTTCCTGAAACGCTTCGACAAGGCGCTCTCAATTCTGACGGAGAAGCTCTACGGCAATACCCGCAGCGTCGCCTGGGTGGTGCCCTACCGCGCCTTCGGCCTGCACACCGAACAGATCCTGCGCTGGTTCCAACTCAACTGCCGACGCCTCGACGACGACGCCCAGGCCGCCGGCCTCGAAGGGCTCGGCGACGAGCCGAGGGAGCTCGAGCGCGTGCTCAAGCGCATCGCCCGCAATGAGGACGGCGTCGACAGCGAAGTGTGCCTGCGCCACGGCGACCTGAATTTCTCGAACATCCTCTGCGACGTCGGCGAAAACCTCTGGTTCATCGACTGGACCCACAGCGGCCCGGGGCCGCTCGAGCTCGATTTCGCCAAGCTCGAGAACGACGTCAAATTCGTCATGAGCAAGGAATTCTCCGAGGAGGATCTGGACCGCCTGCGCCGCCTCGAGGAGCTCCTGCTGAGCGAGCGCATGCCGCCGGAGGCGAGCCAGCTCCCCGCCGAGCTGAACTTCATCCGCTGGGACCTCCGCTTCCGCAAGATCCTGGTGATGGTGCGCCGGATCCGCGAAGTGTGCTTCGAGCTCAAGGCCGACTCCGACTGGCTGGTCTACCGCATCGGCCTGTTGCGCTACGCCCTCCATACCCTCAGCTTCGACCGCCGGCGCGGCGTCGGCGAGTGCGACCTCACCCAGCTACTGCACGCCTTCCACTCGGCCCGCGGCCTGATCCTGGCCCTCGCCGAGCACGACTTCAACGTCCAGATCCGCGGCGAGCGCCCCGAAAGCTACCCGCCGCGCCAGCGCCTGCGCAGCGAATTCGCCGACTGGAGCCTCACGGTCGACGACTACCACCCGCCGTATTACGTCGACCCGGCCGTGGTGGCCAACGACTGCACCGACAAACCCGGCTGCTGGGCCGATCCGGAAGACTTCGCCACCCTCCTCCCCCAGCTCCGCGCCCAAGACGCCCTCCACTACGACGCCGAAGGCCGGCCGCTCAATCCGGCGGGCCGCACCGGCATCGCCGGCCGCGGACTGCTCGGCTGCTGGGGTCGCAACCTCTCCGTGACCGCCGTCGTCGCCCGCATCGGCCAGGGTCCGGGCCAGGCGGAGATTCTGCTCGGACGCCGCCACGGCGACTCGAGCCTGCACCTGCCGAAGGGCTTCATGCTGCCCGGCGAGAACGCCGAAGCGGCGCTCACCCGCGTGCTCGAGGTCGAAACCGGCTGGTCGGCCGACTTCCGCCGCTCGACGCTGCTCCAAAACGGCTACGTCTACGACGCCCGCCAAACCGACCACGCCTGGGTCGTAAGCCACGCCGTGCTCTTCACCGTCGGCTGGGGCTCGAATTCCGGCACCCTGCGGGCCGGCGGCGACTTCACCGAGGTGCGCTGGCGGCCGCTCACCGCCCAAAACGTCAACCGCGTCGCGTCCGACCAGGCGCGCATCATCCGCACCGCCGTCGCCCGGCACATGGAAAGGCGCAGCATGGACCACGAACAGGCCACCTCGCTGCTGAACCAGACCGGATGACCGGCGACCTCACCCCCTTCGAATCGGATCTGGTGGCCTCGCTCGGCGCCGAGACCCGGGATCCGGCCGGATCGCCCGACGACGCCCGGGCGTGGCTCGCCCTGTTCGCTAGCGCAGCCTGCGACGTCGCCGGTCGGCTGCGGGCCTATCGCTTCATGCCCCTCAGCGGCGAAGTCGCCTTCAAAGAAGACCACTCGCCGGTGACCGCCGTCGAGCGCGAGGTCGAGCACCAGCTGCGACGACGCATCCACGCCTTCGACCGCTCGGCGAGCGTCGTCGGCGAAGAGCACGGCGGCCAGCTCCACTCGACCGGCGTCTCCATCGCCATCGACCCGGTCGACGGCACCTGGGCCCTGCTCAACCGCAGCGCCAGCTTCGCCATCTCCATCGCCGCGCTGCGCGACGGCGAGCCCTGGCTCG
>JBCDKB010000203.1:0-14202 GCA_038747035.1 Acidobacteriota bacterium | reverse complement strand
CAGCGCCCATGCCTTCGACGTCGGTCCCGGAGGCCCGGTGGTAGCATGGAACGATGCTGCGACGTGGAACCCTGGCGATCGCCGCCGGCTTCTTGGCGCTGGCCGCGCTCCATGCCGTGACGCGGGAGCTCGTCCCGGGCGGCGTCCATGACTTCGGCCGGTCCGTGCACTTACCGCCGCCGGGATTCCTCGGTTTCATGGCGATTTACGCCTTCCTCGGCACGATCGCCGTCGCCGCCTTTGCGGTGGCGATCCAGGACTCCATGCTCGACCGCGGACGCCGCGCGAAGCTGGTGGACCTGTGGCTGGCCGGTGACGATCGACGCTGGCTGCTCTACGGTTCATTCTTTGCCTTTGCCCTGCCGGCGTTGATCCGCACCTATTTCCTGGACTCGCTGCCGCTCACGGACGATGAGGGGGCGTACCGCTTCATGGCCCAGGTCCTCGCCGGCGGTCGCCTGTGGGCCGACTCCGCGCCCGTGCCGCTGGCGTTCGACAACCGTTTCCTGATCAATGACGGCCGCATGTACGCGCAGTACTTTCTGGGGTGGCCGGCGCTGCTGGTGCCGGGGGTCCTCTTGGGCATCAGCGGCTTCGTCAACTCGCTGATCTCGGCGCTGACTCTGCCGCCGATCTACTTCTTGCTGCGCCGCGAGCTCGGCGTCGGCTGGGCGCGGGTGGGCGTGGTGCTCTACCTGAGCTCGCCGATGCTCCTGCTGCTCGCCGCCACCGAGCTTTCCCACACCTCGTGCCTGTGCGCGCTCGCCTGGTTTTCATGGTGGATCGTGCGCGGGCGGGACGACGACGCCGGCGCGACTTACCACGCCGCCGCGGCGGTGGCGTTCTGCGTCGCGTTTTGGGTCCGGCCGCTCTCGGCCCTGGGCATCGGCGTGCCGTGGCTGGTGGTGTGGGCGGTCCGAGAATTGCGCCCCCGCCGCTGGCGTCGGGTGTTGGCCTTTGCGCTGCCGGCCGCCGCGCTGGCGGGTCTCTTCTTGGCGGTGAACTGGGCCCAGAACGGCTCGATCACGACGGTGGCCTACGATCGCTACTTGGAGTATTCCCGATCGAACGACTTCCGCTTCTCGATCTGGGGCGGGGAGCCGCGTCCGGAAGAGCACGAGATGGCGTGGCTGGGTTCGGAACGCTCGCTGGCGATGAATGCCGGGGGCTTGCTGCGCCTGAATACGGCCCTCTTCGGCTGGGTGACGTCCTTCCTCTTCATCGCCTTCGCCGGGCGCGGCCTGTTGAGTCGACTGATGGCGTGGTCGATCGCGACTTTCGTGCTCTCCCACGTCGCCGTCGGCAATATCGGCATCGACGCCTTTGCGCCGATGCATTTCATCGAGCTGGCTTGGCCGGTCTTGATCCTGACGGTGCTCGGCCTCGCCCGGATGACGGCTCGACTCCGCGATTTTCCGCAGGGGCGTCACCAGCCGCTGCCGCTGGCGGTGGCGGCGTCCTTGGTGCTGGTGGCGTGGCTCGGCTACGTGCCGACGCGGGCGGAGGGGCTAGACCGGATGCTGCAGAACATCGCCCAGCCCTATGACGCGGCGGCGGCGCTCGACGTCGACCGCGCGGTGATCTTCGTCAACGACACCTGGGTCCCCTACTGCCTCTACCCGCCGACCCGCGGCTGGGTCTTCGGTCGCCCCAACAATCGGCCGGACCTCTCCGACGACATCCTGTGGGCGAACCATTTGACGGTCGAGATCAACGCCGGCGTCGCCGCCGGCCTGGGGCGCCCCGGATTCCTGCTCGCCTGGACCCCCGAGTGCCGGCCGCTTCTGGTGCCGCTTGAAGACCTCGGTCCGGGGACGGTAAGGAGCGCCGATGTCAGCGGCCTCGATGAGGTCATCGTGCCGCCGCCCTCGGAGTGGTAGCGGGGTGGCGGGGCGGCAGGTCGCGATGGTTAGCGCATCGAGGCACCTGCGGCGGACGGCGGCGCAAGAGCCCTTGCGGCTCCGTCGGCGGATCGTCAGCGGCGTTCGTCGAGGTCTATCGGCAAGAAGCGCCGTCCTCACCCTAGCGACGCTGTGCGCGGCGGCGGCGATGTCGGTGTCGGCCCACGCCGTGCCCATTTCCGGGCGCGTCCTGGACGTCGGCGGCGAGCCCGTGGCGGAGGGCGCCGTGGAGCTGCGCCGCCTCGGGGAGGGGCCCTTCGAACCGGCGCTGGCGGAGGCCGCTCTGCGCGACGGTCGCTTCACGGTCGCCGCCCCGGAGCCGGGCCTCTGGCGGGTGCGCGTCCTGGTTCCGGGGGCGGTCCCGATGGAGATGCGGCTGCGTCCGCTGCTCGGCCCCCGCGTCCTTCGACCGCTCACGATTACGCCCGCCTCGCAGCGGACCGTCCGGGTGACGGCGGCCGACGGTTCGGCCCAGGCCGGCGCCGCGGTGCGGGCGGTGCCCGCGTCGCCGGCCGGACGCTGGGGTGGACAGCCCCGGTGGCGGCCGGCGGTCCGTTCGACCCGCACCGATGAATTCGGACTGGCGACCCTCGCCGTCGGGGCCCGCGAAACCCTCGACCTCTCGGCCCTCGGCCCGGGCGGACGCTGGACTTCAGGCCCCGGTGTGACGGCGGCCGAGCCCCCGACCGACGAGTCCGGGCAGGCTCCACACGCCCCGCCCCCGGAGGTTTCCGTCCTGTGGAGCGCCCAGCTCCCCGAGCTCGGGGCTCAGCGCTGGACCCTGGTGCGTCCTGACCCTTCGCTGCCGCGGGCCGACGCTTTCTTCTCCGTCGAACCGGGGATGTGGCGACTCGGACCGTCGGACGAAGCCGGGCGGCTGCCCGCCGCCGCCGCCCTCGAGCCGGTCTCCGGCGTGGTGAGGCTCGGCGACGGTCGCCGCCAGCGGGTGGAGCTCGAGGATCGACAGCTGGTCCTCCGACCCCAGCGCGCGGTCGACGTCCGGCTGGCTGATGCCGAGGACGGCCGGGCCATCGCCGGGGCCTGGGTGCTCGCGGCCCGGCTCCGTCCGCTCCTCGCTCGAAGCGACGCCGCCGGAGCATTCGAGATCTTTTTGCCTCCGGCGGGGGCTGATAATCCGGCGTCCAGCGAGCGCGTAGAGATCGTGGCCCCGGGCTACCTGCCGCTTTCCGTCGACCTCGGGGATGAGCCGCCCCAAGGGTCTGGGGAAGCGGGGGACCTTCGGACCTTCAGCCTGCGCCCGGCGGCGTCGGTGAGCGGCCGCGTCGTCAACGCGTCGGGCCTCGGCTTGGCCGACGTCGAAATCGCCGTTGCGGCCGGCCGCCGCCGCCAGCAGATCTGGTCGGACGCCTCGGGACGTTTCCATCTCCCCACCCTGGTGCCGGGGGAGGACGTCCATCTAGGCCTCAGCCGCGACGACCTGCGGCGGCTCGAGACCACCCTCGAGCCGCTCGCCGATTTCGAGCAGCGACGGGGCGTCCAGCTGGTGCTCGACGCCGCCCCGCTGCTCGTCGGGCGCGTGGTGACGGAAGACGGCGAGTCGCTACCGGGGGCCCTGGTCACGCTCGACGGTTCGGTGTTGCGCCGGGGGACGCCGGCCGTGGTCGGGGATGATGACGAGGGGGTCGAGCTCGAGACCGTCGCCGACGGACGCTTCGCCGCCCGCCTGACGGTCGACGGGCTTTTGGACGTGCTCGTCTCGCGGACCGGCTTCGCGCGGCTGCGGCTCGAGGGCTTGGCGGTCCACGGTGACGACGGGCGTTTCGACCTCGGCGACCTGGTGCTCGAAAGCTCCGCACCCTTCGCAGGCCGCGTGGTCACCGGTGTCGAGCCCGAAACGCCCGTCGCCGACGCGGAGATCTATGTCTACCCGCCGGATTTTGAACGGTTCGACAATCTCGATCGCTACCTGCGCTTTCGCGAACCGGCGGCCCGCAGCGACGCCGACGGCCGATTCTCGGTGGACGGCCTACACCGCGGCGCCGTGGTGTCGCTCATCGTCGAGCGCGAGGGCTTCGGCCGTCGGCACGCTCCGAGTCTCGAGGCGCCCCGCGATGACGTGGTCATCCGCCTCGATCGGGCGGCGACGCTCTCGGGCCGCGTGATCACGCCGGAGGGTGAGCCCGTGCCCCGCGCCGAGATCTTCCTCCGCCGCCCCTTCTCGATCGACGCGGCGAGCCGGCGGAAGGTGCAGGCCCGGGAAGACGGTACCTTTTCGATCGCGGACGTGGTGCTCGGCGAGGTCGAAGTGTGGGTTCGGGGAGTGCAGCGGCCGACCCAGCGACAGGTCCTCACGGTGACCGGCGACCGCGACGACCTGGAGCTTGTCGTCGAAGGGGGCTTCACGGTGGCCGGCACCGTGGTGGACCGCGACGGCGTGCCGCTGCCGTCCGCAGCGGTCCGGGCCCGCCGTCCGTCCGAAGTGGTCGCGGCGCGCTTCGGCCTCGACCGATCGCCGGTGTCGGTGACCCGGGGCAACGGACGTTTCGAGCTCAAAGGCCTCGCCGAAGGGGCTTGGAACCTTGAAGTCAACCAAGGATGGCTCCAGGTCGAAGAAGCGATCGACGTGACGTCGGATCTGGAGTTGACGCTCGTGCTCGATGCCCCCGGCGAGCCGATCGAAGGGGTCGTCGTCGACCCGTCGGGCGCCGGCGTTCCCGGGGTCCGGCTGAAGCTCCGGGGTCCGGCGGGGGAGGCCTCCGCGTCATCGGAGGTCGGCGGCGCCTTCCGATTTGAGCGGGTCGCCGCCGGCACCTACGGGCTGCAAACCGCCTTCTCGCCGCGCCGGGTCGGCGTGCCGGTGGCCTTGGCGGAAGACCCCGGTCCGGTGACGGTGGACGGCGATCCGGAGACCCCCGAGCCGGCGCTCCAGGTCGTCGTCCGGGAAGGGGCCCTGCTCCGCGGCCGGGTCCTCGGCGTCGACACCGTCGATCTTCCGCGGGTGCAGGTGACGGCCCACGGCGAGCGAGCCATCTACACCCGGTCCCGCATCCGCGTTGACGCCGACGGGGCATACGAGATCGACCGCCTGGCGATCGGGCGCTGGCGGGTCGTGGCGTCGATTCCGGGGACCGGACGACGGGCCGTCGGCGAAGTGAGTTTCGAGGCCGATCCGCCGACGGCGACCCTCGACCTGGATTTTGCGTCGGGTCTGACCCTCGCCGGCCAGGTGCGGGCCGGCGACAACCCGGTCCCGGGCGTCGTGCTGGTGGTCGTCGACGCCTTCGGCCTCGTAACCCGCCTGCGAACCGGCGCCGACGGGCGCTACGCCGTGGGCGGATTGCCCGCCGGCCCGGCCGTGGTGACGGTCGAAGTCGACGGGCCGGCGGCGGAGCGTCGGGTCGAGCTGGGCGGTCCGGCCCGACTCGACATCGACCTGCTCGACGACTGAGTCCGACCGGTTAGCGGGCGAGCTCGAAAGCGTCGCCGAGGGACGCGGTGATTCGCGTTTCGATCCAGCGGCGGTCCCACCACTCGAGGGGGTCGACCATGACGCCGCCCACCATCACGGAGAAATGGAGGTGATCACCGCCGGAGAGCCCCGTCACCCCGGTCCGGCCGAGGTTCTGGCCCCTTTCGACGGCGTCGCCCTCGGCCACGGCGAGACTCGAAAGATGGGAATAGAGCGTGAACAGACCGTAGCCGTGGTCGACGACGACGGTCTCGCCGTAGATGCCGAAGTACCTGGCGAGCACCACGACGCCGGCGTTTGACGCCGGCACCGGAGCCTGGCGCACCGAGGCGAGGTCATGGCCGAGGTGGGTCTGCTCGTCCACCGCTTCTCCGTCATACAGATAGGCCCGACGCTCGGCGAAGCCCGCCATGACGCGGCTGGACGGCAGTTGGAGGAAGGGCCCCGTCCACAGTCGCTCGGGCTTCGAACGTCGGCGGAGCTCGCTCAGATCGCGGGCGTTCTGGCGCCGGAGGTCTCGATTGATCGTCAGGTAGTCCTGGAGCAGGTCGCCGCTCAGCTGGAGGTCGGGGGTGTTCTTCTGGATCTCCGGCACGACGTTTTCAAAGAAGCCGTCCGAGAGGCGGATGGTGTCGACCTTGGCGGGGCGTCGATCGAATCGGGCGACGAACCGGGTTTCCGCGCGGTTGCCGAGCTCATCGACGGCGAAGAGCTGGATATCCGTCGAATCTTCCAGATCGTAGGGTACGCCGTAGAGGGCGAAGTGCTCGCCGTCGGCACCCGGCAGCGCGTAGCCGGCGACGTCGAGCTCGCCGACGCGGACGCCGTGGGCGACGGCGCCCTCTCCGACTTCGTAAACCACGGCCCCGGCGCCGCCCTGGCGGACCCCGGGATTTCTCGAGACGAGCTGCACCGTCGGCGGCGTGAGCTGGGCGGTCAACTCAAATTCCTGCCTCACCGTCGCCGGCGACCGCAGCCAGGTGCCGGCTCGCTCCGTGGTCACCCGCACCGTGACGGGCCCGCTCTTGAGCGACTCCTGGTGCTCGCTCCCGAGGCGCAGGGAGGCGGTGGCCGATTCGCTGACGGACTGCCAGAGGGCCCACGGCGGGCGCGGCGTAGGTTGGTCGCTGCGCACCGTCGCGAGGGGCGTTTGGCCCTGGAGGGCGTCGACCGTGAAGCTCGGTGCGCCGCGTTTGGCCTCGCGCACCTCCACGGTGACCGCCGTCGCCGGGCCGATGGCGGGCAGGTCGGTCCGGAGCGTGATCTCAGGCGCCGGTCCCCGCTGGACGCCGGTCCAGGCGGCCAGCGCAAGCAGGAGCGAGAGGATGAGGAGCGGGAAACGCCGCCGGCGGCGAGGGGGGGTTGCGTACATAAATAACGTCCTGGGACGAGAGCGTTTGAGGAGGGGGAGGGCGGTCGTGGGCGCCGCGCCGCGGCAAGCTTAACCTGAGAAGTGCGGGGAAATGTGGCGCTTCGATGGCGGCGCGGCCCGGGCTCCCGAGCGTCAGCCAGAGTCGACACTCCGGCGCCGAGTGTGCGGATATTTAGTCGCCGTCGAAGTCGCAGGGGGGCGAAGGATCCGTCGTCGCTGACCGCCGACGCTGGCATCCGGCTTGCTTTTCACGACAAGATCAGCCCCCGGAGACTGCCCGTGATTCGATTCGCCACGCACCGCCCCGTCCGTCGCGTCGTCCGCCGCCGCCCCGCGCACCAAGCTGCGGCGGTGGCGATGGCCGTCTGCGTGGTCCTCGGTTTCCTCGGAGCCGGACCGGTCGACGCCCAAGTCCTCGACCCGACCTTCTTTATCGAATCCGTGCGGGTCGAAGGCTTGGAGCGCGCGAGTGCGGAGCTGATCATCGCCGAGTCTTTGCTCGAGCCGGGCTTCGAATACATCGAGTCCGAGCTGCAGCAGGCGGCCTTTCGGGTGCAGCGTTTGCCTTTCGTGCTCGATGCGACCTTCGTGATCGAACGCGGCAGCGAACGCGGGCGCTACGGCCTGGTGATCCACGTCGAAGAGATCAAGCGCTGGTTCTTCGGCGAAGACGGGGTCTTCACCCTGTTTACGAACTCGATCGCGTTCGACAATCCGATCGCCGACGACTGGACCATCGCCTCGAACCCGCTGGCGGGAATCCGCCTCTTCGCCGGGCGCTATAACGTCTTCTTCGCCTCGCTCTCCGGCGGCAGCCGGGGCGCCCAGGTCGGCTACACCCGGTACAACCTCTTCGATCGACGGATCGTCTTCAACCTGGGCTTGACCGCCGGCGGCTGCTGCGCCACCCAGGTCTTCGCCCTCGGCCTCGACCCTACTTTTTCGTCCTGGCAGAACCAGGAAGACTCGCGCCAGGCCCAAGCGTCGCTCGGCGTGCCGCTGTCCCAGCGCACGAGCTTGAGCCTGCGCCTCACGCGGACCTACAGCGAAGCGGGGGAGCGTCGCAATCTGCTCGGTCTCGACGGACCCCGGGGCACGCTCGAATATCTGGACCTGATCCAAGACACCGCCGAGCTCTCGCTGCTCTACGACTCGACCGACGATCCGGTCTTCCCGTCGCGGGGGCTCACCTTCGTCGCGGGCTTTGATTATGAGCGCCTCGAATCCGATCTGGTGGTGCCTGAGTCGCAGCTCTTCAATCGCTCCCGCGCCATCGAGCTGCCGCCGGGCCTCGGCCCCAGCCTACCGCCGTTCAAGAGTCAGCAGTGGCGGGTCTCGGGGACTTTGACCCAACATTGGCCGATCACCCGCCGCCATACGCTGACACTCTCGGCGCGCCTCGCCGCGGGCCAGGCCGACGTCGAAAATCTGCCCGTCGTCGAGTCCCGCGAATGCCCGGCCCTCGACCTCTCCTGTCGACCCAATACCCTGCGGCTGGTCGAAGCGGCGGACTTGGACGTCTTCGAGAGCCAGTTCATCATCCAGGTGTCGTCGGAGCTCTGGTCCCGGGAGCTGACCCGCAAAGTCGGCGACTTCCGGCTCGAAAACCGCCTGGAGTTCGGCTACGACCGTACGGAGCCGGCCCTCGACCTGGCTGAGAATCCGCTCTACCGCAAAAGCATTACGACGTCGCTCGTCTTCCGCAACGCGTGGGGGCTCTTCCGCTTCAGCATCCAGATCCTCGACCTCGGGGAGGGCTTTTGAACCGGCGGTGGCGGGACCGCGCCCGCGTCCGCGTCCGACGATGGACGGCGCTGTGCCTGGCGGCGTCGATCGGCCTCGGCACGCCGCTCTACGCCGATCCGCCGGCGCCGCGGGTGGTGCGCCAAGCCGGCGTCCTGCGCCTCGAGATGCCGCCGCCGGTGCTCGGCGACGAGGAGATCAAAGCCCAGCTCTCGAGCGGCCTGACGACCACCTTCGTCTTCCGCCTCACTGGACGATCGGGCGCCGGCGCCGACCTGCGGGGGGCGGCGCGGGTGGAAATTCGCTACGAGCCGTGGGACGAGGTCTACTTCTTGCATGCTTTGGGGCGCGATGGCGGTGAAGTGCATAAGACCCTCGAATCCGACGCGGCCCTCACCGCGGCGTGGCGCGCCCTCGACCTCGTGGCCACCGCCCCCGGCGCCGACCCCGGAGCTGGCCGCTGGCGGGTGGAGCTCGACGTCATCCCGTTCTCCCGCGGCGAGCAGCGAGATACACAGCGCTGGTTCTCCGAATCGATGGATAGCGACGGCGGCGCCGAGCAAACGGCCCGCGCGTCAGAAGACCGCTCCCAGGCCCTCGAGGAGGTCTTCAACCTGCTGCTCGCGACCTCGATCGGTAGGCGGGCGATCTTGAGCTACAGCTGGCAGGTCGAGGTGATGTCTCGGTGAGTCGGCTGCGCGCGCCGCTGGTGGCGGCCTTGGTGATGGTCGCCCTCGCCGCGCTACTTTTTGACGCCTTCCAGCGCCAGATGTCGGGTGCGTGGTTCGCCTTTGCCCTGCATCCGGAGGCCTTGGCGCTGCTCGAACGCAGCCTCGAAGACCAGAAGACCCTGGCCGAGTCGAGGCCGGACGACGAGGCGGTTTATCGCCGCCATTTTGGCGAGATCCAGAAGCTGCTCCAGCGCCTGCGGGTGCTCGAGCACAATCGGGACGCGCTATCGCGCAGATACGAGGCGGTTCTGCTCGGACTCTTCCTGTCGACGATCACGCTCACCGTCGGCTTCTTGGTCCTGCGCCAGCGCCGCGACGAGAAGCGTCTCGAGCATTTGGGGCACGCCCTCGGTGACCTCGCCGCGGGACAGACCGACCTCGTGCTTGGAGAGCGCGGCGGCGACGTCATCGGACGCATCGCTCGCATGGTGGAAGAAACGTCGCGGCGTATGGCGAGGGATCGCCGGCGCCTGCGCTCGCTCGAGAACCTGTCGGCGTGGCAAGAAGCGGCCCGGCGGCACGCCCACGAGATGAAGACCCCGCTCACCGGCGCCCGCCTGGAGCTCGAGCGATTGCAAGGGCTCCTCCGGCGCTGTGAAGACGGAGCGGAGCCGGCGCGTCAGGCGGCGGACGGCGTCCGCCACGAGCTCGACCGCCTGGGCCGTTTTACCCAGGAGTTCACGTCCTTCGCCCGCCTGCCGCGTCCGAGCCTGCGCAGCGTCGACCTCGATCGGCTCGCGAGCGACTTCGTGGGCACGTTCGAAGGCGCCTGGCCCCAGCTCGACCTCGAGCATCAAGCCGGAGGCGAGCTGCCGAGGGTCGACGCGGACCGCGACATGCTGCGGCAGGTGCTGGTGAACCTGTGCGACAACAGCGCCCACGCCCTCGACAGCCGACGGCGCGGGCAGGTCGTCCTGCGCACCGGCTGCTCCGGCGACCAGGTGTGGCTGGAAGTGGCGGACGACGGCCCGGGCGTGCCGTCGGAGCTGCGGGCGCGGCTTTTCGAGCCCTACGTCACGACCCGCGGTATCGGCGAGGGCATGGGCTTGGGGTTGGCGATCTGCCGAAAGATCATGCTCGACCACGGCGGAGACCTGGAGTTGCGGCCCGCCGGTGCGGATGGAAGCGCGGCGGAACCTGGCGACGGTGCCGGGACCGGGGCGACCGGGGCGACTTTTCGACTCTCGGTTCCTGTTCCACAGCCTCCGGTACCCTCGGGTTGAGCTCGTTCTCAGCTGTTCTCACTCGTTCTCCTAGAGACCACGCCCGAATGACTGGCCTGAAAGACTTGCCGTGCACAACTCCCCTGATCGCCGTGCGTATGGATCCCAAATGAAGCAGATTTTGATTGTCGAAGACGACACGAAGATCCGCGCCAATATGCTCTTCCTGCTACGGGAAGAAGGCTACGAGCCCGAGGCCGTGGACCGCGCCGAGTTGGCCTTGAAATTTCTTGACGAGCATCCGACGCCGCATTTGATGCTTTGCGACGTTCGGCTGCCCGGGCTCTCGGGCATCGAGCTCATCAAGCAGCTGGTGAGCGAAAAGCGATTGCCGCCGACTGTGATCGTGTCGGGCGAGGCGTCGATCACCGAGACGGTCGAAGCCTTGCGCCTCGGCGTGCACGACTTCATCGAGAAGCCCTTCAGCCGGGAGCGGCTGCTGCAGTCCATGCGCAACGCCCTGGAGAACGTGGCCCTGCGCCGCGAGGTCGAGACCCTGCGCAGCGAGCTCGGCGCGTCGTCGGCGATCCTCGGGGAGTCGGCGGGGGTGGTGGCGCTGCGGGAGAAGATCCAAAAAGCGGCGCCCACCGACGCCCGCGTCCTGATCCTGGGGGAGAGCGGCACCGGCAAAGAGCTGGTGGCGGCGGCGATCCACGAAAATAGTCCGAGATCCTCGGCGCCCTTCATCAAAATTAACTGCGCGGCGATCCCGGCGCACCTGATCGAAGACGAGCTCTTCGGCCACGCGAAAGGGGCCTTCACCGACGCCCGCAGCGCGAAGCCGGGGCTCTTCGAGGAGGCCGACGGCGGCACGCTCTTTCTCGACGAGATCGGCGATATGGACTACGCGCTCCAGTCCCGCCTGCTGCGGGTGTTGGAGGATGGACAGGTGCGGCGGATCGGCGAAACGCGGGACCGGCACGTCGACGTGCGGGTGATCGCCGCGACCCACCAAGACCTGGAATCGGCGGTGCGGGAGAATGAATTCCGCGAGGATCTGTACTTCCGCCTCGCGGCGCTGCCGCTCGAGGTGCCGCCGCTGCGCGAACGGGGCGGCGATATCCGCCTGCTCTTCACGCACTTCTTCGACAGCTTCACCAAGCGCCATCGCCAGCGTCCGAAGGCGGTCGAGGAAGCCGTGCTCGATACCCTCGAGCGCTACCGCTTCACCGGCAACGTGCGGGAGTTGAAGAACCTGTGCGAACGGCTGGTGGTTTTCGGCGGCGATCCGGTGACGCTCGACGATCTTCCGTCGTCGATCCTCGACGACGCGCCGACCGAGCACCTCGGCGAAACGGGCTTGGTGCGACTCGGCCCCAATGCGCCGACCCTGTCGCTCAAAGACTTCAAGACCCAGTGCGAGAAGGAGTTCATCGAGAGCGTGCTCCAGCGCACCCGCTGGAACGTCGCCGCCGCGGCGCGCCTGCTCGATATCCAGCGGACTTACTTGCACCAGAAAATCTCAAACCTCGGCATTCGCCGACCGAGCGTGGCGCCGTCGGAGTAGCGTCGGGGAGGTAGACTCAGAGTCTCCGATCGCCTTTGACTTTCCCGCGCCGCGACCGTCGACGGCGACCCTGCGAGGTGTAGTGATGCCTTGGATTGAAGTGACCCGACCCGAAAACGCCGAGGGGCTGCTGCGGCGCCTCTACGACGCCGCGATCAAGCGCGCCGGCAAGGTCTTCAACGTCGTGCAGATACAAAGTCCGCGGCCTGAAGTCCTGCGGGCGTCGACCCAGCTCTATACCGAGGTCATGTACTCGCCGAAGAGCCCGCTCAGCCGGCGCCAGCGGGAAATGATCGCCACGGTCGTATCGCGGCTTAACCACTGCCATTACTGAACGCAGAGCCACGCAGAGGATCTCCGGGCTGAGATCCCCGACGATGAAGCCGGTCGCGACGCGTTTGTCGAGGCCATCGGCGGCGACTTCCGAGACGCGGACCTCACCGCCGCTGACCGGGCCATGCTCGAGTACACGGCTCGCCTGACGCGGACCCCTGGAGACATGCGGGAGTCGGACATCCAGGCGCTGCGGGAGGTGGGTTTTAGCGACGTCGCCATCCACGATATTGCCCAGGTCACGGCGCTCTTTGCGTATTACAACCGCATCGCCGATGGCCTCGGGATCGACCCCGAGCCGGAGCACGAACCATGGTGAGTCCAGCCGCAGGTCAGACCGACGGCCGAGCGCCGGAAGAGCCGCTCCCCGCCGAGTCCTTTTTCGTTCCGGACGGCGACACCTACCGGTCGACGGTCTTGACGCGGGGGCCTTGGGACGAGCGATTTCAGCACGGCGGCCCGCCCTCGGCCCTGCTGGCGACGGCGATGATGGACGGTGTCGAGGGTATGGCCCTCGCCCGCGTGACCCTCGAATTCTTGCGGCCGGTGCCGATCGCGCCGCTGCGGGTGGAGGTCGAAGAGGTCACGGAAGGGCGGACCGTGCGCCGGCGTCGGGCCCGGCTCTACGCCGATCGGCCCGTCATGGACGCGACGGCGCTCTTTATCCGGGATCAGCCGAGGGAGGTTGAGTCTTTCGGCGATCCCTGGGTGGATCCGGAGACGCTGTCGCCCTTCCTCTTTCCCTTCTTCGTGTGGGACGTGGGCTACCAGACCGCCGTCGACGTGCGACTCGTCGATCCGCCCTGGGGCCAACCCAAGATCCGCTGCTGGGCCCGCTCGCGGGTGCCGCTCATCGCCGGACGCGAGACGTCCCCGGAAGCCCACGCGCTGATCCTCGCCGACGCCGAAAGCGGCATGGGGCCGCCGGTGGACCCGATGGAGGCGACTTATATCAACCCGGATCTGAGCGCCTATTTCGGCCGACGGCCCCAAGCGGGTTGGGTCGGACTCGATATTCGTTCTTTCGCGGGTGACGGCGGCGCCGGTCTTTCCGAGGCGCGTTTGCGGGACGCCCGAGGAGTCTTCGGGCGTAGCGCCCAGAGCTTGGTGGTCCAGGAGCGCCGCTAGCTTCGAGGTGGCGGAGGGGGCCCCAGGGGAGCAGCCCGCCGGAGCGTTATGATCGGGTGCTATGAGCTCCCCGCAGCTTTTGGAATTTCGCGGCGGCGCGATCGGCGCCCTGGCGCCGCTCGGTGTCTTCCTCGCCGGCGTCGCCTGGCTGGCGGCCGCGGGCGCGCCCGACGAGCGCGGCTTCTGGCCGATGCTGGTGGCCGCCCTCTTCGTCGGCATGCTGCTCGCCAAGGACCGATCGGCGTGGGCGGAATCCATGCTCGACGGCATGAGTCGTCGCATGGTGATGATCATGGTCGTGGCCTGGCTGCTCGCCGGCGTGCTCGGCGCCTTGATGGCCAAGAGTGGCTTCGTCGAGGCCCTGGTGTGGTGCGCCGACGCCCTCGGAGTGCAGGGTTCGGGTTTCACCGTCGCGGCGTTCTTGATCTGCGCCGTGGTGTCGACGTCCACGGGCACCAGCCTCGGCACCGTGATCCTGTGCGCCCCTCTGCTTTACCCGCCGGGCGGGGCCCTCGGGGCGGACCCGGTCTTCCTGATGGGGGCGATCCTCGGCGGCGCCACCTTCGGCGACAATATTTCGCCGGTGTCGGACACTACGATCGCTTCCTCGTTGTCCCAAAAGGCTGAGATGCGCGAGGTCGTGCGCTCGCGGATGCGCTACGCCCTGCCGGCGGCGGCGCTGGCGATCGGCGTCTTCGCGGTGTGGGGCGGCGCGGCGTCGAGCGCCCCGGAGGCGGCGGCCGCGCCGTCGTCACCCCGCGGCCTGCCCATGCTGCTGGCGCCGGCGCTCGTGCTCTACCTTATCCTGCGCGGCCGCCACTTGGTGGTCGGCTT
>JBCDKB010000202.1:0-14206 GCA_038747035.1 Acidobacteriota bacterium | reverse complement strand
GGCTTTGGCCGCCGAGGAGCGCCCGGGCCACGTTGCTTGCTACATCGGCCGCTGAACTGACATCCCCCTGGGCAGGGCCCCCGCCGCCATCTTCAAACCCTCGCCGCCGGACGGCCGGCGGCGAGTCGCCGGAGGTTTGTCTACCGTGTTTGAAGAACCGAAAAACAGCTTGTCTCGGCCGCCCCTGAAGTCGTCACTCGGGCGTTTTCAACTGTGGGCGCTCGGTTGCGTCGTTGTGCTTCTCCTGCCCCATGTCGCCTGGGCGCAGTCGAGCCTCGCGGAACGCGAGATCGCCGTCCAAGAGCACTACGCGCTCTACGTCGAAATGATCAATGAAACCCACGCGGGTCCCTTCGACATTCAGGTCATGGACTACTCGACCGTGCCGAGGTCGAAGTGGGAAGGGCTGACCCTGCCGGAGGTGCTGACGCTGGACCTCAACCGTCGTCTCCGTCTCCAGCTGCAGCCGAATACCGGCGGAGCGGAGGTCAAGATCGACTTTCATCCGGAGGCCCAGGCTTTGACGGATGAGGATCGGGCCGCCATCCCCCAGCGTTGGGAGGCCTACGCCGGAAACTTCGAGCAGATGGTTCAAGAATTCGGTCAGATGTCCAGTGCGCCAGGAAATCCGCTCATTCCCGTCGCCGTCGATCCGTACCGCATTTCGGGCTTCTGGGACGATGAGCCGCTGGCGTACCGAGCCTTTGTCATTTGGTATCGCGAGAAGCGCTCGGGAAAGCTCTCTTACTTCCTCGTCGACGAAATGCTCGACGGCGTCGACGAGCTGAATTATCTGCTCGTCGCGAAGGAGACCCCGGAAGCGCTCATCCAGGCGCCCGCCCCCTTCCCGAACCCGTCGCCGGGGGCTTCGGAGGGCACCGGTCCTGATTCGAATAGCGGGGAGACGAGCGCTCAGGTCTGTCGCCCGAGTTCCGAAGAGTTGAGCTTCAGCGAGCTCGATCCGGCCAAGGTCGTGACCAACGGAACTCTGAACTCGGGCGACGGCGTTCTGACCTTTAAGGACACTCAGCACCACTTCACCTGGAATCCGAGGTGGGGTCACGGCATTGAAGCGACCTTTGGCGTGAGGTGCTCCTGTCAAGAGGACTGTACGAGCGCGGGGGCCATTGTCGACATCCGTCCGGATATTTTCGAACGCGGTCCGTGGGAGCTGCTCACCTGCCACAGCATGTCTCGGGTGGCGGAATGGGATAGCGAACCGCGGATAGCGACCGACGGATCGACGGCCTGGGCGTCGGCCGCGATGGGTTTCTGGATCAAGGGTTGCGACCTCTTGCCGCTGTGTCGCTGCGCCGGCGCCAACATCGGCATGTCCCTCACCCTGTCGCCACAATTTGCAGGGACCAAGATCCTCGAAGCCGACTTCTCCCTGGAGACGAATGATGTGGAAGCGACGACCTTCAAGGCGTACGTCAACTACCAGTGCCCGGCCTGCGTGAAGATATTCAAGGTCAAGGGTCGGGTCACCGGCCTCGGCGTCGGCGACGCGGTCAACCTGCAGCTCAGCTATTCCCAGGGTGAGGAGAGCGGCGAGCAGACCCAGGCGGTGACTTCGATCGGCGATCCTGCGGGAGCGCTCTTTCAATTCGCCGACCGGATCCCCGACGAGTCGACGGTGGATCTCGTAGCCCTCGACCCGGCGACCGGCGCTCCGAGCCCGAATTGTCTGCCGAGGCAGGGCGTCGTCGAAGGCCAAGACCTGGTGCTGGACGTCACGTGCTCCGACGACGACAGCGGCCTGAGCGTGCCGGTGCCGGCGACGCTCCGCATCCACTCGGTGAGCGGCCCCGGCTTTGACGGTCAGGCCCTCGGTCCGGTGGAGGTGCGCATGCACGCCTACCCGCAGGGCGGCGGCGGCTCGACCTTCTCGGTGGTGGCCCTCGAGCGCCCGTCGGTTGAGGCCGGCCAGAGCGAGACTTTTAACCTGACTTTCCCGACGGCGGTGCCGATCGGCTGGCGGGTCGACTTTGACTTCAATGCGCCGCAGAACCTCGCGTGCTACCCCAACCAGCCGTCCCCCGAGGTGTCGGCGGGCATGGCGCCGGTGCAGCTGACGTGTCGCAGTGAAGACCGCCCGAACGTCTGCGAATTCATGGACTGTGACAGTGACTTGCGAGAATGGTTCGACGATTGCGACGAGACCTGGCTCCAGAACGACGAAGGATATTGGACCGATACGGAGACGCAGATTCCGTCGTATTACGAAGTCTGGACCTTGTCGATCACCTGCTCGGACGAGGTTGGAACGGAAGGCTTAAACACCGGCGGCGGTGGCGCGTTCGGGTCGCAGAACCGCTCCGTCAGCTCCGGCGGACAGACGTCAAATTACAGCGGCCCGACCCTGCGCCTAAGTGTGCCGATGGGCTCGGGTTCCACCATTCCGGAGCTCGCCGCCGGCACGCGCTTGACCGTGAGCGGTCAGGTCACGGACGACCAGGGCTTTGAGAACCTGGGCTTCCAAATCAACGAGGTGACGGTCGAGGCGCTGAGTCTCACGACGGACGGCCAGACCTTCGTCGCCGAGCTGCCGACGACGGGCCTGTCGGTGGGTCGTCATACGGTGTCGGCGTTCGCCGTCGACCAGCACCCGACCCATCCGGTGCCGGCCTATGTGGAGGTGCCGTTCGACGTGGTGGACGGCGACTGCTCGGCCGACACCCAGGGCCCGGCCTTGGACGCCACGCCCCAGAACGGGGAGACGGTGCCGACCGGCGAGAACATCCTGCGGGCCGCGGTGAGTGACCCCAACGGCGTCGAGCGCGTCCGCTTTTTCGTCAACGGGGCCCCGGTCGGCCACGACTGGAGCGCGCCTTACACGGCGACCTGGCAGGCCACCGCCGGCACCCATACGATCCTTACCCGCGCGTTCGATAATTGCGGCAATCGGACCCAGCGGAGCCACGTCGTCCAGGTATGCGACGGCGGCGCGCTGCCGACGGTGGATCTACTAACGCCGGCGAACGGCTCAGTGCTGACGGTCGGCGAGACGGTGACGCTGCAGGCTAACGCCAGCGACGACCACGGCGTCGAGCGCGTCCAGTTCTTAAAGGACGGCGGCGTGCCGATCGGAACGGATATGACGCCGCCGTACGCTATGGCGTGGACCGTCGAAGCCGGCGTGTCGACGCTCAAGGCCCGCGTCTACGACGGCTGCGGTCAATTCACGGCGGATGAGCATACGGTCCACGTGGGGGCCGGGTGTGACGCGGTCGTCGACGCGGTGGCGTTCACTTCGCCCGTCGCCGGCGCGAACCTAACCGCCGGTGAGTCGGTGACGATTCGCGCGAACGCCTCCGATACGCAGGGCATCGCCGAGGTCCAGTTCTACGCCGCCGGCGTGCTGGTGGGCGTGGATAGCCAGGCCCCCTACGCCGTCGACTGGACGGCCCAAGAAGGGGTCGACCAGCTGGAGGTGCGGGCGATTGACGACTGTGACAATTCACGCAGCGCTTTCCGCTCGGTGAGCGTGGCGCCGGGCTGCGACGCCGCGGTGGACGTGATCGACCTGACGTCGCCGGCCCAAGGCGCGTCGATCTCCGAAGGCCAGGCGGTGACGCTGACGGCGACGGCGTCCGACGCGCAGGGCATCGAGAAGGTGCAATTCGTGCGCGGCGACGGCACGTTGATCGGCGCCGACACCACGGCTCCGTACTCGCTGACGTGGATCGCCGAGGCCGGCGTGACGACGGTCAAAGCACGGGCCTATGACACTTGCGGTAACTTCCGCGCGGACGCCCACGCGATCACGGTGGAGCCGACGTGCGACAGCTCGGTGGATATGGTGAACCTGACCTCGCCGGTCCACGGCGCGACGCTGTCCGAAGGGCAGACGGTAACCCTCACGGCGACGGCGACGGACGCCCAGGGCATCGAGAAGGTGCAGTTCGTGCGCGGCGACGGGACCTTGATCGGCGCCGACTTCACGGCGCCGTATTCGGTGACGTGGACCGCCGAGGCGGGCGTCACGACGGTGAAGGCGCGGGCCTACGACACCTGTGGCAACTTCCTGGCCGATGCCCATGCGATCACGGTGGAGCCGACCTGCGACGGCGTCGTCGACGCGGTGACGCTGACGTCGCCGAGCCACGGCACGGCGCTCACCGCCGGCCAGACGGTGACGCTGACGGCGTCGGCGTCGGACGCGCAGGGCATCGAGAAGGTGCAATTCGTGCGCGGTGACGGCTCGCTGATCGGCGCCGATTTCACGGCGCCTTACTCGCTGACCTGGACCGCCGAATCCGGGGTGACGACGCTCAAAGCCCGGGCCTACGACCACTGCGGCAACTTCAAAGCTGACGCCAACGGCATCCACGTGCCGTAGTCGGAGCCCTTCCGCCGCAGGACCTGCCGCGGGGCGACCCGCGGCCGTCGACTGCCCACGCCGTGCGCGAAATGCCCACGGCGTGGGCATTCCTGCGTGTGGGATTCGTCTGGACAGGCCTGTCCTGACGCCATTCCGCCGGCTGGCCCGAGCTGGCCCGCATCTTGCTCTAGAATCCAGGGTATCCCTCGCCTCGGTCACGATGAGTCTTTCAGAACCTGTCGGTTCCCAACCCAAGCAGGAGTGCTGCCATGCCCCTTCTATGTGATGCTGTTCGGTCTTCGTCTCCGTCATGCCGCCGTGAATCGAAACTGACACTAGGGCTCCGAGTCGCCGCCTTGGCTGCGGTGGGCCTCACGCTGACCGCCGCCCTGGAGGCGCCGGCGGAGCCGGTCATCGCAGTCTCCGCCGAGGGCATGACGGCCCTCGGCCCGGCTGACCTGCTGCGGACCGGCGTCGGCCTCGATGCCGTCGAGTCCTCAGACGCCGCCGTCGGCCAGACGAAGCTCGGCGACGGCGAGGTGCTCTATCGCCCCGCCCCGGTGCAGGTGGAGGACCAGATGAACCTGCGGTGGACCGACCACGGCGAGACGTTCGAAGTCACTGCGCGACTGGTCGTCCGCCCCGACACCGTGCCGGTCACCGGCTGGTGGGGCGGCGATGGCATCGAGTCCGGCTGGTTCGAAGCCACCACGTCGACCTTCACCCTGTGCGCCGACGGCGGCCTGGATCGCTGCCGGCGCCATCCGATGCCGGTCGGTGGCCCGGGCTGGTCGCCTTTCGTCGCCCGCCTTGATGTCGGCGCCCGGTCGACCATCGGCGTCCACGACCCGGCCACCGGTCGGCTCTTCCTATACCGGCGCGGCGCGATGTCTAGCCTCCTCGGTCCGGCCGGCGCCCACGCGATCGCCGCGGACACCGACGGCGAAGGCGTGGACGAAATCGGATTCTTCGACGGACCGACCGGCCTCGTGCACTGGGCCGACGGTGGCGTCACCGAGACGCCCGGATCGGGGCCGTCGGCGCTCGCCGTGGTCGGCGACTGGAACGACGACGGTCGGGAGTCCGTGGGTGTCTACGACCGCCAGACCGGACGTTTGACCGTCGCCGAAAACGGCTCCGTGGCGTCGGGCGCCCTCGGGGCCGGGCGGTGGCCGATTCGCTGGGGCCATTCGGGCGACGCCAAGCGCGGCGACGTCGTCGGCTTCTACGACGCCGACGCGGGACTCTTGCGTTTCGTCGCGGGGCCGAGCTTGCTCTTCCTCAAAGACTCGGGATGCGGGCCGGACGGTCTGTGCTGGGTGCAAGACCCGGAAGAGCAGTACAACCCGCCGCCAACGGATCCGCGAGACAATGTCGACTGCCTCGGCGGCAGCTGCATCCCCGGTCAGGGCTAGGGCGACGCCAAATTAGCCGCTGTCCGACGGCGTCTCGAAGATATCGAGCTCGAGGCGCCGCATGCGGTTCGCTAGGCCATTGCGCGACAGGCCCAGGAGCTTGGCGGCCTGCGATCGGTTGCCCTGGGTCCGACGCAGCGCCCGCCGAATCAATCGCCGCTCCAGCGACGTCACGTGGGCCTCGATGTGCAGCGAATCGCCGAGCTGGGGATCCCCCGGGGCCGGTTCGGCGCCGGTGATGTCTTCCGCGATCATCGAGGAATCCACCGCTTGGCCCGTTCGACAGCGGTAAACCAGGCGCCGGATCTCGTGCTCGAGCTGGCGCACGTTGCCGGGCCAGGGGTATTGGCTCAGGACCCGCAGGGCCTTCACCGTGAAGCCGCGGATCGCTTTGCCCGACTCCTGGGACGCCCGCCGGGTGAAATGGCTGACCAAGGACGGCAGGTCTTCCCGACGGTCCCGGAGTGGCGGCACCTTGAGGGCGTAGCCGGCGATGCGGTAATAAAGATCTTCGCGGAAACGGCCGTCCGCCATGCGCTCCGCGAGGTCCGTATTGGTCGCTGAGATCACCCGCGCGTCAATGCGCCTCGGCGCTTCGCCCAGAGGGTGAATCTCCTTTTCCTGGAGCGCCCGCAGGAGCTTCGCCTGGAGCGTCGGCGGCATGTCGCCGATTTCGTCGAGGAAGAGCGTGCCGCCCTCGGCCTGGGCGAATTTCCCGGGGCGCTCTTTGACGCCGGTGGCGACGCCGCGTCCGATGCCGAAGAGCTCCGCCTCGAGCAGCTCGTCGGGGATGGCGGCGCAATTCAGCGCCACGAAGGGGCCGTCGGCCCGCGGCGAAGAGAGATGGAGAGTCCTCGCGAGGTGCTCCTTGCCGACGCCGGTCTCGCCGCTCACCAGGACCGGAACGTCGCCCTGCACCAGCGGCGCCATCTGCTGATAAAGCCCGCGCATCGACCTCGAGCGCCCCTCGACGATGCCCGGCGGGAAGACCAGCGGCCCCGCCGTCGGCGCCGCGCCGGCGGGCTCGTGGTCGCCGAGCTCGAGGCCGTCGCGGTCAAAACCGAGCAGCAGGCGCAGCAGAAGCTCGGGCAGCGGGCCGAACTCGAGGGCGCCGTCGTCGCCCCATAGGAGCAGGGCCGCCACGTCGCCGCCGGGCTGTCCGGCGACCGCGCCCCACGCCTCGCCGGCGCCGCGCCAGGTGGCGCAGTCGCCGGGTTCGAGGGCGAGGCCGCGGAGCTCGTCGCCCGTCGGCAGCGGGCCCGGCTCGCCCCACTGCGCCCGCGACGTGGCGCCGTGGCCGCCGGGCCACTCCAGCCACGCCGCCGCGCGCACGCCGAGGGTTTCGCCGACCAGGGCGAGGGCGCTCATCGGGTCAGGGTTCGGCGGCGACAGCCGGTCCGTGAAGCCGATGACAAAGGCCACCAGCTCCGGGGCCGTGCGCTTTCGCCCCAGGCCCAAAATCGACGTGTCGGGCCGCGTGAGCAGGCCTTGGGAAGCGAAGTCGAGGCCCGACGGCAGGTCGATTTCAAGCCCCAGGGCTTCGTCGTCCGGATCCGTCGACTCGAGCACCAGCTCGACGTCGCCGA
Organism: Acidobacteriota bacterium; assembly: GCA_038747035.1. Lineage (GTDB taxonomy): Bacteria > Acidobacteriota > Thermoanaerobaculia > Multivoradales > J023 > JAUIJL01. The sequence goes on along the minus strand of JBCDKB010000202.1, from coordinate 6,881 downwards.
TCTGCAGCCGATCGTCCACGTGGAGTTCGGTGCGACTGACCCGCTGGCCGTTGACGAAGGTCCCGTTTTTCGATTCCAGGTCCTCGAGCAGCCAGCGCTCTCCTCGGCGGCGCAGCACCGCGTGGTGGCGCGATACGCCGCGACCTTGGATGCGAATGCCGTTGGCGCGGGCGCTACCCACGCCCATTTCTGTGCCCTCAAGCGCAAAAGAGAGCGCCATACCCTCCGACTCCCCCCGCAGGCGCAGGGTCGGTGAGGGGTCGTTCGGTAGAGAATCCGCTTCTTTCGCGGGGTTTTCCTGGGGTGCCATCCCTCCCATTGTAGCGGCGAGCCGCGGGCGTCTTTAGCTCGACTCGGGAAGACCGAGGGGCCGGCCGCGGATGGCTCGGCGGATGCGCTTATGGAGCTGGGAGTCTTCTATGTTGAACATCTCGGGCGACGGCGCCTCTGGCCGAACCAGCAGCATCATCAGCTGGCCGAGGCGCAGATCCGGATCTTTGCGCCAGACGATAGCGAGGTCACGCAGCACTTCGTCGATGCGTTCAGGATCTCTCATGGCGGGTACTCCTGTGGATGCTGGATTCTTGGGTGAGCCGAGACCATCATAGAATTCCAGGCCCAGTCACCCGAACGGGTTATCTGAATAGGTTTTGCCCATGTCACACGATGCTCCGAAGACGAACGACCAGCCTGAAACCACGACGCTCTATCGCCCCGCGGGCCGCGCGGAGATGGAGCTCGTCGAGCAGTCCGGCTTCAAGCGCTGGCCGCCTCGCCTCCCCGACCAGCCGATTTTCTATCCAGTCACCAACGAGGCCTACGCCCTCGACATCACCGAGCGCTGGAACCGCCGGGACCAGGGCGAAGGTTTCGTCACCCGTTTTGAAGTCAGCAAGGCGTTCATGGACCGCTACGAGATCCACCAGGTCGGTGGGAAAGACCACACGGAGTGGTGGATCCCGGCCGAGGACCTAGAAGCGCTCAACGACCATATCGTCGGCACGATCGAAGTGATCGGCCACGTCAAGGCCGGCGACTGAGATCTCGAGCAGGGTAGGCCGTGTCAACGAACGACAAAGAAGGACGGCTTTCCGACGACGAGCTGGGTCTCGAAGGCTGGGTGTGCAACACCGGGGCTCCGGTACGGCGAATACCGCTATGACGTCGAGCTTCCGTCCGGCGAGGTGCGATTGAAGGTCGAAACCGACGCCCTGGTCGGGGTGTCGGAGCGCCGCGACGCGCGATAGTCTTTCACTGGTCCAGAGTCCTGACCAGATCCCGCGATCTTCGGGAGGAACAAGAGGCGAATAGACGACGGTGTTAGAGATTTTGGAATGGAGCGGAGAGTAGTGCTCGAAGCCAGGCTCGTCGGCGGTGTGTGCGATGTCTGAGGCAGTGGATCGATCGACTTTTCGATTCGGCCGGAAGAAGAGCGTGCAGCCGGTCTGGCTTCTGTCTCTGGGATTCCTGAGCCTTTACGGCGCCCTCTTCGTCTTTCAAGGGGGAGGGCTCGTCACGATCTCGCCGTCCGAGTGGCTGGCCCTGCTGGCGCTGACGGCGGTGTGTCAGGGGGGCCTTTTGCTGGGCTTCCGGATGCGCTGGGTCGGCAGCTCCATGGACCGTTTCGGGGTGATGCAGATCTTGGCGGTGGTGGTCCAGCTCGGGGTCATCGCGTGGTGGGTGCCGCAAGGCCGGCCCCTGCTGATGGTGTTCTGGATTCTGACGCTCTCCCACGTCGCGAGCTTCTTCGGCTGGCGACTCGCCGTGGCTTTTTCGGCGGCGCTGACCGTAAATATAGGCTTGGCGATGTTTTTCTATCCGGCCTACGCGTCCGCGGATCCTTATGTTCTAGGGCTCTTCTCGTGCGCCCAAGCCTTCGCCGTCATCACCCACGACTGGCTTTACGGCCGGGCCCTGCGTCGGGAGATCCAGGCGAGGACCTTGACGGAAATGATGCCGGTGGGCGTTTTTCGGACGCAGGCCGACGGCCAATGCCTGGCGGTCAACCCGCGCTGGCAGGAGCTCACCGGCCTTTCGGCGTCCGAGGCCCTCGGTGACGGATGGCTCCGCGGCCTCCACGCTGAGGATCGCGCGCGCTTCGTGGAGCTCTGGCGACATGCGCTGGCCCACGTCGAACCGTTCGAGGCTGAATACCGCATCACGAGACCAGACGGACGGGTGGTGTGGTTGCTCGGTCGGGCCGTTCCCTTATTGGATCGCCACGGCCGGGTTCCGGAGTACCTCGGCACCACGGTCGACATCACGGACCGGGTCCACGCCGAAAAGAAGGCGGAGGCGGCGAATCGGGTCAAGACGGACTTCCTGGCGAATATGAGCCATGAAATCCGAACGCCGATCTCAGGCATCGTCGGCGCGGCGGAGCTCATGTCCCGTCGGCGGATGCAGGAAGAGATCGAGACCTATATCGGTGTGATCAGCTCGTCGGCGGAGAGCCTGCTCTTGATGATCGATGACCTGTTGGATTTTTCGAGAATCGAGGCCGGCAAGCTGAAGCTCGACACCGTGGATTTTGCGGTGCGGGAGACCGTTGAGTCCGTTGTCCACATGCTTGAGGCGCGGGCGACGGCGAAAGGGATCTCGCTCGTCTCGCACGTCGGGGCGAGCGTGCCCGAGAGGGCCCACGGAGACTCGATGCGACTGCATCAGATCCTCACCAACCTGATCTCCAATGCGATCAAGTTCACGGCCGAAGGCGGTGTCCGGGTCTCGATTCACCGGCTGGATTCGCCGACAGAGGATCAGCATCGCCTGGCGATTCGCGTGGTGGATACGGGCGTCGGCATCGAAGCGGGCACCATCGAACAGCTCTTCGAGCCCTTCGCGCAGGCCGATAGTTCGACCGTCCGACGCTACGGCGGGAGCGGACTCGGCTTGAGTATTTGTCGTCGCCTAGTGGACCTGATGGACGGCGAGATACGGGTCGAAAGTGAGCCGGGAAAGGGCTCCACTTTCCTGGTTGAGCTTCCCTTTGACGTCGCTGCGCCCGTCTCGGCAAAGCCGCCGCAGGAAGATCTAGGGAAAGCGCCGCCGGGGACCGGCCCCGATCGGCGACAACAGCTCATTCTGGTGGTGGATGACAATGCGATCAACCGCATGATTGCGTGCGACCTGCTAGAAGACCTCGGCTACGCCAGCGTGGACGCAAACGACGGTCTCCAGGCGTTGGAAGTCCTCGGATCGAATCCTGTGGATCTCGTGTTGATGGACTGTCAGATGCCGGGGCTCGACGGATACGAAGCGACGCGCCGGATCCGTCGAGATCAGGTCGGCGGTCAGCGCTTGCCGATCGTCGCCGTCACCGCCCACGCCGTCGCCGGCGACAGGGAACGGTGCCTGGCGGCGGGGATGGATGACTACATCTCGAAACCCTATGCGTCGGATCTGCTCAAGCAATGCCTCCAGCGCTGGCTCTGAGTGCAGTCGTTGTCGATAGCCTGCGGCGCCGGAGGGACTGCTGTTGAATTCCACGTGGGTGCCTATCCAAGTGAACTAGAGCAGGCGATACTTTCGGCTACACTCAGCCCATGATTTTGGGGGTTGAGCCGGCGCGGGTTGAGCGATTTCTCAATCGGCAGATGCAGTTACCTCTGCTGCGGGAGGCGAGTGACTCGGAGCTCGATCTAAAGGTTTTGATCGGCGACAAAGCGATGACTTTCGCCCGTCGCGTCGACTCTCACCTGCGTAGTGCCGGGCAGCGCACGCTGCTGGAAGGGGCGTCGGGCTCTGGAAAGTCTTTTACCCTCGCCCGCTTCGCGTCGACGCTCTGTCGGCGTGCCCTGGAGCGTGTCGCCTCGGAAGAAGCACCGGAGTGGCTCCCACTCTGGTGGCCAGCTCCGGACGTTCCGACCGCCAGCACTCCTCTTCTCGAGTTGCTCGTCTATCGGTTTGAGCAGCTCGGCCTGCGTCTGCCCGAACCGCGTCGCTTCGCTCTCGAAATTGTGGAGAGCGGTACTCTGGTCGTTCTACTCGACGATCTCCAGGGCGGTACTGCCGGGGACGCGGGCCGGCGGATGAATCTCCTGCAGCTCTGGCAAGAGAAAGATCTAGCGGCGGTGGGCACAATAAGGCCCGGCTTCGCCGATGAGCTCCCCGGCGCCGCCGACCGGCTTGAGCTCCAGGGACTCGGGGCTCTCGAAAGATGGCGTCTTTTGGATGGTGCGGCCGTCGAGAGGCGGGCTGCGCTCTGGGCGCAGCGACTCGCGAGGCGCCCTCGCCTCGCGCGGGCCCTTGAGAATCCCCAGATCTGGTCGATGACGATGACCTTGGCCCGGGAGCCGGGACGGCCCGAGTCGATCGACGCACCGCTCGAGATCTATCGACGGTTTGTCGAGGCGGCAGGTGTGCAGGCGAGCCCGGGCACCGCGGAGCCGGATGCTGAAGATCTCGAGTCTGTGCTCGAGCTGCTTGCGGCGACAGCGATCTTTGGCCAACAGGCCACCGAGGTCCCGCTCACCGCCGCCGAGACGCAGATCGAGCGCTACCGACGGGCGAGGCACAGGGCCGGCGTCCGGGCCTATCCAGAAACCTGGACGGCGATGGCCCTCGACGTTTTGCCGAGGCGCCATCGACTGGTGCTCCGTCTCTCGGACGACGGCCGGTCGCTGCGGTTCGTCCACGGGAGCCTCGCCGAGTACCTCGCCGGTCGATGGCTTCTCCGCGCATCGCCAGCGGAGCTGCCGACGAGACTCGTGGCGCTGCCCCAGCTCGCGGAAGCGTTGATTTTCCATTGCGACCTTCGCGGACAGTCCCTATCGGTCGATGATCGCGCCGAGCTCGATCGACTGTGCCTCGCCGAAGGCTCTCCGGTGCTGGTCGAGTCGCTGCTGCGGCAGATGAATGCGGAGAGAATCGCGGCTATCTCCGACACCCTGGTGTCGAGGATGGGTTCGCTGCTTCAATTGCCGGCTGTCCTCAGAATCTGGCTAGCCGCGTTGCGGCTGCATCTCAAGGTCGGCTTCGTTCGCCAGCTGCTGAGTCCGCTCTGGCGAGACCCGACGAGTGGCCCGGCGGCGCGCTGGCTCCGTGACGCCCTCAAACCACCGGTTACCACGTCCAAAGCCAAGCGTCTGCAGGCCGAGGTCGCAACTGAGCAGCGGAAGAAGGAGCTCTCAAAGCAGCGAAGCAAGCTGGTCGAGAAGGGCGCCGAAAGACGGGATCTGCCGCTCATGTCGACTACCCTGAAACGGCGTCAGTTTCGCGACAGCCTATTGAGGCGACTCCCTGCGGCTCGTAATGATGTAGAGCGCTCCAAGATTCTTTTTACGATTACGGCTTGCGGGCTCCCCGGTCAGGCAGACGCGATAGTGAACATGCTCTCCAGCGGGAATGGCTATGTGCGGACCGGAGCAGCTGTGGCTCTGGGGGTCCTCGGTGATCCGGCGGCCGGGCCTGCCCTGCTGCCACTGTTGTCTGATGAGAGCCCTTTCGTGAGGGCCGGCGCTAGCCGTTCGCTAGGCTTGGTCGGCACTCGAGAGGCCGCTGGGCGACTAGCAGAGCTGCTCGTTGAGGATGCGGATGGTCACGTGCGTTCGGCCGCCGCCATAGCCCTAGGCTTTATCGGGGGGGAATCCCATGTTCCTGGTCTGATGAGAACACTAGATGACCCCAGCCGTTTCGTTCGTTCGGCCGCGGCGAAGTCCCTCGGCCTTCTCCGCGGCGAAGAGGCGACGACACGCCTGGAACGAATGGTCGACGAAGACCCCGACACGCGGACCCAAGATTCCGCTGTCTGGGCCCTCGGGCTGGTCGGTTCTGGCGGATCGGACCGGCTGATCAAGAGGCTCAGCCTGGAGGATCCTTTCTCGCGCGGGGCCGCGGCGAGGTCCCTCGGATGGCGGGAAGAGCGCAATGCGGTGCCTCATCTCTGCAGGCTGCTCGACGTCGCAAACGAGAAAGATCCGATTAATCGTGGCAGTGCCGCGACGGCCTTGGGCCAGATTGGTGACCCCATTGCGGTCGATCCCCTCGTAAAGGTCTTGGACCCAGCAAAGGAGAAAGACTCTGTCGTTCGCGGTAGCGCGGCTACGGCCTTAGGGCAGACTGGTGATCCGTCGGCCATTGCGTATCTCTTGCCTGTCCTGGACCCCTTGAAAGAGAAGGATTCAGTCACTCGGGGAAGCGCGGCTAGGGCCTTGGGCCGGATTGGCAGTCCGGGGGCCGTCAGATCTCTGCTTCCGGTTCTGGATCCCTCGAGGGAGAAGGATTCAGTCACCAGGAGAAGCGCGGCGACGGCTTTGGGGCAGATCGGCGATTCCTCAGCCGTCGGGGCACTTGTGTCTATGTTGGATCCGTCTAGGGAACCAGACTCCGTTGCCCGCGGCTGTGCCGCGACGGCCCTGGGCCAGCTGGGTGATCCCACGGCTGCTGAAGCTCTCCTGTTCCTCTTGGATGCAAGACGGGAAGAAAATTCGATCAACCGTGCCATCGCAGCGACTGCCCTCGGTCAACTGGGTGACCCCGCGGCAGTTCGGTCTCTAGTATCTGTCTTGGATCCAGATAACGAAGAAAGTGCAGCCGTGCGTGGCAGCGCGGCGACGGCCTTGGGCCAGCTGGGCGATCCATCTGCAGTTGAGGCGCTTGTGTGTGCCTTGAATCCCGAGAATGAGGAGGACACAGCCGTGCGCGGAAGTGCCGCGACGGCACTGGGCCACATCGGCGATGTCGCGTCCATCGGAGCTCTGATGTTGAAACTGGATTCCGAGAATGAAAAAAACGCAGCGGTACGCGGTGGCGCTGCGACCGCCCTAGGCCATCTCGGCGATCCTGCGGCAGTTGGTGCTCTCGTGTCTAGACTAGATCCTAGGAAGGAGAAAGGAGCCGACGCTCGCGGTAGCGCGGTGACTGCCTTGGGCCAGCTCGGC
>JBCDKB010000201.1:0-14208 GCA_038747035.1 Acidobacteriota bacterium | reverse complement strand
TCGGCGCCGCCGAGCCGCTGGCCGGGGCGCCGGCCTCCCGACTCGTGCGCGGCCACACCGAGGTGCACGCGGAGCTCGAGACGTCCCTGGCGGCCTTCAAAGGGACCGAAGCGGCGCTGCTTTTTCCTTCGGGTTACCAAGCCAACGTCGGCCTCCTGCAGGCGGTGGCGGGGCGCGGTGACCGCATCCTCTCGGACGCGCTGAACCACGCGAGCCTGATCGACGGCATGCGGCTATCCAAGGCGGATGTCTTCGTGGTGCCCCACGCGGACGTGGACGCCTTTGGCCGGCGCCTGGCGGAGGATTGGCCCGGGCGGACTTTCTTGGTCACGGAATCCCTTTTTTCGATGGACGGCGACCTCGCGCCCCTCGACGCCTACGCCGAGCTGTGCGAGCGCCATGACGCCTCTCTGATCGTGGACGACGCCCACGCGACGGGCCTGTGGGGGGAGCGCGGGTCCGGCTGGGTGGAAGCCCTCGGGCTCGAGCGTCGGGTGTTGGCGACGATCTCGACCTTCGGCAAGGCCTTTGGCGCCGCCGGCGCCGTCGTCGCCGGGTCAAAGACGCTGATCCACTACTTGGTGAATACGTGCCGGTCGTTCATTTTTTCGACGGCCGTCTCGCCCCTGGCCTGCCACGCCGCGGCCGTCGCGCTGGAGGTGATGCAGGAAGAACCCGAGCGTCGGCGGCGGGTGCTCGAGCTTGCCGCGCGGCTGCGCAAGGCCCTCGCCGCCGCCGGCCTGGAGGTCCCGGACGGGCGGGGTCCGATCGTGCCGGTGGTCTTGGGTGACGAGAGGCGGGCCCTCGAGGTCGCCCGACGGCTCCAGGGCGCCGGCTTCGACGTGCGGGCCGTGCGGCCGCCGACGGTGCTGCCCGGGACCTCCCGCCTGCGGCTGTCCGTGCACGCCGACCACAGGCCCGAAGAGATCGACCTGCTCGCGAGCCTCTTGAAAGCGTCGGTCGGCGCCCCGTCGCCGGCTGCGCATGCGGTGGCGCGCTAGCTATGGCCAATCCCCCGAAGCCCCGCGGCGTCATTGTCACGGGGACCGACACCGAGATCGGCAAGACCGTGGCGTCGGCGCTGGTCTGCGCCCGCTACCGCCGGGAGCTGCCCCTTGCCTATTGGAAGCCCATCGCCTCCGGCGCCGTCGAAGGGCGGGACGTCGAGGACGTCGCCGAGCTTTCCGGCGCCGAGACCATCGAGGAGCACGTGCTGCTGCGCGAGCCCCTATCGCCGCACCTCGCGGCGCGGCTCGAAGGACGGCGCATCGACCCCGGGGCGGTCGTCGCTGACTTCGAGCGCCACCGGGAAGGTGGCCGCGCGCTGGTCATCGAAGGCGCCGGCGGTGTGCACGTGCCGATCACCGACGACGGCGTCATGCTCTTGGATCTCTTCGAGCGCTTCGGGCTGCCGGCGGTGGTGGTGGCGCGGTCGAGCCTGGGCACTATCAACCACACGCTCTTGACGCTCGAAGCCCTGCGCGCCCGCGGCATCGAAGTCGCCGGTGTGGTGCTGTCTGGGGTGCCCAACGCGGAGAATCTGCGGGCGATCCGCGACTTCGGCGACGTCGATATCTTGGGTGAGCTGCCGCCCCTCGATCCCCTCAGCCGGCGAACGGTCGAAGCGTGCGCCCTGGGTTTCGATCCCGAGGGACGGCTGCGTCCCTGCCTTGCCTAGCGGGCGAAGTCTCAGCCGCCGAGATTCTGCAGCCGGGCCCGGGCCCGCGGTGCGATCCAGGCGCCGTCGGCGTGGTGTCGTCGGGCGTCCGGTAGGGCGGCGGCGCGTTCGAGCGCTTTGCGGGCGTCGTCGAGGTACTCGGGGCCGAGGCGGGCGAGGGCGATGCCCAGGTAGTAGTCCACCGTCGCCTGGCCGACACCGTGCGAGGTCTGGGGAGCGCGGATGCGCCGCAGCACCTGGACCGCGCCGGCGGGGTCGTCAGCGCGCAGCAGAATGAGCGCCTGGTTGAGCTGGAGCAGCCAGCGGGTGGAATCGTCGGCGGATTCGGACTTGAGCACCAGATCTGCGAACGCGATCGACTCGGGGGGCTGGTCACCGCCGGGCGCGGGGGAACTGGCCAAGACCCGCGGACTCGGCGCCAGGCGCACCCGGACGGACCTCGTCTCGGGGCCGCGCTGCATGGCCAGCTCCAGCGACTCGCCGGACTCGGCGGCGAGCACGCGCTCCTCGAGCTCGGCCTTGCTCGAGACCGGCAGGCCGCCGACGCCGACGATCACGTCCCCCGCCGTGATCTCGGCGGCTTCCGCCGCGCCGGCCGGGGTGACATGCACCACCACGGGGTGCGGGTCGGCGTCGCTGTCGACGACGACGGCGCCGAGGCTCGCCCGGCGAAGGGGCACCGACGCGTCCAGCGTGTCGCGCAGTCCGAGCATCGCCGCGGAGTCGCCGAGCTTCAGCTCGAGGCGATCGGGACGCGGCGGCGACGGCGCCGCGCCGAGGACCCAGACCGCCGCCTGGCGGCCGAGCAGGTCCTGGTCGATCACCGCCAGCACGTAGAGCAGGCCCGGAACCTGGGCGTCGAGCGCCGCCTGCACCGCCGGCCAGTCGATGCCGCGGGCGTCGCCGCCGCCGCGCAAGGCGGCGCGCAGGCTCACGCCGTCGACACCGAGGCGCTCCAGCACGGAAGGCGCTTCCGGTGACCGGTCAATCAGCGCCCAGCGCTCGGACTCGGCGAGGCCGAGCAGCAGGCCCTTGCGCAGATTCGCGGCGTCCCTCTCGTCGCCGCCGAGCACGCCGAGGAAAGCCAGGCCCGGGCGCAGCTTGACCTGCACCTCCATGGTCTGGCGATCGGAGAGCTGGAGACGGGTGGAGAACATCCTCGTCGATCCGGCGGTGACGGTGACGTGGTAGCCGCCCGGGGGTAAGGACACGCGCGGCCGCGAGACGCCGGGTACATCGGGTTCGACCGGCTCACCGTCGACTTGAATCGTGGCGCCGAGCGGGAAGTCGCCGAAGACCAGCTGGCCGCTCTGCGGTTCGAGGACCACCGGCGGCATCTGGTAGTCGATAGCCTCGTCGATCCGGAGCTCCATGCGGTAGGACCGAAACCCGTCCTGGCGCACTTCGAGCACCCGCAGGCCGGGCTCGACCGCGTCGAGCACCAGCTCGTCGGAGAATTCTTCACGGCGGTAGAGGGCGGCGGCGCCTTGGGGCAGAAACCCCTCTTCGGCGGTGCCGGAGGTGACGCCGAAGGACACCCCGTCGAGGTAGATCTGGGCGCCGATCGGGCGCGTGTTCAGCCGGAGAATCGCCGAGCTCCGCTCGAGGGCGAGCTCGAGGGTCACGGCGCGCCCGGCTTCGATATCGATTTGACGCTCGAGCGAGGAGTAGCCGGGGCGGCTGAGGGTCAAGACGCGGGGGCCGGCTTCCGCCCACACCGAGCCGTCGAGGGTCGCGACTTCGCGGCCGTCGATCTTGACCTGGGCGTCAAAGGGGTCGACGATCAGGTTGACTTCGCCGAGGGTGCTCCGCCGCTGTTCGTCGATGGCGGCGATCAGCTCCGGGCTCGCGTCCTGCGGCGCCGGGCGAATCCCGGGTTCGACGGCCAAGAGCCGGGCCACGGTGTCCTGGGCGAGCTCGGGCCCCCCGAGCTCGAGGTAAAGGTCGCCGCGCCGCAGTAGGACCCGCCGCAGCAGCTCCTGCTGCTCGGGCTCGAGGCCGCGCGTCTGGTCCTGGGCGTCGAGCATGCCGAGCAAGTGGCCGTAGAGGGGGAGCGCGGCGGGCCGGTCGGCGCCGGCGAAGAGCGATTCGGCCTCCGCCATCAGGCTGTTGAGTTCGTCGACGTTGAGGCCCGGATCCTCAACCGGAATCGCTAGGCTTTCGGATTCGTCCAGATCCTCCTCTTCCACGCCCTGGAAAGCCTGGGCGTGGAGGGGCGTGTGGGCTATTCCGGTGAGCGCGGCGAATCCGAGGGCCAAAGCGAGCGCAGCGGAGCGGGCGTGGCGCTGGCCCGGTCGGAAGGTGTCAAGGGGCTTCATTGCAAGCTCACCAAGAAAGGTTGGTCGGAGTCGGCGATGAAAACCCGGCCGCTGCCGTCGACGGCGAGGTCCCGCGGCTTGCGTAGCTCGAGGCCCATCGGCAGCGTCGGGCCGACGGCGGCCTTGCGACGGCCGTCGGGGGTGTAGACGTGGATCTGCTTAGCACCGGTGTCGAGCACGTAGATGTGGCCGAGGGCGTCGAGGGCCAGGGCCTCGGGGCGGCGCCAGTCGCCGGTGACTACGGTTTGGTGGCTCCGGCGATCCACGGCGAGCCGCATGACGCGCTTCTCACGCTTGTCGAGCACGTAGACGCGGCCCATGGCGTCACACTCGACGTCGGTGAGGTCCGGACGCAGACTGGCGAGCAGCTCTTGGCCTTTGCGCGGCGTCTGGTAGGAAATCAGGCCGCGGAAGCCGCGGGCGAGCACAAACCAATCGCCGAAGGGGCCGCGGACCGCGGCGCGCATCTTGCCGAGGGGATTCTCGCGCCCGGCCTTGGGCTCGAGGAAACCGACGCGTTGACCGTCAAAAGGCAAGATCAGCTGCTTCTCCGTGACCACGTGGGCGGCTCCGGAGGTGTAGCCGGGGCGTCCACCGTCGCGCAGTCCGACGCTTTCCCAGCGGCCGTGGTCGGCTTCGATGCGGATGACCTTTTCCGCGCCCTCGTCGACGATCAGCAGGCGATTGTCGTCGGCGGCCGCCACGCCGATGGCTTCATCGAGCCGCAGGCCGCCGGGGGCGAAACGTTCGCTGCGCTGCCAAGGGGTCCGGCCGCCTTGGGGGCGAACGAGCATGCGGTGGGCCAAGGAAATCAGGCGGCGGGCCGCGTCCCTCTCGGCCCCGTCGGCTTCGGTTTCATCGGCGAGCCGCTGGAGCGTTTCGAGGGCCGCGGTGACCTCGCCCTTTTCGAGCAGGGTGCGCCCGAGCAGGCGCTTGCCGCGCCACACGTGGGGGCCCGGGGGCTCGTCTTCAGCGACTGCGGTGAAGTCGGCGAGCGCGTCGTCCCGTTGGCCGAGCAGCAGGCTGATCTCGCCGTGGCGGACCAGCGCCTGGGCCCTGGCTTCGAGCTCGGGAAAGGCGTCGGCGCCAAAAAGCAGGGGCACGCGCCGGAAGCTGGTGAGGGCTTTCTCGAGGTCTTGGGGCGAGCGCGCGGCGGACGCGGCGATCTGTCCTTGGATGACAAAGGCGGAGGCGGCCTCTGTGGTGCGTGGATATTCATCGAGGACCCGGTCGACCGTCAGCGTGGCGCTTCGGTCGTCGCCGAGGATGCGGTGGAGCCGGGCGGTCGCGAGCAGAGCTTCCGGAGCCAGGTCGTCTTTCGGGAACTGCTGGACCAGCAAACGGTATTCGGCGAGCGCAGCTTCGGCGTCGCCGGATCGCGCGAGGCGTTCGGCTTCGTTGAAGAGGCGTCCAGCGGCGGGGTCCTGGGCGTGGGCCGGGGAAAGCGCGGCGACCAGGATGAGGGCGAGGCCGAGAGGCCTCAGGTCCGAGAGGGACATAGCGGCTCCAGGAAGAAGGGCGGGTGCCGGAAGGTTAGGGCTAGAGAAAGCCCCGTGCGGCCCGCAAGTCTGCCTGATCGCCGCCCCGCTCGCAACCGCGTCGAGGCGGGTGGACGGCGCCGTCCACCCACGCCGCCGACGGGCTGCGGGGTTGTATACGGAAGGCCGCGGATCAGCGGAGGCGTCGCCGCAGCAGCTCGAAAGCTTGCTCGCGGGAAAAGCCTTCGTGCAACTCGAGTTGCTGGGGCGGGCTCCAGCTTTGGTTGCGGTGGCTGAACTCGGAATAGGCCAGGGCGGCGCCCTCGTCCACGGACCAGGTCAGCATCAGGCCCGATCCGCGGCTGCCGATGATCGCTTCGATATCGTCGCCGCCGAACTCCGGCGCCGGGACGTCGAGACGGACGTCCAAGCGGACCAAATCGCCGATCGGGCTGTCGTCACCCTCGGTGTCGAGGAACTCACCGAGGTCGAGCTCGGTGATGTGTCCTTGGGGAGACGTCGGGTCGCTGACGGTGAAGGCGAGCACGGAGGAGCTGACGTCTAGGGTCTGCGTGCGGGCTCCCTGGGCGATGGCTTCGCGCCCGAGGGCCGGGTCAGCGGCGCGCAGCCAGTTGGCGACGCGGATGGCGGTGTATTCGGTGACCGCGGGATTCAAATTCACGGTTTGGCCGACCGAGATGATCGAGGCGGCGATGCCTTCGGCGAGGTTCTGCAAGCCGCCGGCGTCGATCGGCCCCTGGTCCTCGAGGATGGCGTCGAGCACTTCGTCCGCCAGGGCGGCGAGGGAGATCGGCAGCAGCTCCACGGCGATCACGCCGAGGTGGTCGTGGTCAGGATCGGCGACGCCGAGCAGCAACGAGTCGCCCTGCTGCTCGACCGCGTAGAGGTTGCGCAGGGATTCCGACATTCCCGAAGCGGGGTCCGCCCCTTCGTTCGCCTTGCGCAGCACTTGACTCAAGGTGACGACTTCGCTCCAGCCCACGTAGTGACCATCGATGAACACCAAGGGCATGTAGAGGAGGCGCTCGGTGTCGGCTTCGCGCCACACGAGGTGGACGACGTGCCGGCTGACGGTGATGCGGGTCTCGTCGGTCGACTCGAAGGTGAGCTCGTCGTAAGAGAGGAACGTCGCCGGCTCCTCGTCGAAGCGAACGATCGTGCCGTCACCGGTGCGGCCGCTCGAGACCGTGCTCCATTCGCCGTCCCGCTGGGTCAAGAATTCGATGGTGTTCTGGCCAGGGTTGCCGGTCCCGGAGAGCCACAGGACGATCGTGGAGGCGCTCGACGAGTCCCAGATGACCGTGGGCGAAGATTCCGGTCGCCACGTCTGGCTGGAGGGGACGAGGACGCGTTCGGTGCCTTCCGCCGACTCGATATCGAGGGCGAGGACGCGGATGCCGGGGTTGGTGGCGGAGCCTTCGGCGAAGAGCTCGCCGTAGTGGCCGGTGACGGCGCGGAGCAGGTGGCCGTCGTCGGTCAGCGCCGAATCAGACGGGGTGATCGCAAGGCTCGGGGCCGCCAAGAGTCCGGCGATGGCGATATACGAAAGACGAGAGAGAGCTTTTGCCATGATTCAAGCCATCAAATTGATCAGTTTACGGATGTCGGTCGCGAGCAGGACGTCGACAATCATCGGCTGGTCGGGGTAGAAGCGGCGCTGGAGGTGAGTGAAGTGCTCATAAGCCTCCACGTCGCGATTGGCGAGCTTGGTCGCTTCGCCGAGGAGAAAGAGGGCGTTCTTGACCTGGTTATCCTGGTAGCCGGCGGCATCCGCGAGCTCGAGCGCCCGTCGGGCGTGGCGTTCGGCGCGGTCGTAGCGGCCGATCTCCACATAGGCGTAGGCGAGGCCGAGCATCGGCAGATGCTTCAGGTGATCCGCCCCGAGTCGACGCAGCAGGCGGAGGCTGCTGTAGAGGATCGAAAAACCTCGATCGAAGCGGCCGAGCACGGTGTGGCAGTAGCCGAGATTCGAGAGCATCACCGCCTTGTCGGCGGACTCGACGTCGGCGAGGTGCCCTAGGGCCTTGTCGTAGCTCGCCGCGGCATCTTCGAAATAGCTGCTCAGCAGCTCGATATTGGCGATGTCGTTATAAGCCTTGGCGATCGCGCTCGCGTCATTCCAGGCCTGCGCGTAGCTTAGGGCGGTGTTGGCGTAAAACCGCCCTTTCTCAAGGTCGCCGACCATCCGGTGGTGCTGTGAGATGGCGTAGGCCGCGTTGAAGCGGTTGCCCCGGTCCGCGGATCGCATCAGGATGCGCCGCATTTCCGAGACCACCTGCTCCCCTTCACCCCGGGCGACCAGGATGGCGCCGCGGCTCAGCAAGATGCGGTCGACGGTGGTGGTGTCGCCGCCGGCCTGGGCGAGCTGGAGGGCTCGAGGGATCACCTCGAGGGCGTCGTCTAGCCGGCCGTGGGCGACGGCGTCTCGAATCTCTGCGCACATAGATTCGAGGTGTTGTGAATCGTGCATCTGACCGTGCATCAACGGGGACTCCCTGGGATGGCGAGATTCTGGAACGTCGGCACTATAGCACAACAGCATACTGTAGGCCCCTTTTCGTCCCACTCCGCGCCCGATTCGGCCCCCGCCGGATTTCACCAAGACTCCGGGCTCCGCTCGCCACATTCGGCGTCTATGGCCTTGAGATGTGCTAAAAATGACCGATGTCGCACAGCATTCCCGTGTCTGGCGCCGGAGATCTTTCCGATCTCACCGGCGCGATCCTGTCTAGGCTTCGACAGGCGGCTTCGCTCTTGCTTTGGGAGCAGGGGGCGGTCCAAGTCAATGCGGAAGAGCCTTTCCGTTTGGCCTCTGGAAATGTCAGCCCGATCTACGTCGACTGTCGCCGCGTCATCTCGAATCGCAGCGTGCTTCGGACCTTCACGATGGTGGCGGGCACGATCCTGGAGCGCCACGGCGCCGACTTCGACGTCATCGCCGGCGGGGAAACCGCCGGCATCCCCTACGCCGCGGTGCTCGCCGAGTCCTTGGCCAAACCGCTGGTCTACGTGCGCAAGAAGGCGAAGGCCTACGGCACCGGCTCGCGGGTGGAAGGGGCGCTCGCGCCGGGGAGCAAAGTGCTCCTGGTCGAGGACCTGATCACCGACGGCGGCAGCAAGCTGACCTTCCTCGACGCCATCGCCGACGCCGGCGCCTCCGTGTCCAACGTCCTCGTGCTTTTCGATCGCCAGCAGGGCGGCGGTGATCGCCTCGCCGAGCGCGGCGTGACCCTGCACGCCGTGACCGACCGCACGACGGCCTTCGCCGTCGCCGGGGCCTCCGGGCTGATCAGCGAAAACGCCCGACTGTCGACCGACGAGTATTTCCGCGACCCCGCCGCGTGGCACGCGAATCGCGGCTATGGGTGGAACGCTCCGAGCTGAGCCGCGGGCCGTCCCTAGCCCAAACCGATGACCGCCCGGAATTTCCCGCGGGCGCCCCGCGGGATCGACTCGACGGCTTCGGTCACCGCGTCCATGCCGGGCAGGCGCGCCTCGAGGCGCGCCCGGACCTGGGCCTCGAGCGCGGTGCGGCCTTCCGCATCGAGGTCGGGGGCCGGGACGTAGCGGACGCGGAGGGTTTTTGCGTCCTCCTGGATGATCTGCGCTTCGAGCAGCGGCAGGTCGGCCTTGAAGACCGGATCCAGGCGGCCGACGCGGCGTCCGTCGGGGGTGACGATCACGTCGTCGACCCGTCCTTCGACGGCTTCGACGATCGGTAGCGTGCGTCCGCACGGGCAGCGGCTTTGCGTTGACAGGCGGATGCGATCCCCGGTGACGTAGCGGATCAGCGGTTGAGCGTCGCTGATCAGGCCGGTGGCGACCAAGCGGCCGGCTTCGCCCGGTTCGACCGCTTGACCGTTTGTGTCGAGCACTTCCACATGCCCGACGTCGGGCCACAGGTGGAGGCGTCCGTGTTCGCACTCGGAGGCCGCAGCCGCGAGCTCGGCCATGCCGTAGGTCTCGCGGAGCGGGCAGCCGAAGGCTTCGTGGACGAGGCGTCTTTGGGTGCCCAGGACCGGCTCGGCGTTGGCGATCGCGACCTTGAGGCCGAGGTGGGCGACGCCGGCGCCGTCGGTGGCTTCGAGGGCGAGGGCGGCCAGCGACGCGAGCGCCGACGGATAGCCCCAGAGGTAGCGGATGTGGTGGTCCGCGAGGGCTCGAATGTAGTGGCCCACCAGATCGGGTGAGAGGTGGTACGCCGAGAGGTAGAGCTGGCGAAGCCCCGCATTCCAGACCCAAAACGGCGGCTCGGTGCGCCGCGGATCCGCCACCAGCTGTCCGCCGAGCATCGCCCAGCGATCGTGCCGCGAGACGCCGTACCAGTGGCGGGTCCTGGCCTCGGTCAAGGCGTACCAGGTGCGGGTCGTTTCGGCGCTCCAGAAGAGTCGCAGGGGCGTACCGGAGGTGCCGCTGGTGCTTTCTTCGTAGAGTCGCCGCCGGTTCCGGCGGCCGTCGACGTAGGCCAGCGGATCTTTACGCAGCGCCGACTTCTCGAGCAGCGGCCATTCCCGGAGCGTCGCTTCGGGATCTTGCCGAGCGTAGGCGGGAACGTGCCGGGCCGCCCCCGCCAGGAGGCTCCGCAGCTGATCGTCGCGGTGCCGATTCCAGCGCTCGGCGTCCCAGGATTCGCGCTCGCGGGCCATAGCCAACTGCCGCCCATGGCCCGCGCCGTAGCGCCACCGCCGCAGCCGCAGACCGTGGACGCTGGCCGCCGCTACCTTCAGGGGGTAGGGCAGCCGGTGGTAAATCGCCAGAGCGTCGAAGGCGGCCACGGTCTCTGCACAGCTCCTTAGACTTTGCCGTGCTTCTTGCGCCGCTGGTAGGTCTGGCGCTTGCTCGCGGAGAGTTCCTTTTTGCGCAGGCGCACCGCCGCCGGCGTGACCTCGACCGCTTCGTCTTCGGCGATCAGCTCAAGCGCCTGCTCCAGGTTCAAGCGTCGGTGGGGCACGAGGCGTTCGTATTCTTCCGCGGTGGAAGATCGGATATTCGTCAACTTCTTTTCTTTGGTGATGTTGACGTCGAGGTCGTTGGCGCGGGCATGCTCGCCGATGATCATGCCTTCGTAGACCTCGGCACCCGGGGGCACCAGCAGCGTGCCGCGGGGCTGGAGCCCTTCGATGGCATAGGACGTCGTCTTGCCTTGGCGATCGGCGACGAGGGAGCCGGTAGCCCGGTGGGGAATCTCGCCGTGCCAGGGCTCCCAGCCATCAAAGAGGTGGTGCATGATGCCTTCACCGCGGGTGTCGGTGAGGAACTCCGTGCGGAAGCCGATCAGGCCCCGCGACGGCACGCGGAACTCGAGGCGGACCCGGCCCGAGCCGTAGTTGACCATCTTCATCATGCGGCCTTTGCGCGGCGCGAGCTTCTGGGTCAGCACGCCGACGTGGTCTTCCGGCGTGTCGATCACCAGGAGCTCCATCGGCTCGTTACTCTTGCCGTCGATTTCGCGGATGACCACGTCCGACTTGCCGACGGTGAGCTCATAGCCTTCGCGGCGCATCATCTCGATCAGAATCGCCAGCTGCAGCTCGCCGCGTCCGGAGACGGCGAAGGTCTCCGGCGAATCCGTGTCTTCGACGCGGATCGAGACGTTGCCGAGGGTCTCCTTGAGGAGCCGCTCTTTCAACTTGCGCGAGGTGACGTGTTTGCCGTCTTGGCCGGAGAATGGGGAGTCGTTGATGCCGAAGGCCATGGTGATGGTCGGCTCGTCGATCTGGATCGGCGGCATCGGCCTGGGGTCTTCGATCGACGTCAAGGTGTCGCCGATATTGACCTCCTCGAGGCCCATGACCGCCACGATGTCGCCCGGGCGGGCGCGTTCGACCGCGACCCGGGACAAACCTTCGTAGCCGAGGATGCCGGTGACCCGGACCGACTGGCCATCCTCCGCGACGTCGGCCCCCGTACGCAGGACCTGAGAGCCCTTCTGGAGCTCGCCGTTATAAAGCCGGCCGATCGCCAAGCGGCCCTGGTAGTCGTCATAGTCGAGGGTGATGACCTGGAATTGCAGCGGCGCGTCGGCGTCGAAACTCGGCGCCGGGATCGTGCGCAGGATCTCTTCCATCAGCGGCGCGAGGTTCTGATCTTCGCCGTCCTCGGCGGTGCGGCAGGTGCCGTTCTTGGCGATGGCGTAGAAGACGGGGAACTCGAGCAGCTCCTCGTCGGCGCCGAGCTCGATGAAAAGGTCGTAGATCTCGTCGAGCACCTCCGCCGCGCGGGCGTCGGAGCGATCGATTTTGTTGATCACCACGATCGGCTGGAGCTTCGCCTCGAGGGCTTTGCGCAGCACGAAGCGGGTCTGGGGCATCGGGCCTTCGGCGGCGTCGACGAGCAGCAGCACGCCGTCGACCATGGTGAGCACCCGCTCGACCTCGCCGCCGAAGTCGGCGTGGCCCGGGGTGTCGACGATATTGATGGTGTGGTCGCCGAAGCGAATCGCCGTGTTCTTGGACATGATCGTGATGCCTTTTTCACGTTCCAAGTCCATCGAGTCCATGACCCGTTCGGCGACCTGCTGGTTGTCGCGGAAGATGCCGCTCTGCCACAGCATGGCGTCGACGAGGGTCGTCTTGCCGTGGTCAACGTGGGCGATGATGGCGAGATTGCGGACGTCGTGGCGAAGATCCGCCGGGGTATCGCTGGGCACGCGGAAGCCTCCAGGAGGGCGAAAGGTGGTGCGGGGAGCAAGGCGGGGGAACGAGGGGCGGGACGGCGCCCGGGGTCGCCGGAGCGGCGACGCCGGAGGGGCGAAAAGGCGCCGGAGCTGCGCGCATCACGCGCGGCGCGACGCGGAAGCTAGCACGTCAAGGGACGAAGCGATACCCGACGCCGCGCACGCTGTGGATATGGCGGGGCCGCCACGAGCTTTCTTCGAAGGACTTACGCAGCGCCACAATCACGTTGTCGACCACCCGGGTGTTGGGGTGGTTGGGCAATTCCCAGACCCGCTCCAGCAGCTCCCGGCGGGTGATCACTTGATTCGGCTTCTCGGCGAAGATCTTCAGGACCGACAGCTCTTTGCGGGAGAGCTCGACGACGCCGTCCCGGGTCTTCGCTTCCCACGTCTTGAAATCGACCCAAAAGTCGCCGAAGTGGTACCGGGCGCCGGCGGTGTCGGTGGCGGGGGCCGGCGCCTGATCGCCGTCGGCGCCGTCACCGCTCCGGGCCCAGGCCGCCCGCCGCAGCAGGCCTTCGACGCGGGCGAGGAACTCCGCCAGGTCAAAGGGCTTCACCATGTAGTCGTCGGCGCCATTCTTGAGGCCGAACACGACGTCATCCGGCTGGTCGCGGGCGGTCAAGATCAGGATCGCGGTGAGAATGCCGTCCGTGCGTAGCTGCTGACAGATGCGGAAACCGTCCATCTTCGGCAGCTGGACGTCGAGCACGATGAGGTCCCAGGGCCCCCGGCGCGCCAATTCGAGGGCGCGTAAACCGTCGCCTTCGAGCTCCACGTGGTGCCCCTTGCGCCGCAGGTTGAAGACCAGGCCCTGGGCGATGGCTTCCTCATCCTCGACGACGAGAATGCGCGCCGGCCGCTCGCCGCCGTCCCCCGCGGGCATCATGGCGTCGTCTCCGGGGAGTCGCCGGAATTCGCCGTGCGGGTCTCGGCGTGGGGCAGGTGAATCTCAAACCGAGTGCCGGGCTCGCCGTCGCCGGAAAAGGCGCGGATCCGGCCGCGCATCTCACGCACCAGACCGCGCACGATGGCGAGGCCGAGGCCCGTGCCCTTGCGACGGCTGTCGATCTCGCGCTGCAGGCGGTGGAAGCGGTCAAAGACCTTGGTGAGCTCGGTCTTGGGAATTCCGATGCCGGTATCCGCGACGACGATGTGGACGTCGTCGTGGAGGTCGTGCACGGAGCACAAGATGTCGCCGCCGGCGTCGGTGAAGCGGATTGCGTTGTCGATGAGATTGTCCATGACCCTATGTAAGGAATGGGGTGTAGCCATGACCACGGCGCGGGTTTCGATCTCGAAGCGGAGACGGATGGCGCGCAGGTCGAATCGCGAATGTACGGTGTCCTGATAATCGCTGAAGAAGCGCTGGAGGTCGATGGGTTCAAGCTCACCGCCGGCGGCGCCGGCGGCCAGGCGGGAGGATTCCAGGAGATGGTCGACCAGCTTTCCGATGCGCTGACTTTCTTTGACGATGACCCCGGAGAGCTCGCTCACGGCCTCGGGCTCGAGGTCGCCGGGCTCTAAGGTCTGGGCGTGCAGCTGGATCGCGGCCAGCGGCGACTTGAGCTCGTGGGTGAGCGTCGAAAAGAAGTGGTCCTGCTTCACCCGGTAGCGGCGTTCGGAAAGCGTGATGGCCAAGAGGTACGTCAAGGCGATCGACACGAGGAAGATCAGCACCGCCCCGGTCGAACCCACGAACCAGTGAAAATGGCTCCACTCGACGCCGAGCCGGGAGACGAGCTGGTTGATCTCCCGGTAGAAGCGCTGCACCACCAGGACCCAGAACACCAGCAGGGCGCTGGTCATCGCCAGCGCGGCGAGGTAGATCAGGTAGATGACGAAGATGGACGTATTCTGGCGACTCACGCGGACTCTCCGGGACGGTGCTGCGGCACGTGCTCGTCGAGCCAAGACTCGATTTCGGCCAGCACCTGTGCGCCCTCTTCTTCGTTCAGCAGCTCATGGAAACAGTCTTCCCAGATGTGGGTCACGACGGAGCCCGCAGGCGCGGCCGCGGCCCAGCGCTCGGCGGCC
>JBCDKB010000200.1:0-14221 GCA_038747035.1 Acidobacteriota bacterium | reverse complement strand
GGATGGCGCATCAGACGGCATCACGATCAAGGCGGGCATTTCCAACACCTTCGCGGCCCGCGCCACACCTTGCGCATGATTGCCGGATGAGAAAGCGACGACCCCCTTGGATCTATCTTTCTTCGGGATCTGAAGCAGACGATTCGTGGCGCCGCGAAGTTTAAAACTCCCCGTTTGCTGGAGGCACTCTGCTTTGATCAGAAGCGAGGCGCCCGCAATTTCATCCATGCGCTCAGACCGCAAAATCGGGGTCACATCCACATGATCGCGGATGCGTTTGTGCGCCGACGCGACGTCCGAATGAGTGGGCAGCTTGACTTTCATGCCTCCGCGCTAGACGGAAGCCCGAATGACGTCAACTCAGGCGCTAGACACCAAGTCTCGCGCCGCGGCGCCTATTTCTGGATGATCGAGCGCATGGGCGAGTACGGCATTGAAATATCCGAGTTTAGACCCGCAATCGTAAGGAGCGCCTTCAAATTCATAAGCGAAGAATTGCTGAGTTTCCATCAATCTCGCCATTGAATCGGTGAGCTGGATCTCGCCTCCAGCACCCGCTCCTTGGTCGGAGCCTGTACGTACTGGGTGAGGCGCAGTGCCGGGGTGGACAATTCGAAGCGGGAGAGCAAAGTCTCAAGCAGGCCCACGGGATCCAAAAACTTTCCGAAGACTTGGAGCTCGCCGCCGGCAAGACGCTCGAGGCCCTAGGCCATCTGTGCCTGCAGTTCCGCGGCGATCTCGACGGCGCCGCCGACGCCCTCCGGGAGTCCCTGGACATCCAGCGTCGTCACCTGGATCCTGCGGACCCGGACATCGCCGAAATCGAGTTTCGCCTAGCCCTGGTCGCCGCTCGGCAAGGGCGTCTGGAAGAGGCGCTCGGTCTGCTCCAGGAGTCCTTGGAAAGTAAACGCGCCTACTACGGCCGACATCCAGAGGTGGCGCGGGTCTTGATCAACATCGCCCATACGATGTGGTGGCAGGGCGAGGACGGCGGTGAGCCCTACGCCCGGGAGGCGGTCGAGATCGTCACGGAGAAACTGAAGCAGGACCACCCCCTCGCCGGCGTGGCGCATCACATCCACGCCGGCCCGCTGCAGTCGGAAGGACGGCTCGACGAGGCGGAGGCGGCGCTCAATGAAGCGCTGGCGATTTGGGAACGGCTCGGCGACCGCTCGTTTCGACGCGCCGGCACCCTCCGTCGCCTGGCCTGGCTGCACATCCAGCAGGGGGACTTCGGGCTCGCCGAGGCGCTGGTCGACGAGTCCCTCGGCATCTACAAAGAAGAAAAGAGCTTCGAGTCTCCGGAGTCCGTCTTCGCCAAAGCCATCAAGGGCGCCTGCCTGGCCGCCCGCAGGGATCCTGCCGCAGAATCGACTCTGCGCGCCGCCTTTGAAATCCTCGCCCAGGCCGGCGCCGCCAACGATCGCTTCGAATGGGCGACGGCGGAATGGCTGGTGGATCTCTACGAGACCCTGGGTGAGGCGGACAAAGCGGCGCCGTTCCGCGCCGTCCTCGCCGAGCGCCCTTCCTAGCGGGCCGAACGCCGGGGCCTCTCCGCTTGTTGCCTGATGCGCCGTGCGTTAGCATGTGCGTGCTATTTGGCTATGAGCCGAGATCTATCGCTTCGCAGCTCGTCGTCCAGTCGTCGTCCGAGGAGTCCTTTGGCCATCCGAGGGTTTTTTCACCGTTGAGGTGAGGGATTGTGATTCGCGCCGGATGGAGTTTAAAACTCCTATCCACTGTCGGGTTCGGGTGCAGATTCACTCCGCGGTGCAGGGATATGACCTCATTCTGAGGCCATTGACGGGAATCGGGACTGGCGTCGTCGCGACGGGAGATGGATTTCAGATCCTGGCGGCAGGGTCTTTCTGACAATCGTTTGGACATCGAGGGGCGCCTATGACGACGACGCATTTGTTTGTCGAGTTATTGGTTATTGGTTTCGGAGCCTTGGCCTGGCTCTTGCTTTTGTTGGCGACCGCGTTGGGATATGACATTACGGAAGCCCGGGGCAGTCTCCTGTCCTTGGGTACCCTCTTCCCGATTCTGAGCATCGGCTACGTCTTGGGAATCTTGACGGACCGCATCGCCGACTGGACGTTTGACAAGATCTGGGGCGAGGGACACTGGCGCGGCGCCTACCCGGAGGGGGATCTCGAAGCCGCGAAGCAGCTGTTTTTTCGCGATCGGCGGACGCTGGTCGTGGACGGCGAAGCGCTGTGGACATTTATCGAGTACGGCAGGAGTCGGCTGCGTATCTGCCGCGGTTGGGCGGTGAATCTCTTCCTTATCGCGATTGCCTTTGACGTGTATTGGTTCTTCGGCGGCCATGAAAATATTTCTGTCGACGGGATTCGGGTGGTTTACCTCAATATTTTTCTTATCCTGTGGGGTCTGCTCTGCGGCATCGCGTGGGCTCAGCTGAACCGCAAGGAGTACACGAAGATCAGGCGCCAGGCCGCGTGGGTGCGGGAGCACCGCGAAGCCTCGGCCATCCAGGATGTGAGATTGACCGGCACGCTCGGTCTGGGGACCGGATCGGTCCTTGAACTTCGGGGGAATGAGTGATGCGACGACGCAGCGATCGGAACGACCGTCTTTTTGAAATCGACCTTGAGAGCTCCCGATCTCCGCGGGCCTATCGGGACGCTCAGAACCTGTGGCACGACGACCTCGGGCGGATCCATCGACTGCTCGAGAGGCAGGTCGAAGCGCTGGATCAGATCGACGAAGAGGAGGAGCTCCAGGGCAAGTATGACGACCGCGGCAGCGGCTACGTCAGCGACGGGCGGCCGCACCTCTCGATCGCGATCTTCGGACCCTCCGGCTCCGGCAAAAGTAGCCTGATCCGCACCCTGGCGGACGATATCCGCCGGCCGCACGGGCGCCTCCTGCCGAAGCAGCTCGAGAAGAAAGTCGCGACCCTGCCGGTGATGAACCCGACGACCTGGGGGCCCACGGATCAGTTCCTCTACGCCTTTCTTGCGGCGTCGCTGGAGGAAGAGCGGACCGAGCAGGAACGTCGCGAGCACGGCTATCCGCAGGGCCTATCGCCGGTGCAGCTGGCCTTCCAAGAGGTCAATGAGTACCTGCGGGTCGTGGATGAGCCGGAGCACTCCGAAGAGCACGATCCCTTGGGGTTGAGTCTCCAGAAGCTCGAGCGACACACTAGCGGTCCGCGCCTGCGTCGGGCCCTGGGGGACCTGATCGAGAAGCTCACCAAAGAGCTCCGCAGCCACATCGTGCTCCTACCCGTCGACGACCTCGACATGGCGCCGGATCACCTCGTGAACGCGCTCCAGTCGTACCAGAGCTTCTTGATGCATCCGCGTTTGGTGCCGGTCTTTACGTTCACCGACCGCATGCCGGAAGAGTTGATCGAAGTCCACTACAAGAGCCAGCTCGGCGAAGCCGCCAGTCACCACCGCCTCGGCGGCAGCAACAAACTTTCGATTAGCGAGCAGATGGCGGTGCAGTTCCTGGCGCGTTGCTTCCCGGTGCGCAACCGGATCCGCCTCGGTCCGGCCCCCGCGCGCGTCCAGCGCGCGACGTTCTCGACGTCGATGCGGGGGAGACGGCAGAAGCAGGAGAAATCAGAGATTCTAGAGCTCCTGACCCAGTCGAGCTTCCTGCTTTTCGGCTTTCCGGATTCCGAAGACGCCCACCAGCTGCGGGCGGCGCTGCGCCCGTCGACGCTCAGGCGTCAGCTGCAGGTGGCCGATGCGATGTCAGACAGCCACGTGCTCGCCCTCCGATCACCCCAGGTCGCCGCCATGGCCGGCATTGACCACAGGGCGCTGGCGCGCATTGCTGACGGCGATGGGGGAGAGATCCGACCTGAGCTCAAGAGCACCGAAGGGCTCGTTGATGAACGAGCTCTAGAGGATGATTGGAAAATTTGGTCGGAACGGCCGAAGCATCGAGTGCGTTTGGCGGAGGCTTGGACGCGCGACACTATGAAGGTCGCCGGGAGAGCGACTGGGAATAAGGCGTCTGGAGACTTTGAGAAGGGCTATGTCTTGGTCGCTCGGCAGTTGCGCGATTTGGGATTCGGTGCGACCTGGGCCACCGTTTTCAACAGAGCCACATGGGCCCTTCTAAACGTCCACCGCGACACCCTGCGCGAGCTCGGCTTATTTTTGGAGGATCTCTACAGCTGGTCGCCCAAAGAGCTGCGGAGCGTTGTCCTTGAGAATATCCTCGCCCAAAGCCAGGTGACGCGTCGGACTGTCGTTGATCGGTGGTTCAACCGAACTGACTACCGTCGAAGTCAGATTTTGTCTCTCCTGGCCGCAAACGTTTTCAGGCCCTGGATGGACGGTGAAGAGCCCTTCGGCGACGAGGAAGGCCCTATACGAGCTCAGATCGAGTTGGAGCGGAAGCTGGCGACGACGCCTGGCTTTGAGGCGCCTCTTGACGAGGCGTGGGATCGACGAGATGGAAACAAACTCCCCGAAGGACCGGCGCTGGCGGAACAGATCGATAAGCGGCTGACCATCAGCGCCCCAAAGGGTCTGCTTTGGTTTCTCAACGTGACGCTCGGCTTTTATTTACCGCAAATCGTCGCTCGGAACTGGGGCGAAGCGTTGCAGGGTGAGGTACCGATCAAGACCCGCATGAGCGGCAACGGCTGGGACCTTCACCATGCGGCGACGAATGCCGTTCGCATCGCCGATGCGAAGGGAGAGATTTTCTCCTTCGGGATGATGTTCCTTGACCCGACGGCATACCGGAGAGCTCTCGAAGTGCCGAGCAAACTCTCGAAGACCTCGCGTAGATCGTCTAAGGCTCGCAGGCAGTACGTCCTCAGTGGAGACAAGCGAGTGTCTTCCGAGACTTGGCGCGAGCACATCCTGCTAAGGATCTGGAGCTGTTTTGGCTACAGCAATGGTCGCTATTGGGCCGCAGTTTCTCTGTGGCGAGGCTTAAGTTTTATCGGACAGACACTCGAGTTGGGCCTTCGTCACTCCAAGTGCCTCGAGGCCTACGGCAAGGTCAAACCACCGGAAGAGTCGAAGGAAAGCGATTCGTTCAAGGAACGGCTCTTCCTTAAGGAGTGGAGACACAGCCTACAAGCGAGGACGGCCGCGATCGAGGATAGGGCCCACGACAAGCTTCAGAAGCTACTGAAGAAAGAGGCTCCCGAGCTCCAAGATGATCTTTTCCGCCTGGTGCGCACCCATGGACTACAGGGCCTCGCGCCGGGATCGCTCCTCAGTCGGAACTCAGACGACGCGAAACTGCTCAATGGATTTCCGAAGTGGGAGCCCCAGTTTGGCGTTGCGGAACGGGAAGTTGAGCGACTGGTGCAAGACCTGATCGCTTGGCTTATTGACTGTTGGCATGACCGTATCTATCCGCTTCCGGCTGGGGACATCTGGCTCGGCTGGAAGGACTGCTTCATCAGACGTATCCACGGAGAGTACGTGTTGGGTGGATTGTGGCCTCGCCTCAATTCAGCCTACTTGGAAGAATACAAAGAGCCCCTAGAATGGTCGAATCTCGGTCAGCGGCGCGCCTTTGGAAAGGATGCTCAAGAGGAGGACCACAGCGCAGATCGTTTTCGCTGGTCGGCGGCCATTGCGGCGGGGGCATGGTCTGACCTGCTGCTCGAGTATTGGCGGGGTAATCCGCCCATCCTCAAGATGCTGCTGACCTGTCCGGTGATGCTGAAGAGCAATGACCGCTTTGGCCGGCCCGAAACCGAGCCGAAAGGGGCCATGAGTTTTCAGGATTGTCTAGGGGTCATGGCCCCAAAGCCAACATCAGGCGGCACGACGTTGGATTCCGCTCAGCTCGAGTCGAGAACCAAGGAAATCGCTAGAAGTGCTCGATTGTCTTGGCTCGATCGACTGGGCTTACCCATCGAAGTGTGGCAGACGCTGAGGGATGCCTGGTATCCGGAAGAGCCTGAGGATGGTCAGTGGGACTTGGAGAAACCACGGAGTCTGTTGGCGCTGGTCACCAGTGAATTCGCGAGTCCGCGGGTCTTGAACGAAGACTTTACGTTCCCAGGCGAGACTCGCCATTCGGTCCGACTGGATAGCACCGTCGTCCGAGAAGATAAGGGAGAAGATCACACGTTATTTTCTTTCGAAAAGCCTGCCCCCAAGACTAACGGTAGCTAGGCGGCCGGTCGATGAGCCTCTCCAAGCTTCCGTTCGACATCCTCGGACAGGTCGGCCCGATCCTGTGCTGGGTCGAGTCAGACGACGGTGGTCCGCTGCCGGATACGTGGTCATCGCTGGCGCAGCCGTTCCGTGACCGGGAGAACGGTTGGTTGCTCCAAGAGCTGCCGACGTATTCGTATGACAACGTCGAAGAGATCGTAATCGGCACGCGCTTTCGGCAGCGGCGGACCAAGATGCGGCCGGCGAAGCTGCCGTTCGTTGAAGACCAGCGGCGTCAGCGGCTCGATCCGCCGTGGGACTACGACGTGGTCCATGCGCTGCGTCGCCTAAGCGATCGTTTTATGGTGTGGAACGGCACCGAGCCGTGCATCCGGGCGGGTCTGATGGAGGAGCTGCACGAGCTGGCGCTGCGCATGCCGGCCGGGCATATCGTGCGCCACGGGCACGCGCGCATGGTCGCGGAGGGCGTCATTTCGCTGGACGACGCGCTGGATCTGCCGGAGAACGTGACGCTCTTGCCCAGCAACTCGTTCGGCCTGCGGAAAGTGGTGCGCAAGGGGCTGTCCGAAAGCCACCTGCACCTGTCGGCGGTGACCAGCGCCGAAGAAACCTGGGCGGATAGCCTGCTGCGTCCGCTGGCGTCGGGTTCGGTGACCGGCGGAACGCCCCAGGAGCGCCGGCTCTTGGTGCTCAATCTCTTCGCGGGACGGATCCTGGCGCTGGCGACGTGGATGTCGATGCTCGAAAAAGACGCGTGCACCACGGTCGGGCCCACGCGACTCCTGGCGCTGCTCGATCGGCTCTACTTTGCGCGCGAGCCCTACGCCGAGCGCTTCGCCGCGCGCGAGCTCGAGGAGGCGATTCGTTCGGCGGTTTACGGGCGCACCGTGGCCAGGAGCGACAAGCTCGACGAGCTCGAAAGAACCCTGACGGAAGTCCTCGAGAAGCTTCAGACGGCGAGGGCAGAGGACGCCTCCGCCAGGTTGAGGAAACCCAGCGCCAAAGTCACCAAGCTCGAGGGTCGGCTCGTCGACCTTCGGGCCCGTCTGAACGATCGGAAGAAACACGATCGCCGGTGCGCCTCCGTGATCGCCCAGCCGGTGCCGGAGGACTTTCGATTCCTCTTGCGCTGGATCAGCCCGTCGGCGTGGCGGCTCAACCAGATGGGCTCCCAGTCCCGCGGCTTGCCGGGCAACGTGCCGGAGACGCTCGACCACCGCTATCGCTTGGTGCATCGCCTCCACCTGGCGGCCCACCTCCGCTTGGTGCAAATGAGCACGCGGCTCCGGGCCGGCGAATCGGATCCCCGGGGACCTGGCGAGAAGAATGAGGACCCACGGCGCCACTTCCTGCATCGGGCGCTCTTTCGGTACTTGGTGTGCCGGACCCACCACTGGCAGATGGCGACGCAGCAGGGCCGCACGACCGGCCTGCGGCAGTTCAAGCGCTACTTCGACTCGCCCCACCGACGTCCGAAGAACATCACCAGCCTCCAGAAGGCGGAGCTGGTCTTTGATCGCCTTCGGCTATGGCGGGGGTTGCGGGTGCTCGAAGGCCGCGTCGCGCCGCCGAATCAAAGCGAAGACTTGGTGCCATGGATTCTGGCCTACGCCCGGCCGGAGGACCGGCGGATCAAGAAGTTCGGGCTCGTGGTCCACTTCAAGAAGGAGCCGGAGCACACCGAAGAGCGGTCGATGCAGGCCAAGACCCCGTCGCCCGTGCCGCGGCTGCGCTGGGGCCGGCGGCGCCGGAGGATCCGCGACGAGGGCTTGCGGCTCTATCGCATGCTTCGGCGTCCGACGCCGGTGACGCCGTTCGTGGTCGGCATCGACGCCTGCAACCTGGAGCTGGCGACGCCGCCGGAGGTCTTTGCGCCGGTTTTTCGGTTCCTGCGGGAATACCCGATCTCGCTCATGGGGGACCCGCGGCAGTTCTCGCCCTACCTAGGCTTGGACGCCAACATTCGGGCCCTCGCCGGTAACCGTCGGCTCGGCATGACCTATCACGTCGGCGAGGACTTTAGGCATCTGCTTTCGGGCCTGCGGGCGATCAGTGAGGTCGTCGAGTTTTTGAGCCCGCAGCCGGGAGATCGTCTTGGACACGGGACGGCCTTGGCCCTGGCGCCGGCGCGTTGGATGGAGCACAACGGCTACCAGGCGGTGATGCCCAAGCTGGAGTGGCTCGACACCCTCGTCTGGGTCCACCACTTTCTGGGGCCGGGGGACGATCTGGTCGGCGAGCTGGCGATCGAGGACCTGATCCAGGGGCTCAGTGCCGATATCTATAGCTCGGCCCTGGCCACCCGCTTCGATCCGCTGTCTCTCGGGCAGACGAAGACCGCGTGGCGGGGCCCGGAGCGTCGAGCCCAGGCCGAGCCGCCGCGGCGCGGTTTGATGGATTGGGACTGGTCGCCGCTCACGCTTTGGGACGCGTGGCGCTTGCGGCAGCTCGATCCCTACGGCCTCGACCTGGCGAGCTTGTTCCGCGGCGAGCTGCGGATGAAGACCACCACCATCCACACCGAAGAGGAGCGGCGCTGGCAATCGGTCCAAGAGCGCATCCTGCGCAAGGAGCGGAGATCCGTCGGTTCCCGCAACGCCTATGTGCTACTGGGCCTCTATTGGCTCGATCCGGGGGTGCGCCAGCGCGGCGACGAGATCACCGTGGTCAAAATGTACGAAGATCGCGAGGCCTGGCTGAAGCTCTGCTGTCGGGTGGAGGAGCGGATGAAGCTCCTGATTCACCAGAAGGAGCTGGTCGTGGAGGTCAATCCGTCGTCCAATCGCATTATCGGCCCGATGGCGAGTTATGACCAGCACCACGTCTTCGAGCTCACCCTCGACGACAAGCACCGCCTGGCGCGCGGCGTCCGGGTGTCGGTCAATACGGACAACCCGGCGGTGTGCAACACGACCCTGGCCCACGAGCACTACCTGCTCGGCGAAGTGCTGATCGCCCGGGGCGTGCCGGAGGCCGAAGCGGTGGAGTGGCTGGAATGGCTGCGTCAAAACGGCGAAGACTACAACTTCGTCCGGCGGCTGAAATCGCCGGAGGAAAGCGCCGATATGAAGCGGCTGCTCGACTGGCTGCGCGGGATCCGCAAGTCGGTCCGGGAAGCGCGCTCTCGCGATGAGAAGAACCACGCGTTCTGGACCTGGCTGCAAGAAACGCGACTCCGTGCGCTCGGCTTCAGCAGCGCGCGCATCGCCAAGGAGGCGGACGTCCTCGATCGGATCGTGCGGTCCGAAAGGCGACTTGCGGACCTTCAGGGGCGCCTCGGCGAGGAGCGCGATGTGTCGCCGTCGATGGCGGAAGAGCTCGAGTCGATGGCGAAAGATATCGAGGAGTTGCGCCGTAGAGTCGGTCCGGCCACCTCGAGAGATCGATGACTCGCGCCGCGGGGCCCGGGCGCGATACGCTCTGCAACGCACACGGAGTTCTCGGCAGTAGGTCAAGCGTGTGCGATTCAACCCACCCCTAGGAAAACCGGCGATGGCCATCGGCAAAATCTTCAAGAAAAAGACCCTGACCGGTCTGGCAAAGACCTGCGGTTGAGCGGCTAAGTTGAGCCCGGTCGGGCTCGGAGAGCTGCTCGCGCGCTTGCCTCACAATCAGGACCCGAATCTGCTGGTCGGCTACGCCACCAGCGACGATGCGGCTGTCTACAAATTGAGCGACGACACCGCTTTGGTGATGACGGCGGACATCATCACGCCGCCGGTCGACGATCCCCACGTCTTCGGCCAGATCGCGGCTGCAAATGCGCTGTCGGACGTCTTCGCTATGGGTGGGCGTCCTTTGACGTGCCTGAACTTGATCGGCTTTCCGGCCGGCGATCTGGACGACGAGATTTTGCACGGGATGGTCGCTGGAGCCCTGTCAAAGGTGACCGAGGCGGGGGCGGTGCTCGCCGGCGGCCACACGACGGAAGATGAAGAGCCAAAATTTGGCCTTTCCGTGACGGGCATCGTCCACCCTGACAAGGTCTGGACCAATGCCGGCGCCCGGGTCGGCGACGCGCTGGTCATGACCAAGCCCATCGGATCCGGCGTGATCTTCAACGCGAACCTCAAGGGGTGGATCTCCGACGCGGCGCTCCGAGCGTGCATCGACTGGATCACGACCCTCAATCGAACGGCCGCCGAGGTCATGCAGGGCTTCGAAATCCACGCCGCCACCGACATCACGGGATTTGGCCTCGCCGGCCACGGCCTGGAAATGGCCAAAGGATCCGGCCACACGCTGCGCTTCGAGATCGACACGGTGCCGATCATGGACGAGGCGCTCGAGGCCTATAAGCGGGGCATGACCACCGGCGTCAATGGGGTCAATCGCGAGCTGGTGCAGGAGCACTGGCGTTTTGATCGCGAGCTGCCGACGTGGCATGAAGAGATCTTCGTCGACCCGCAGACCTCCGGGCCGCTGCTCGCGGCGGTGCCGGCGGATCAAGCCGGGGACTTGATCGCAGCGCTAGGATCGGCCGGCGTGGGCTGCGCGGTTCGGGTCGGTGACGTTCAGGAATTCGACGGATCGCATTTGGTTTTTGCTTGAGCTCCACGGCCACCGCGCCGGGGCTCTGGGGGAGCGGCCATGACAGGCGGATCGTCCGCAATAGCCAGCGTTCCACCCCGGTGAGTTGAGCCCGACGGTACCGGTGTGAAATCTTCAGGGTCCATCCGCGGGGGAGGCCACGCCCCCGCTGCGCTTCGACCTGCCTACTTTTCAGACCTCATTCCGTACTCGCGAGGAATTCATGCACCGGTTAGTCCCCCTACGCCTGCTCGGCGCCACGCTCACTCTCCTGCTGGCGTCACCTGCCGTCGCCTCGGAGAGCGCGCGACTCTTGCTCTATCCCGATATTCACCGAGACTCGGTGGTCTTCGTCCACGGCCAGGACCTGTGGAGCGCTCCGTCCGTCGGCGGCGAAGCGAAGCGCCTGACGGCGCACCCCGGCCGAGAGCTCTTTCCGAAATTCTCTCCGGACGGGGAGTGGATCGCGTTTTCCGCGGACTACACCGGCGCCCACCAGGTGTGGGTGATGCCGGCCGAGGGCGGCGAACCCAAGCAGCTGACTTTCTATACCGACGTCGGCGACATGCCGCCCCGCGGTGGATATGACCCGTGGGTCTTGGGCTGGACGCCGGACGGCAAGATTCTGGCGCGGATGAACCGGACGCCCTTCGGCCGTCGCATGGGCAAGTATTTCATCATCGATCCGGCCGGCGGTCTCGAGAAACCGCTCGAGATCCCCCACGGCGGCACGGCGTCTTTTTCGCCGGATGGGAAATCGCTCGCCTACACGCCCATCGATCGCGAATTCAGGACGTGGAAGCGCTCCCGCGGCGGTCGTGCGCAGGATCTGTGGATCTATGAGCTCGACGCCCAGCAGTCCCGACGGCTCACGACCTTCGACGGCACCGACAACTTTCCGATGTGGGCCGGCGACCAGATTTACTTCAGCTCCGACCGTGATTACACGCAGGAGCTGCACGCCTATGACGTGGCGTCCGGCGCGATCCGGCAGATCACCCGTCACGAGCATTGGGATGTGATGTGGCCGAGCCTGGGACCCGAGAATGTGGTCTTCACCCGCGGGGGTGCGCTCTACGCCATGGCACTGGCGGACGAATCTGTGCGGGAGATCGAAGTGCAGATCCCGGGCGGACTGCCGCATATCGTGCCGCGCTTTGAAAACGTAGCGGACAATATCGAGAGTGCCTCGCTCGGGCCGAAGGGCCACCGGGTGTTCTTCGAGGCCCGCGGCGACCTCTTCTCGGTCCCCGCCGAGCGGGGCGCGACCCGTCGTCTCACCCACACGTCCGACGTGCGCGAGCGCGATCCGGCGGTCTCCCCCGACGGTGAATGGCTGGCCTACCTCTCAGACGCCACCGGCGAGTACGAGATCTACCTGCGGCCGACCCAGGGCGACGGCGAGCCCCGGCAGCTGACCACCGACGGCAAGATGTGGCGCTACAGCGTCGTGTGGAGCCCGGACTCGAGCCTGCTCGCTTACTCGGATCGGAAACGGCGCCTGATGCTGATCGACGTCGAGTCCGGCGCGGAGACCCAGGTCGACGCCGGATTCCGCGGCGACCTGCGCAACTTTGAATTCTCCCCCGACTCGAAGCACCTGCTCTACACGCGTACCCGGGAAGACTCGCGCCTCGTGGGGCTGTCGCTTTACTCCGTCGACAAGAAGAAGGTCTGGCGACTCGGCGACGGGCAGTCCCTCGACTTCTCGCCGACTTGGAGCGAGGACGGGCGCTACGTTTTCTTCCTGTCGAACCGCGATTTCAACCTGAACTTCAGCGCCTTCGAATTCAACTATCTCTACAACCGGGCGACCCGAATCTACGCCGCCGCCCTGGACCCCGACGCGCCGACGCTTTTCCCGCTGCGGAGTGATGAGGTCGAAGTGGAGGATAAGGAAAATGACGCCGAGCAGGACGAGGCCGCCGGCGATGGGAAGGGGAAGAAGGGCAAGAAAGACAAGAAGAGCGCGAAGGACAAGTCCGAAGAAATGACCGCGTCTGACGACGAGCTGGTGCTCGATCCCGACGGGTTCATGGCTCGGACCTTCGCAGTCCCCGGCATTGATCCCGGCAATTACGCCAGCCTGGCGACCGCCGGCGGTGCGCTCTTCTTCACCCAGAACCAGCCCGGGCAGCCGAGTCAACTGATGCGCTACGACCTCGAGGCCCGCAAGGCCGACACCGTCGCTGCGGGCGTCTTCGGCTTTGAGCTGTCGTCGAGCGGTGAGAAGGTGCTTTACTTCGCGGGTCCAGAGCGGTGGCACATCGTAAAAGCCGCCCCGGGTCAAGACGGCGGCGCTTTGGACCTCTCCGGGCTGCGGGCCAAGGTGGATCCGCAGCAGGAATGGGTGCAGATGTTCGAAGACTCGTGGCGCATCAGTCGCGACTTCTTCTACGACGAAAATATGCACGGAATGGACTGGGAGGCGATCGGCGAGCGCTACCGCCAGCTGGTGCCGCACGTCGCCCACCGCTCGGATCTCGACTGGATCCTCGGCGAGATGGTCGGGGAGCTCGGCGCCGGCCATACCTATGTGCAAGCCGGCGAAACCGAGAGGTCGGCCCGCTTTGAGGGGGGCAAGCTCGGGGCCGAGCTGGCCGCCGATGATTCGGGCTTCTACCGCTTCGAGACGATCTTCGACGGCGAGAACTGGCACCGGGACTATCGAAATCCCTTGACCGTCCCGGGCTTCGAGGTCAAGGAAGGTGAGTTCCTGCTCGCCATCGACGGCGAGAAGCTCACCACCGCCGACAACCCGTACCGCCTCTTGGAAGGTAAAGCTGAGGAGCAGGTCACGCTGCGGGTCAACGGCTCGCCGAGCGACGAAGGGGCCCGCGACGTTCGCGTGCAGACGATCGCGAGCGAGCTGAACCTTCGCTACATCGACTGGGTGAAGCGCAATATCGAGCTGACGGACCGTCTCTCCGGCGGCCGCATCGGCTACATGCATCTGCCGAATACCGCCATCGACGGCAATCGCATGCTGCAGAAGCTCTTCTACTCCCAGTCCAATAAGGAGGCGATGATCGTCGACGACCGCTATAACGGCGGCGGTTTCATTCCGGACCGGATGATCGAGTACTTGAGCCGTACGCACCTGGCGTATTGGGCCATGCGCGATATCGACTCCATGCGCACGCCTGGGTTCGCCCATATCGGCCCCAAGGTGATGCTGATGAACGGCTACTCCTCGTCGGGCGGCGACGCGCTGCCTTATTTCTTCCGCCAGCAGGGCCTGGGCCAGCTGATCGGGACGCGGACGTGGGGCGGCTTGATCGGCCTCAACGGCAATCCGTCGCTCATGGACGGCGGCGGTCCGCTGATGTGCACCTTCCGCATCTATGACGCCGAAGGCAAGTGGGTGGTCGAGAACGAGGGCGTGTCACCGGATATCGAGGTCTTCGATACGCCGGAGTCGTTCCTGGGCGGCGGTGACCCGTCCATCGAGAAGGCCGTGGAGGTTTTTCTCGAGGAACTCGCAGCCAACCCGGTCTCGCTTCCGACGGTGCCGTCGCCGCCGGACCTGTCGCGCCGCTAGGCGCGGCCGCCCCCGGGGG
>JBCDKB010000199.1:0-14328 GCA_038747035.1 Acidobacteriota bacterium | reverse complement strand
GGCCTTCTGGCGGCCCTTGTCGAGGACCCGCTGGGGAACGCCGCGGACGTCCCACACGATGCGGAAGAATTCGAGCACCTTCAGCGAGTAGTAGCCGATATCGATTTCCCACCAGTAGAAGCCCTGGCGTGCCGAAGCCGGGTAGTAGTGGTGGTTATTGTGCCAGCCCTCGCCGAGGGTGACCAGCGACAAGAGCAGGTTGTTGCGGCTCGTGTCTTTGGTCTTGAAGCGACGCTTGCCGTAGACGTGGGCGAGTGAATTGATCGTGAAGGTGCCGTGCCAAAGGGCGACGGTGGAGATCAGGCCGCCCCACAGGAAGGCGTCGAAACCCATGGTGAGCCAGAGTAGGGCCCCCATGGCGATCGGAAAAGCAAGGTGGTATCGGTCCAGCCAGCGCAGCTCGGGGTACTTCATGAAGTCGCGGATTTTGTGGTGCTCGGTCGCGTGGTATTTGTCGCACAAAATCCAGCCGAGGTGGGACCAGAAGAAGCCCCGTATCGTGGGCGAGTGGAGGTCCGGCTCCTGATCGGAGTGGCGGTGGTGGTGGCGGTGGTGGGCCGCCCACCAGAGCGGGCCTTTTTGCACGGAGGCCGATCCGATCAAAGCCATGACCAGCTGGAAAGCGCGACTGGTCTTGAAGCTACGGTGGGAGAAGTAGCGGTGGTAGCCGACGATGATGCCCCACATGCGGATGATGTAGAGCGCGACGGCGAGCAGCACGAGCTCGAGGGTCGGCGGCACGTAGAAAATGCCGACCACGGCAACAATGTGCACAGCGATGAACGGGATCGCTCGGATCCAGTTGACCTTCTCGTTGATGGCTTCGTCGAATTCGATCATGGGTCCTCCGTTGTGCCGGAGGCGGGGCGTCCGAGGTCACGGCGCGCCCAGCCGCGGCTGGGACCCTAAGGACATCATTCGGCGCTCCGTCGGTGCCACCACGGGGACGTCAAAACTCGGTCATCGCCGCGTCACCGCGCGACCATGAAATGCCGCAATGCGGCGCGATCCGCGTCGATGCGCGGCGTTGGGCCGGGGGAGTTCCGCGCCGCGACAGTGCCAGGGCTGGTCTTTCGAGCCAAGGCGCGATTGACGCAGCGCGGAAGGGCCTAAGGCACGAAGCGGTAGCCAGCTCCACGGATCGATAGAATGTGCCGCGGATTGGACGGCCGGTCTTCGAGGGCTTGGCGCAGCTTGCGAATGAAGTTGTCGACCGTCCGGGTCTCGAGCGACCCCGGCATCTCCCAGACCTCTTCGAGGAAGGTCTCCCGTGAGATCACTTCACCGGGGCGACTGGCGAAGAGCCGGAGCATGCCGAGCTCTTTGGGCGAGAGCTCCACTTCCCGACCGTCCGGGTGGCGGGCGGTGAACGCTTGGAAGTCGACCGTCCAGTCGCCGAAGGACATGGCCTCGCTGCGACTCGTCCGACGCTCGCCGCCGGCTTCCGCGCGGCCCCAGACCTGACGCCGCAGCATGCCGCGGATCTTGGCGAGCAGCATGTCGAGGTCGAACGGCTTGGTGATGTAGTCGTCGGCCCCGGAGTCCATGCCGGTGACGGCGTCGGCGACGCGGTCGCGGGCGGAGACGATCAAGATCGGCTCCATATTGCCCCGCTTGCGCAGCTGCTGGCAGACCTCGAGGCCGGTGATGCCGGGCAGCATCACGTCCAGGAGAAGCAGGTCGTACGCGTTGCGCTGGACGGCTTCAAGGGCCGATTCGCCGTCGCCGACGACGTCCACGTCGTAGGCGGCATTGCGCAGGTTGAAGGCCAGACCTTCGGCCAGATGCTCTTCGTCTTCGACCAGCAGGATTCGGCTCATGCGGCTCGCTCGCTCGGGCTCTTGACGGACGCGGCGGGGAGCACCGCAGGTAATCGGACGGTGAAGGTGGCGCCGCAATCCGGGCCGTCGCTCGCCACGGTGACCTTGCCGCCGTGGGCGTGGATGATCGAACGCACGACGTAGAGACCGATCCCGGTTCCTTTACGCCGTCGGCTCTTGCTCATCTCCTCGATGCGGTAAAAGCGGTCGAAGAGGTGGGGGAGCGCCTCGGAAGGGATGCCGACGCCGCGGTCGCGCACCCTGACATCGACGTGGCCGTCCAGTCGACGCACGCGAATGTCGACGTGGGGCGGGTCGTCGCCGGCGTAGCGGACGGCGTTGTCGAGCAGATTGTCGAGGACCTGACGGAACATCAGGGGGTCGAGGTGGACGGTTTCCTCGGTCGGCGCGTCAAGCTCCAGGGTCAGACCGCTCTCGACATAGACCTCGCGGGCGTCGGCGACGGCGCGGCGGAGGTAGTCAGAGATCTCGACCCGCTGGGTGACCACCTGCAGCTCGTCGCCGTGGTAGTCCATTTCGGCGGCGCGCAGGATGTTGCCGATCAAGCGGTGCAGCCGGTCGACGTCGGTGACGATCTTGGAAACAAAGCGAAGCCGGTCCTCGAGCGCGAGGTCGGGTTTTCGGAGGGTCTGGGCGAAGAGTTTGATCGACGAGAGCGGCGAGTTCAGCTCGTGGGACACGGAAGAGATGAAGTTCGACTGCCGCTGTCGCCACCGAATCTGGGCGAAGAGCTGGGCCGAGAGGATCGAAGACAGCACGATGATCGTGAGGAAGAGCGTCGATCCGAGGGCGATGAAACTCCAGTGGAAAGGGGCCTCCCCCGCCACATTGCGCAGCAGCTGGTAGTCGTGCACCAAGACCGCGCTCCACAGCACGGCGAGGGTGAGCATCAGGACCAGCACGATCACGAAAAGGATCACCGGGCCCTTGAGCGAGATTTGCGGATAGCGGCGTCCGTCTTTCATCGCCTGTGATTCTGGCACAGACCGCGCCCGCGTCGACGGCTGCGGCGATGACTTCGGCGGCGTCAGCGCTCCGCGCGCACGGTGCGCAGTCTGCGCCACGGGGGGTAAAAAATGGCGACAAAGATGGCTTTGTCGTTATTTGACTCGCAAGGGCCGAAAAGACACGATAGGAGCAGCGTCGGCGACTTCGGCGACGCCATCAATTCCATGCGGGAACTCGAGCGGGCTCCGACGACATGGGGCCTTCTGTGGCCTCATCTTCGCCGAGACGGTAGGTTGTGGATATTCCTCGCCGCCCTCGGCGTATTGAACCTACCCTTTGTTTGGCCGGGCTGGGAAGACCCGGGCCAGCTGACGTCGGTCCTCGACCTTTTGGTGATCAGCGCCGTCGTGGTGCTTTTGCTCGCCGGCCTGAAAGATCTCCACTCGCCGTCGGAACGTCTATTTTGGACGCTGACGGCCGCGGGTTACGGCTGCTGGTGGCTGTCGCGGGCCATTCTGTGGATCTTCGCCCACGCCGATGAGCGCCTCGTCCTCCATGTGCTCGTCGACACGCTGTATATCCTCCTCTTTCTCTTCAGCCTTGCGGCGGCGGAGCTGCGCCCCGACCTCGGCCGACCGATGCCGGAGGGGTGGCCGTGGCGGCCCCGCCTCGGCACCGCCGCCCTCTTGCTGACCATCCTGAGCTTCGCGCTCTACTTCGTGGTGATCCCGAGCCGGATCGATCCGACCTTCTATGGGACGCGCGTTTCGTCGATGAAGCTCTACGCCGCCCTCGATCTCCTGGTGGCGGTGCGGTTCGGTCTGCTGGCGCGCAGCGCCCGGGGGCTTCGTTGGACCAGCATCTACGGACTCTGCGCGCTCTCGATGGGGCTCTGGTTCGCTTTGGACGCCAGCGACGCCTACGTGCGGGTGGCTGGCATAGAGATCGCCAACCTCTCACCGCTCAACATATTGTGGAGCGTGCCGCTCGTGGTGCTCGGACTGGCCGCGAGCCTGCGTCGCGACGACGTGTGGGCGGGCCAAACCGCGGGGGTGCACGGAGAAGAGATCGAAGCGCGGCGTGAGGCCAGCCCGATGTTGGCGGTGGCGATTCTGCTGCCGCTCATGCACAGTGCGCTCGGCGCCTGCGGGGCCTTGGAACCGGACTTTCAGGGCTTCCGTGACGCGGTCGTGGTGCTGGCGCTCTTGGCGCTCGGCGGACTGCTGATCGTCGAGCGGGGTTCTGAAAGATCGCGTCGCCAGCTGAGGCGAGAGGAAGAGAAGGCCGAGGCCCGGCGCAAGCTCCGGCGCAGCGAAGAACGTTTTCGCAAGCTCGCGTCGGCCACCTTCGAAGGCGTGATCGTGCATGACGGCACCACCATCATCGACGCCAATGAGCAGCTGGCGGCGATGTTCGGATTTTCCCTGGACGAGGTCGTGGGGTCGAAGATCGGAGATCGCGTCGCCCAGGTGGACAAGGAGTTCGTCGTCAATACGCTCCAGGCGCCCGCTACCGGCGAGCCGCTCGAGTTCAGGGCCTACCGCCGGGACCGCACGCCCTTTGTCGCCGAAGTCCGGGGGCGGAATCTGCCCTCCCTCGGCCCGGACGTCCGCGTGGCGGTGGTGCGCGATCTCACGGACTACCGGCGCCTGGAGAAAGACCTGCGTCAGGCGCAGAAGATGGATGCCGTCGGCCGGCTGGCGGGCGGCATCGCCCACGACTTCAACAATTTGCTCACGGTGATCCTCGGTAGCTGCGATCTCGCGACGCCCGAGACCTTCGATGAGGATATCCGGCAGATTCGGAGCGCCGCGCTGCGCGCCGCGGGTATGACGACGCAGCTGCTGGCCTTCAGCCGCCAGCAGGAGCTCCAGCTCGAAATTTTCGACATTAATGAGAGCTTGCGGGAGACGGAACCGCTCCTTCGTCGTTTGCTACCGGCGTCAATCTCCCTGGAGGTCCAATTCAACGACGGGGTGCCGCCGGTGCGCGCGGACCGAAACCAGATGGCGCAGGTGGTGCTCAATCTCATCATCAACGGTCGCGACGCGATGCCGGATGGCGGAGACCTTTCGATTTGGCTGGGGTTAGAGAGCATCCCGGCGGCCGGCGACGCGATGGTCGAGTCTTTCGTGACCCTCAACGTCCGCGACTCCGGGAATGGAATCGATCCCAAGGACCTCAGCCAGATCTTCGATCCGTTCTTCACCACCAAAGCGATCGGTCAAGGCACCGGGCTGGGTTTGGCGACAGTGCAGCGCATCGTGAGCCAAGTGGGGGGCTACGTCGAGGTGGATTCGCGAGTTGGCGTGGGCACCACCTTCCGGGTTTTCTTGCCCGTGAGCCCAGAGGGGCAGTTCATGGACCCTGAGTCCGCGGCGCCCGGCGTGATGCAAGGCTGGGGTCAGGGTCGGGTGCTGGTGGTCGATGACCAGCCGGAAATCTGCGCCGTGCTCACGAAGGTGCTGGAACAGGCCGGTTTCGAAGTCGTCAGCGCCGGGAGCGGGGCCGACGCGCTGCGCCAGTCGCAGTCCTGGCGCGAGCCGCCGGCGCTGCTGATCGCCGATGTCGTCATGCCGGAGCTCGGCGGTCCCGAATTAGCTTCCCGCCTCCTCGCGCGGTGGCCGGAGATGCCGGTCCTATTTACTTCGGGATACTCCGAGGGGCCCTGGTTCGACGCGATCGCCGACCGGCCGCTGCTGGCGAAGCCATTTGACCGCCAGAGGCTTTCTGCGGCGGTTCGTAAAGTGCTCGCTCCAGGGGCGCACCGGGAGAGATCCGGCGCCCACGGGCGGCTACCCTTCCCGGATCGGGCCGACGGGTAGTTCAGCGCCCGTATCGACTTGGAGGCGGCCTTCTAAGCTCGAGCCCAAAGGCAAACGAGCGCAGCCTGGCTCCAGTTCCGGACGTCGGGCTATGGACGAAGTCTCTGGAGCTCGGTTTCGTCATGGCGGCAGTAAGATCGTGCTGTCAAGATAGGTTCTCTAGTCGCCGAGCCAAGACAAAGAGTTCTCCACAGCGAAATGCGGCCTCGCCCAGGCCGCAGTGGGGGGCTCGGTGTCGAGATGCGGCTCGATGCGCCGGCCCGTCCAGCTGGGCCCCGCGTCCATCCGCCGGTTCGGTTTCCTTTCCCAAGGTCGCTACTCCCAGGTCCCGCCGCGTGTTCACCATGGAAGACCTCGAGCCCCAGGTCCACGGTCCAGATCTGCTGAAGCTTGGCCTCCAAGCGGCCATCGCCGAGGACTACGACACCGCCCGGGAGGCCCTGTGGCGGGTTGTCGCCGATGACCCCCACCATGAGGTGGCGTGGCAGTGGCTGGCGAAAGTCGCCGAGAATCGCGGAGAGGAATCGTATTGCCTCGCGCGCGCAGTGACCCTCGACCCCAAGAACGAGAGGCGTCGCCTGTCCCTGCTTCTGGCGCAGGAAGAGGGCGCCGACGATGCGAAACCGCAGCCCCGGGGCCAGTGTCACTTCTGCGACCTGCCGTGGGCCCAAGAGCCGGAGCGCTGCGCCCGCTGTCGGGGCTATCAGGAACTGGCCGATCCGCAGATTTTCTTGGAGCCTCTGGACGTCGACGCTCGGCTGCTGCGCCGGTGCGTCGACCGGCTCAATCAGGCGCCCTCGCTCGACGCCGCCGGTCGCCGGGTCCTGGCCCTCGGCTACCTCAACCTTGGAGAACTGCTCGAAGCGCTCTCGGCCCTCCGTCGGCTGGCCGAGCACGATCCGCGGGACGAGCCGGTGCGCGCCCTGCTGCTGGCGGTCAGCGCGCAGCTCGACGCCATCCGCCTCGAGTCGGGCTTCGAGACCCAGGTGGTCGAGCGGCCGTCCCTCGAAGAACTCGGGATCGTTTGAAGGGGCCCGCGATCCCGTTGACGCCTTACGGGGCGGCCTTCCGAGACTCGGAAGACCGAATTTCGGAAGACTGAGCCTCGGATTGATCGTCCCCGTCAACCGGCAGCGCCGGCGCACCGGTTGAGGTGGCGTCCGGATCGTAGCCGACCACCAGCAGCGTGAGGTCGTCGTCGATCATGTGCTCGCCGGCGGCTTGGCCGGTATGCGCCGCGACGGCTTGCAGCAGGGTGTCTTTCACCGTCTCCGGATCCGCCGGCAGCCCGCGGAGAGTCTCAACGATCCGCGGGTAGCCGAAGACCTCGCCGTCGCAGTCCGTGGCCTCGATGAGGCCGTCCGAAAGCCAGAGGAAGACGTCCCCCGGCTCGAGGCCGGTGTGGGCGGTGGGCAGGGTCGGCGGCAAGATGCCGAGGGGCGGCCCCGGCAGCTCAAAGGGGCGGACCTCGCCGCGGCGGAGCCGATACGTGGGCGGGTGGCCGGCGCCGACGATTTCGAGGCGCCCGCTCTCGAGGTCGAAGACCGCCACCGTCGCCGAGACGAAGGCGCGGTGCTCGCCGCGCTGGTGGAGGCGCTCGCGCAGCAGGTGGTGGAGTCGGCGAAGAATTTCCTTCGGAGAGTCGAGCTCCTGACACAGGAGCTCGAAGGCTGATTTGACCATCGCCATGCGCAGGCCGGCGGGCAGCCCGTGCCCGGCGACGTCGGCGATCACCAGGGCCAAGCGTCCGTCGGCGAGGCGGATGAGGTCGTAATAGTCGCCGCCGATGGCTCGGCTCGGCTCAAAGAAGGTGGCGAAGCGAAGGGCCGCCGGCGCGTCGAGCGTATCCGGCAGCAGGCTTTGCTGCATTTGGGCGGCGATCTGGAGCTCGCGCTCGAAGATCTCTTTCTTCGCCTCCTCGTCGACCAGCCGCTCGAGGTTCCCCGCCATTTGGTTAAAGCCGGCCTGCAAAGCGCCGATCTGGTCCCGCCGGAAGACTTCGATGCGGGTCTTGAAGTCGCCCCCCTCAATCCGACGATTGGCGGTGGTGAGTCGGTTGACCGCCCGGCTCAGGTTGAAGATCAAAAGCAAGGCCATCAAGAGCGCGATGATGTAGAGGTTGAGGGTGACCAGGAAGACGGTCAAGAGCGCCAGGTAGACGAAGAGGTTGACCTCGGGCGCCGACGGCGTCAGCTGGTCGATGAGCGCCGCCGGGCTGGTCACGAGCGTCGCCGTCAAGTAGTCCTCGACCTCTTCGCCGGTGAGCGGGTCGAGGAAGGGCCGACTCAGTTCGAGCCAGACAAGCCAAGGCTTCTCCGTCAGCGGCAGGTCGGGAGCTTCGGCGTCGACCGCGAGGCGTCGCCGGTCGATGAAGAAGCTCCGAATCTCGGAGGTCGACGCCTGGGGCTTTAGGCCCTCCACCGGAAATTGTCGTCCCCAGAGGTGGAGAATGACCCTGTCTTCCTCGGCGCGGGTGCTGGGGCGGGCGATTTCCACCCACAGGCCGGTTCGCCGGCGCAGCTCGGCGTCGAGGGAGCCTTGGAGTCGGGCGACGACCGCGAGGCGGCCGGCGGTGGCGGCGGCGAAAAGCGTCGGTCTGCCGTCCGTCCCCAGGAAAAGGGCGGGGGGGCCTTCTTCCATGTCCCCCAGATCGCGGGTCGGCAGCACGTCTCGCAAGAGCGCGGGCGCGTTCGGATCTCCGGCGAATCGACGGCCGCCGCGGTAGTAGGAAAACCGAGCGCCGCTTTGGGGCGCCCGTCCGTCGAGCTGTCCGCGCAGCCGGTCCAGCTCAACCCGAGCCGCCGAATGGAGGTCCCGCTGCACGGACTCGAGCGCGTTCATATAGAGATGACCGATGAAGAAGCCGCCGAGGATGTAGAGCACCAGCGCGACGAGGCAGGCGACCAGCGGGATCGGCACCACGCCCATGAGGAAATAGGAAAAGGCCAATCGTCGCGAGACGCGCCATAGGAAACGCCGCAGCACGATGCGCAGCAGCCACGCCGAGACTGCGAGCAGGCCCGCGACGGCGAAGCTCTTCACAAGGAGGGGCGGATCGTCCACTGCTCCGGTCGCCGAAACCACCCACCAAGCGAGGGTCAGGCCGGCCAAGGAGCCAGTGGCGACGACGATCTTTCTAAGGAAACTCACGAATCCTAACGGAGGGGGCCCACGAAAAGTGCGGGAACGATGGACCCGACGCCGCCGGGCGGGCGGCGGCGTCGAGTGCGCTGCGGTTATCAAGAGCATACGCGGCGGAGGGGTCGATGTTCGACCCCGCTATGCTGCTAAAATCTCCCACGGGGGCACTCGGCTCCTCTCCGTCTCCCCTTTCCCTTCCGCCCACCCCGGCACGAATCACCGATAGCTGCTGTCCCGCGCCTCTGCCGCCCGTGGTGTAGAAAGGCCTTTGATTCATGACGAGCACCGATTCGACGTTGACTGAACAACCGGCCGTTTTCGCCGAAAAGTTGGACGATGTCGTCATCCGCTTCGCCGGTGATAGCGGCGACGGCATGCAGCTCACCGGCAGCCAGTTCACGAGCACGTCGGCGATTTTCGGCAACGATCTCTCGACGCTACCCGATTTTCCGGCCGAGATCCGTGCCCCCACGGGCACCTTGCCCGGCGTGTCTGCCTTCCAGGTCCGTATCGCCAACTACGACATCCATACGCCGGGCCAGTCCCCGGACGTGCTGGTGGCGATGAATCCGGCCGCGCTCAAGACGAACCTTCCGGACCT
This sequence comes from Acidobacteriota bacterium, assembly GCA_038747035.1. GTDB lineage: Bacteria > Acidobacteriota > Thermoanaerobaculia > Multivoradales > J023 > JAUIJL01. Next base: position 4,972 of record JBCDKB010000199.1, on the reverse strand, counting down.
AGTCACCGGCGGCATCCTGATCATCAACAGCAACGAGTTCAAGAAAACGAACTTCAGGAAGGCGAAGTACGAAGTCGACCCGCGCGAAGACGGCAGCCTCGACGGCTATCGCCTCTTCGAGGTTGAGCTCACCCGCCTGAATCGGGAAGCGCTCGCTGAATTCGAGCTCGATAACCGGAGCAAGGATCGGTGTAAAAATCTCTTCGCCCTGGGCATGGTGTACTGGCTCTTCAGCCGGCCGCTCGACGACACCCTGCGCTGGCTCGAGAAGAAATTCGCCAAGAAGCCGATCCTGATCGAAGCGAACGCCCGGGCCTTGCGTTCGGGCTTCAACTACGCCGACATCACGGGGGCGTTCCAGGTTCGCTACGAGATCGAAAGGGCGACCCTGGAGCGGGGCCTTTATCGAAATATCAACGGCAACTCGGCGATCGCCCTCGGGTTCGTCGCCGCCAGCCGACGCAGCGGCCTGCCGCTTTTCCTCGGCTCATACCCCATCACGCCAGCGTCGACGATTTTGCACGAGCTGGCGCGTTTTAAACACTTCGGGGTCACGACCTTTCAAGCCGAAGACGAGATCGCCGCCGTCTGCGCCGCGATCGGCGCCTCTTTCGGCGGTTCGCTGGCGATCACCACGACCAGCGGCCCGGGTATCGCCCTGAAGTCCGAGGCGATCAACCTGGCGGTGATGACAGAGCTGCCGCTGGTGGTGGTGAACGTGCAGCGCGCCGGGCCGTCGACCGGCATGCCGACCAAGACCGAGCAGACCGACCTGCTGCAGTGTCTCTTCGGGCGAAATGGCGAGTCGCCAATGCCGGTCGTCGCGCCGGCGACGCCCGGGGATTGCTTCGACGCCACCGTCGAAGCCTGCCGCATCGCCCTGCGCTACATGGTGCCGGTGATGCTGCTCTCCGACGGCTACCTCGCCAACGGCGCCGAGCCGTGGCCCGTGCCGTCGGCGGAGGACCTTCCGGACCTGCGGCGGAATTTCGCCGATCGGCCGAATTCCGGAGACGAAGACGGCGCCCGCTTCCTTCCCTATATCCGCGACGAAAAGACGCTCGCCCGCGAGTGGGCCGTGCCGGGCACTCCGGGCCTCGAGCACCGCTTGGGCGGCCTCGAGAAGCAAGAGGACGTGGGTAACGTGTCCTATGACCCGCAAAATCATGAGCGCATGACCCATCTGCGCGCCGCCAAAGTGGAGCGGGTCGCCGACGACTTGGAGCCGCTTGAAGTGCACGGCGACCCCGAGGGCGGACCGCTGCTGGTGCTCGGGTGGGGCAGCAGTTTAGGCGCCATCACCGGCGCCGTGAACCGCGCCCGCGAGAAGGGCCTGAAGGTCAGCCGGGTCCACCTCCGGCACCTCAACCCGCTGCCGAACGACCTCGGCGACATCCTGGGGCGCTTTGATCGCGTCTTGCTGCCGGAGCTTAATAGCGGCCAAATGGCGATGCTGCTCCGGGCGCGTTACCTCAAAGACATCACGACTTTTAGCAAGATCCAAGGCAAGCCGTTTTTCCGCGGCGAAATCCTCGCCAAGATCGAAGAGATACTGGAGGAGAAGTCATGACCGCCACGACCCAGCTGACACCCAAGGACTTTAAGTCCGACCAAGACGTCCGCTGGTGCCCGGGCTGCGGCGACTACGCGATCTTGAAAGCTGTTCAGACGGTCTTCCCCAAGCTCGGGATTCCGAAGGAGAAGCTCGTTGTCGTCTCAGGAATCGGCTGCTCGAGTCGATTTCCTTATTACATGGACACCTACGGCTTCCATACGATCCACGGCCGCGCGCCGGCGGTGGCGACCGGGCTGAAGGTGGCTCGTCCAGATCTCGAGGTGTGGGTCGTGACCGGCGACGGCGACTCCCTCTCGATCGGCGGTAACCATCTCATCCACGTCCTGCGCCGCAACGTCGGTTTGAAGGTGCTGCTCTTCAACAACCGGATCTACGGCCTCACGAAGGGGCAATACTCGCCGACCAGTGAGGTGGGGAAGCGCACGTCGTCGACGCCGATGGGTTCGATCGACGCTCCGTTCAATCCGCTGGCCCTCGCCCTCGGCGCCGGCGCGAGCTTCGTGGCGCGTTCGGTCGATGTCTTCCAGCCGCACTTGATCTCGACCCTCGGCCGGGCCGCCGAGCACAAGGGCACGGCATTCATCGAGATCTACCAGAATTGCAACATCTTCAACGACAAAGCGTTTGCCTACATGACCGACAAGGCGAACCGGGAAGGGCAAACGCTCAAGCTCGAACACGGTCAGCCGCTGGTCTTCGATGACGGCCAGCGCGGCATTGTCCTGGACGGGCTCGGCGTCAAGGATGTCGCGCTCGGCGACGGGTACACGGCAGAAGACTGCCTGGTTTACGACGAGACGAATCCCATGCACGCGACGATGATGGCCCAGCTCGCGCCGCCCAGCTTCCCGACGCCGATCGGCGTGCTGCGCGCCGTTGAGCAGCCGGCCTTCGAAGGGGCGGTGGTGGATCAGGTGCAGGAGGCGGTCGACGGCGGCGGCGACGCGAGCCTCAACGACCTGCTACGTTCCGGGGAGACCTGGACTGTCGAATGACGCGGTCGACAGACGACGCCGCGGTCGGCCAGATCGCGCCGGCCGGGTCGGGAGTGCACGATGAGTGAAACGAAAGACGTCCCCAAGCAGAAAAAAGAGGCGGCGGAAGGGGCCGGCAAAGCCGGCGCCGCCTCGGTCGATCCGACCTGGCAACGCCAAGGCCGGGCGCTGTGGAAGGAATGGGTCAAGCCGCTCCTCATCATCGGTCTCGTGATGTTTTCGTTCCGGTCGGCGGTGGCCGACTGGAACGATGTCCCGACCGGGTCGATGAAGCCGACTATCCTCGAAGGGGATCGGATCTTCATCAACAAAGTCGCCTACGACCTCAAGGTGCCGTTCACCACGATCCGAATCGCCAAATGGGATGACCCCGAGTGGGGCGATGTCGTGGTGCTGCGCTCTCCGGAGGACAAGAAGCGACTCGTCAAGCGGGTCGTCGGCCTGCCCGGCGACACGATCGAGATCCGCGGTATCTACCTGATCCGCAACGGCGTCGGCGCGGAGTACTCACGCCTCGATCCGAATTTCGTCAACCAGATCGACAGCGACCAGCGTCCGGCGTATCTCTTCGCCGCTGAGGAGATCGAAGGGCGCCGCCACCCGATCATGAGCTCTTTGCGCGCCATGGCCTCGCCGAGGGGTCCCTTCGTGGTGCCGGATGATCATTTTTTCGTGATGGGCGACAACCGGGGCAACTCGCGGGACTCCCGGTACTTCGGCACGGTCCATCGCGACGAGATCCTCGGAGAGGCGACTGCGGTCGCGCTCTCTTTTGACCGCGAAGACTATTGGAAACCTCGATGGCAGCGATTCTTCAGCAAATTGCCGTGACCGGCCTATCCGGGCTTCGGCGCGCCGCCACTGGCCCGAGCCATCCCAGCAGCTCACTCCGCCGCCTCGCTTCGACGCTGACGGCGGTTTTCGCTTTTTCGGCCCTGGCCGCCGCTTCGGCGAGCGCGCAGGATCTCATCTTTAGCGACGGCTTCGAGTCGGGATACACCCTCGCCTGGTCGGCGGTGATCGGCGCCGTGCCCGTAACGCCGTACCGAGCCGACGATCTCGACCTGCGCGACCCTCACGTTTTCACGACGGTCCCGGTTTTTGGCTGCTACGACTTCACGGACGACGACTTTCCATTGGAGTTGGCGCCGTCATTCAACAGCAGCATCGAGGCCGCCATCTCGTCCGACGATGACGGTGACGGTTTCTTGGATCTGAGTCTTTTTCTGCTCTTCCGTCCCCTTGACGAGACGGCGACCGCCGAGCGGGTCGATCTGGTCGAAGGGGCCTGCACGGCGCCGCTCGCCACCACGATGTGCGGCCCCGCGGAGCCGCCGACCGCGTTGACCTACGGCGTCAACGACTTTGGAGTCTGCGTCACCACCGTGCCCGGGACAACGGGGGACTACTCGCCGTCGATCGACGAACCGTCCGGCCCCTGCTTCGGTACCGAGCCCCAAGACGTGACGCTCGACCTCAACGGAGTCACCGTGACCTTGCGGGACGCCCGCGTGGGCGCCACCTTTGTCGGCACCGGGCCGCCGAACTCGCTGATGACCGGCCTGCTCGCCGGATTCTTGCCGGAGTCGGAGGCCGACACCATTCTGCTCCCGGACGAGCTGCCCTTGATCGGCGGCCAGCCGCTCTCATCGCTCCTGCCCGGCGGGGCGGGGAATTGCGCGACCCGGGACGATCGAGATCTGTACAACGGCGAACATGGCTGGTGGTTCTACCTGAACTTCAGCGCCATCCCGGGGCCCTGGACGGAGTCGGCGGCGGGTTGAACGACCCCTGACTGGCTGGCTCGGCCGGAGCCGCGCCGCCGACGGACAAGATCTCGGGCGCGCCCGGGGTGAGCGCGCCCGAGGAGCGGCTGTTTAGCCGAGGGGAAAATAGATTTCAGTGATCAATTCCGCCTCCGGCACCTCGGTGGGATCGCTAACCCAGACGTCCCACGGCGGACCCGACGGGGTGTGACCGTGGGCGGTTAGGAAAGCCTGGGCTTTATCGTAGGTGACCGGCATGGCTTCGTAGGAGCCGGTGTGGGTGATTTTCAAGACCTCGCCCGTGAAGCTCGCCGTGATCTGGACCTCGCCGTCGCCGGCGTCCGGCGCCTCGGCCTCGGCGGACTCGGCGACCGGGATGGCGGCGTCAAAGACATACCGCCCGTCTGCCCAGACGTGGTTGATGGCGCGGGGCGGCCCGGCCGGCGTAAGTCCCCGCTCTTCGATGAAGGCGCTGATCTCTCCGTAGGCCCCGGCCATGGCCTCCTGGATATCGGCGGCTTCCATCGTCGTCTCGGCCCCGATGACGGCGAGGGTGACGGCTTCGGCGGTGGTGCGCTCAAAAGCCAAATCGCCGAAGTCGGTATCCGGCAGGCTCTCGGCCAGGGCCTTGAGCT
>JBCDKB010000198.1:0-14347 GCA_038747035.1 Acidobacteriota bacterium | reverse complement strand
TGGTCGAGCCGTTCAGCTCCGACGGTCCGCGGCGGATTTTCTTCAACGCCGACGGCTCGCCGGTGGCGGCGGCCCTAGGACCCGCCGGCGCTCTCCGGGGCGAGCAGACCAGCACGGTCCGCCAGAAGCCGGACATCGCCGCTGCGGACGGCGTGTCCACCGCCACCCCCGGGTTCAACCCATTCTTCGGAACGTCCGCTTCGGCGCCCCATTCCGCCGGCATCTCGGCGCTTTTTCGCGAGCTTTTTCCCAGCATCTCTCCGGGGACGGCTTACGACAATTTCAGGAACTCGGCGCTGGATATCGAAGTGCCCGGTTTCGACCGGGACTCGGGGAGCGGCATCATGACCGCCGACGATCCGATCGTCGCGACAATCTTCGCCGACGGATTTGAGTCCGGCGACACGTCGGCGTGGACCAATGAAGTGCCTTGAATTCAATCTCTGATTCGGTACTTACCTACCGGTAAGTCATCTGCTAGAATGCCGCGGCGCGGCGGTTGACAACCCCGCTGCGCCGCGCCTATGAAAATTTACTCCTGGAACGTCAACGGCATCCGCGCCGCCCACAGAAAAGGCTTCGGCGACTGGCTCGCTGCCTGCGACGGTGATGTCGTGGGGCTCCAAGAAGTCCGGGCGCGGCACGATCAGTTCCCCAACGAGCTGCTGGATACCGAGGAGTGGCAGCTCGACGTCCACGCCGCCGAGCGCGGCGGCTATAGCGGCGTCGCCACTTTCAGCCGGACCGCCCCAGGTGAAGTCACGACGTCGATCGGCGAAGAGCGCTTCGACGTCGAAGGGCGCCTGATTTTCACGCGCTACGGCGACCTCCGGGTCGTCAATGGCTACTTCCCGAACGGCAGCGGCAAGAATCGCGACCTCTCGCGGATCCCCTACAAGCTCGACTTCTACCGCCGCCTCTTCGACCTGCTCGAGCCCGAGCGCGCCGCCGGCGCGCCGATCGTGGTCATGGGGGATCTCAATACCGCCCACCGTGAGATCGACCTGGCGCGTCCGAAGGGCAATAAGGAAACCTCAGGGTTCCGTCCGGAAGAGCGCGAAGAGCTCGATCGCTGGCTGAAGAACGGCTGGACGGACACCTTCCGCCACATCCACGGCGACGTCGAAGGTCGCTACTCCTGGTGGTCGAATCGCAAAGGTGTGCGGGAGCGAAATGTCGGGTGGCGTATCGACTACGTGCTCGCTTCCCCCGGCGCGCTCCGCCACGTTACGGGCGCTGAGATCCACGCGGATGTCCTGGGCTCAGACCACTGCCCGATCAGTGTCGAGCTCGACTCTGCGGTGCTCGGCGTTTAGCCGAGCTTGAATCTACCCCCGCGCAACCCGGCGCACCCCCCTCATTCAATCGCCTCCCTAGACCCGCTTCCAAGCTCCGCTTGTCCGTTTCCGTCCGGCCCCTGAGGGCCTGCTTCTAACCATAGGAGACCCCGAATGACGATCCATATCGACCGCGTGGCGGTCATCGGCGCCGGCACCATGGGTGCCGCCATCGCCGCCCACTGCGCCAACGCCGGGCTGCCCGTGCTGCTGCTCGACATCGTGCCGCGTGAGCTGACCCCGAAAGAAGAAAAGAAAGGGCTCACGCTCGAAGACCGCGCCGTGCGCAATCGCATCGCCGCCGACGGCCTGGCGCGCATCGCCAAGCTGAAGCCGGCGTCCTTCATGTCGAAGGCCGCCCGGGCGCTCGTCGAAGTCGGCAATCTCGAGGACGACCTCGGGCGCATCGCCGAGGCGGACTGGACGGTGGAGGCGATCGTCGAACGCCTCGACATCAAGCGCAGCCTGATGGAGCGCATCGATGGGGTGCGGCGCCCGGGCTCGCTGATCACCACGAATACGTCGGGCCTGCCGATCCACCAGATCGCCGAAGGCCGCAGTGACGACTTCCGCGCCCACTTCTTCGGCACCCACTTCTTCAACCCGCCGCGCTATATGAAGCTGCTGGAAGTCATCCGCGGCGACGAGGCCGACGCCGCCGTGGTCGATGGATTCGCCGACTTCGCCCGCCGCCAGCTCGGCAAGGGCGTCGTGTTCTGTAAGGACACGCCGAATTTCATCGGCAACCGCGTGCTCTCCGTGCACGGTAGCTTCGCGATCTCCTACGCCCTCGATAACGGCTACCGTTTCGAGGAGGCCGATGCGCTCACCGGTCCGCTGATCGGCCGGCCGAAGACGGCGACGTTCCGCCTCCAGGATCTGGTCGGCATCGATATCGCGGCGGGCGTCGCGAACAACCTCTACGACCTCATTCCGGACGATCCGCACCGCGAAATTCTAAAGAGCGAGAGCGCGGCCCGGGTCATCGGCGGTCTGGTCGAGCGCGGTCGCCTCGGTAACAAGACCGGATCGGGCTTCTTCCGCAAAGGCAAAGCCGCGGACGGCTCCCGGGTCTTCGAAGTGGTCGATCCCGAGACCTTTGAATACGAGCCGCAGCAAAAGGCCCGTTTCGAGTCCGTCGGCCAGCTGCGCAAGATCGAAGCCCTCGGCGAGCGCGTCGGCGCCTTCTTTAGCGCCGAGCTCGACGACGACCGCGCCGCCGGCTTCGTGCGCGCCGTGGTGTCGCACCTGCTGAGCTACGCCGCCCACGTCGGGCCGGAAGTCGCCTACGCCCTGCCGAGTCTCGACGAGGCCGTGCGCTGGGGCTTCTCCCACGAAGCCGGTCCGTTCGAGCTGTGGGACGCCATGGGCGTCGCCGAGACCGCGAAGGCGATGGAAGCCGCGGGATTCGAGATCGCGCCGTGGGTGACCGACATGCTCGCCTCGGGCGCGGGGTCGTTCTACCAGCGGGAGAACGGGCAGCCGGTGGCGGCGTGGGACTGGGAGTCCAAGTCCTATAAGGCCCTGCCGCAGGACGACGATGTGATCACCGTCGCCGATCTGCGGGCCGCCTCGGCGCCGCTCGAGAGCAACGAGAGCGCCAGCCTCCACGACCTGGGCGAAGGCGTGTTGCTGCTCGAGTTCCATTCGAAGATGAACGCCATCGACGACAAGACCACCGGCATGATGCACAAGGCCCTCGCGCTGCTCGAAGACGATGCGTGGAACGGCCTGGTGATCGGCAACGACGCGCCGAATTTCTGCGTCGGCGCCAACCTGATGGGCGTCGGCATGCTGGCCAAGCAGGGCCAGTTCGACCAGATCGGCGAGGCCTCGAAGGCGCTCCAGCATGCTTTGGCGGCGCTTCGTCGCCACCGTAAGCCGGTGGTGTCGGCGGTGCACGGCATGGCGCTCGGCGGCGGTTGCGAAATCGCCCTCGGCGCCGACCGCATCGTCGCCCATTCGGAGACCTATATGGGTCTCGTGGAAGTCGGCGTCGGCCTGGTGCCGGCGGGCGGCGGCCTGATGGAGCTGGTGCGACGGGTGATCAACCCGACCGTGGCCTATAAGGAAGGCGATCCGCTGCCGGCGGCCTCGAAGGCGCTCGAATCGGCGGCGATGGCCAAGGTCTCGACGTCGGCGGCCGAAGCCGGGGAGCTCGGTTTCCTGCGCGCCGGCGACCGGATCGTCATGCACCGCGACCACCTGCTCGCCGAAGCGCGCCAGGAAGTGCTCGACATGGTGTCCGACGGCTACCGCGCGGCGCCGGAAGCCGCGGACCTCTACGCCGGCGGCGGCAACCTGAAGGCGGCCCTCGACGTCGGCGTGTGGTCGCTGGTGCAGGCGGGCTGGGCGTCGGAGCACGACGCCCTGATCGCCAAGAAGATCGCCTTCATCCTCGCCGGCGGCGACGGTAGCGCCCCGGGCCGCCAGGACGAAGAGCACTTCCTGCGCCTCGAGCGGGAAGCCTTCGTCGACCTCGTCAAGACCGAAAAGACCCAGCAGCGCATGCTGCACATGCTCGAAACGGGCAAGCCGCTTCGGAACTAGGAGTTATCGCCATGCAAGAAGCTGTCATCGTTAGCGCCGTCCGTACCGCCGTGGGCCGTGCCCACCGCGGGAGCTTGGCCCACGTCCGCCCCGAAGCCTTGGGGGCGGCGGTCGTCAAGGAAGCCGTCCGCCGCGCCGAAGGTCTCGACCCCGCCGAGATCGACGACGTGATCATGGGCTGCGCCATGCCCGAGGGCCCCCAGGGCATGAACGTCGGGCGTTTGATTTCGCTGCGCGCCGGTCTCCCGGATAGCGTCACCGCCCAAACCGTCAATCGGTTTTGCTCCTCTGGATTACAGACCATCGCCCTCGGCGCCCAGCAGATCATGTCGGGCATGGGCGACGTCGTGGTCGCCGGCGGTACGGAGTCGATGTCCGCCGTGCCGATGACCGGATTTCACTTCCGGCCGGACCCCTACCTCGTCGAGAATCGCCCCGAGGCCTATATCGGCATGGGCTTGACGGCCGAGAACGTGGCCCGCAAGTACAACATCTCCCGGGAAGATGCGGATGCTTTCGCCGCGCGTTCCCACGAGCGGGCCCTGAACGCTCTGGAGAACGGCCTCTTTAACGACGAGATCGTGCCGCTCGAGGTCGAGGATGTTGGATACCGCAACGGCCAGCGCGGCAGCCGCACCCGCACCTTCGCCGCCGACGAGGGGCCGCGCCCCGGCTCGACGCCGGAGATCTTGGGCAAGCTGCGTCCGGTCTTCCACGCCAAGGGCCAGGTCACGGCGGGCAATAGCTCGCAGACCTCCGACGGCGCCGGCGCCGTGGTCTTGATGTCACGCGAGAAAGCCGACGCGCTCGGCCTCAAGCCGATGGCGCGCTTCCTCGGCTTCGCCACCGGCGGCGTCTCCCCGGACATCATGGGCATCGGCCCGGTCGCGGCGATTCCGAAAGCCCTGAAGTACGCCGGCCTCGAGCTCGATCAGGTCGATCTGATCGAGCTCAACGAGGCCTTCGCCTGCCAGGCGCTGGCGGTGATTCGGGAAGTCGGCCTCGACGAAGAGAAGACCAACGTCAACGGCGGCGCCGTTGCCCTCGGCCACCCGCTCGGCGCCACCGGCGCCAAGCTCACCGCCCAGCTGCTCTACGAAATGCAGCGTCGCGGGAATCGCTACGGCATGGTCACGATGTGCATCGGCGGCGGCATGGGCGCCGCGGGTCTCTTCGAGAACCTCGCGGCCTAATCCGCCCTAGCGGCATCGCAGCTAGAACCCTCCCGCGGCGTCACGCCCGGGAGGGTTTTTGAGTTCAGTCCCGCGGGGGTCGCGTCAGTGGTTTGACGCCGCGCCGGCCCCCCGCGGGATGCGCACCGACTCGACCATTTCTTGGATCTCCGGCGGCGGCGGCTCCGTGAGTCGCGACACCACGAGGGAAGACACCAAGTTCACCACCATGCCGACGGCGCCGATGCCCTGGGCGCTGATGCCGAAGAAGAAAGGCGGCATGCCGAAGAAGCGGTTGCCGATGATGTAGAAGCCGGTGAAGCCGATGCCCAGGACCATGCCGACGATGGCGCCGGCCCGGTTCATGCGCTTGTCGAAGATGCCGAGCAAGATCACCGGGAAGAAGCTCGCCGCCGCCAGTCCAAAGGCGAAGGCGACCACCTCGGCGACGAACCCGGGCGGGTCGATGCCGAAATAGCCGGCGACCAGGACCGCGGCGAAGATCATGACGCGGCCGACCACCAGGCGCTTCTCCTCCGACGCCCCCGGGTCGATCAGTTTGGCGTAGATATCGTGGGCGAAGGAGCTGGAGATGACGAGCATCAGACCCGCCGCCGTTGACAGGGCCGCCGCCAGGCCGCCGGCGGCGACGAGGGCGATGACCCACGGCGCCAGATCAGCGACCTCCGGCGTCGAGAGCACGATGATGTCCCGGTCGACGTGGATCTCGTTGGTGTCGGCGTCGGGGGTGAGCTGGAGTCGTCCGTCGCCGTTCTTGTCGACCAGCCCGAGCAGCCCGGTGTCCTCCCATGAGCTCACCCACTCGAGCGCCCGGGCCTCCTCGATCGGCGTGTCGTGCAGCGTGTCGATCAGGTTGTAGCGCGCAAACGCCGCGAGCGCCGGCGCGGTGGTGTAGAGCATGGCGATGAAGAGCAGGGCCCAGCCGGCCGAGTAGCGGGCGGCGCGCACGTTCGGCACCGTGTAGAAGCGCACGATGACGTGGGGCAGGCCCGCCGTGCCGACCATCAGCGCGAGGGTGATGCAGAAGATGTCGAGCTGCGACTTCGATTGGAAGGGCTGGGTGTATTCCGTGAAGCCGAGGTCGATCTGGATTTGGTTCAGCTTGGCGGTGATGTCGGAAAAGGTAAAGGACAGCTGCGGGATCGGATTGCCGGTGAGCTTGGCCGAGATGGCGACCGACGGGATCAAGAAGGCGACGATCAGGATCGAATACTGGGCCACCTGCGTCCACGTGATGCCCTTCATGCCGCCGAGCACGGCGAAGAACGCCACCACCGCCATGCCGATCACCACGCCCCAGGTGATGGAGACGCCGAGGAAGCGGGAGAACACCACGCCGACGCCGCGCATCTGGCCGGCGACGTAGGTCAGGGAGACGAAGATGGCGCAGAACGCCGCCACCAGTCGTGCGGTTTGCGAGTAGTAGCGGTCGCCGACGAAGTCGGGCACGGTGTATTTGCCGAATTTGCGCAGGTAAGGGGCGAGCAGGAGCGCCAGAAGCACATAGCCACCGGTCCACCCCATGAGGTAAACGGCCCCGTCATAGCCCATGAACGAGATCAGGCCGGCCATCGAGATGAACGACGCCGCCGACATCCAGTCCGCCGCCGTCGCCATGCCGTTGAAAACCGGCGGCACGCCCTGGCCGGCGACGTAGAAGCCGCGGGTGTCGGCGACTCGGTTCCGGTAGCCGATATAGAGGTATGCGCCGAAGGTCAGGGCGACGAAACCGAAGGTCCACAGCTCGGTGGGCGTAAAGCCAGCCACTAGCCTTCATCCTCGTGGACATTGAACTCGCGGTCGATGGCGTCCATGCGCCAGGCGTAAATGAAAATCAGCAGCACGAAGACGAACATCGAGCCTTGCTGGGCCCACCAGAAGCCGGCGGGCAGCTGACCGACGGCAAAAGTCATCGGCCAAAGGATGGCGAGGCCGAAGGACACGCTGGCCCAGACGGCGAGCAAGATCCCGATCAATCGCTGATTTTTCTTCCAGTAGGCCGTTCGCCGGCTTTCCGTACTTGAGTCCATGCTGTTCTCCGCGTGACTGGTGCGTGCGGCCTTGGGATGGGTTTCTTGAAGCTCCGCGACTCGGAACTCCGAGGCTCGGCTCGTCGGGCCTCGAGATCGGCGGATCTCGGGCGGACGGCCGCAAGGGAGGAGTTTCGTCGATAGGTGCTCCGATAGTAACCCTTCGACGTCATGGACGGGGCGCGGGAGACGTGGGCCGCCGAGCTGACTGTGGATATGATGCGCGTGTGGCGAAAGGCCCGCGGGGCCAGGCCCCATCAGCGTCCGTTTGTTCTTCTCTGTCTGCTCTTCTGTCCGCCAATGACACTCTGACTATGCCCAAGATTCTCCTTGCCGTTTCGGGTTGCAGCCAGGCGGAGCACACCGCTCGGCTCGTCCGCTCTTTGCAAGAATTACCTGCTATCGAACTCATCGTGGCGGCGACGCCGCGGGCCCTCGGATTCTTCGAGATCGAGGAAGTCGCCGCGCTCACCGGCGAGTCGGTTTACGTCGAACACCGGAACGCGAGCAAAAGGTTTCCAGTGCCCCATATTCACCTCGCAGAGTGGGCCGAATTGGTCGTGGTCTTCCCGGCGTCGGCGAATACCATCGCTCGCTGCGCCCACGGATTTTCAGACACCTTGGTGTCGAATCTGGTCCTGGCCGCCAAGTGTCCCGTGTATTTCGGGCCTTCCATGAACGCGGCGATGCTCGAGAATCCAATCGTCCAGGGCAATCTGGAAAAGCTCAAAGCGGCTGGCTACCAATTGATTCCGCGCGTGCCGACCGAGGTCTTTACACAGTCGGATCAACGATTCACGGTGGAGCTCGCGTGCACGGAAGACACGGTCAAGGCGATATGTCATCATGCCTTCGCAGATTGAAGATTCGGCCCAGAAGTCATGCCATGTCACCGATGAGAGGAGAAATTCACCATGTCTGAATGCAATCTAGACCGCCTGGTTAGAGCTGGCATCGTTCCGCAGGAATTCAAAGAGATCGCTGACTTTCTCAAGGCGCTCGACGAGCTCAGCGACGAGGAAGTGGAGCAGCTGATCAAGCTGCGGGAAAAGACGGGGACTTTTCAGATGACATCCAAAGGCGGCATCACGCCGTCGTGGTGTTAGCTTCCTGGCGCCGAAGCCCTCGAGACGGCCCCGGACTCAAGGGGCCGAACGCACGGCGGCCCGATCGCCAGGTCGCCGTCCAGCATCCGGCCCCTGTTTCGAAACCCGAATTCCCATCCATCCCCGACGTTCGATGACGCCCGCCGCCCACCGCGCCCCTGGATGCCCGTGACCGACCTCGATGCATCGAAGTCGGGCGCCTCGGCTCGCGCCCTCTTCCTCTGCGATTTGGTGCGCAGCACCGACCTCTTCCAGCAGCTCGGCGATCAGCGCACCGCCGAGCTGTTTCGCCGGCACGATCGCATGGCGCGGGATCTGCTGACCGAGCACGACGGGCTCGAGATCGATAAGAGCGACGGTTTTCTCTTTCTATTCCAAGAAATCGCCGACGCCGTCGCCTACGCCTTGGCCTACCACTCGGCGGTCGCCGATCTGGCGGCCGCCTCCGATATCCCCTTTGCGGCGCGCGCCGGCATCCACTTCGGGGATGTGTTTCTTTACGAGAATGATCCTGAAGACGTGCGACGGGGCGCCAAGCCCCTCGAGGTCGAGGGCCTGGCCAAGCCGTTAGCGGCTCGGCTGATGTCGCTGGCGCTGCCCGGCCAAACCCTGCTGACGCGGGCCGCTTTCGACCTCGCCCGCGACGCGGAGATCGCGGGGGCCGATGATCGTCTGACCTGGCTCGAGCACGGCAGATACCGCGTCCAAGGGCTGATCGAACCGCTGGGGGTCTTCGAGGTCGGGGTGGCGTCACTGGCGCCGCTCGAAGCGCCGCCGGGATCGGGCAAGATTCGCCGCCTCGATGCCCACAGCGGTCCCCGGCGTCCGGCGCTCTTGGTCCTGCCGTTTGAGATGATTCCGGCCGGCGACGAGCACGCTTTCCTCAGCGAAGGTTTGACCGAGGAGATCATCACCGACCTCTCCAAGCTCGAGAGCTTGCGGGTACTCGCCCGCTCCTCCGCGGCGCAGCTGAAAGACTCACCGGACGCCATCGCCGAGCTCAAGCAGCGCTTTCGCTTGCGCTACGTGCTCGAAGGCACGGTGCGCAAGCTCGGACCGCAGATCCGAGTTAACGCCAAGCTCTTGGAGACCGACACCCACCAGCTCGTGTGGGCGGATAAATTCAGCGGCACCGTCGACGATTTCTTTTCGATCCAAGAGACGATCGCCACCGCCGTGGTCGACGCGCTGCAGGTGGAAGTGAGCAGCGCTGAAAAGAAGCGTATCCAGCAGCGGCCGATTCCCAATATGCAGGCCTACGAGTTCTATCTCCGGGCGAAGGGCGAGATCACCCGCTTCCGCGGCGACTCTTTGGAGAAGGTGGTCGGGTACCTCGAGAAAGGCATGACCATCATGGGGGAGGACAACATTCTCCTCAATTCGGCGATGGGCTATGCCTACTTCCAGTATTTCAATGCCGGCATCACCACCGACCGGGCCGTGCTCGGCAAGGCCAAAGAGTGTGCCGAGCGGATCCTCGCCCAGGCACCCCGGTCCGCCCACGGCCATCGTCTGCTCGGCCTGCTGGCCGGGCATGAGCAAGACCTGGCGCGACTCACCAAGCACATGAGGCTGGCGCTCGAGGACGACGCCAACGATACGGACGCTCTCTTCTGGCTCGCTTTGATGTACGGCTACGTCGGCCGTCCGGGGGCCGGCTTTCCGCTGGCGGAGAAGCTGCTCGAGATCGATCCCCTGACGCCGTTCTACAATTGCCTACCGGGCTGGCTATCGATTCTCCAAGGCGACTTCGACCTGGCGCCGGACTCCTTGAAGACGGCCTACGATATGGATCGGGAGTCTCCCCTGCTCGCCATGTGCTACGCCCATAGCCTGGCGCTGGTCGGCCGGCGGAAGGAAGCGGGGGAGGTCTTCCAGGGGATTATCGACGGCATGCCTGGCAACTTCCACGCCCAGCTGGCGGCCTTTTTGAAAGCCGCTCTCTTCGGAGGCCCCGAGGCCCCGTCGCTGCTGGTGCCGGAGCTCTGTGAGGCGGCGAGAAAAGACTTCCAATACGCCTGGCACATCGCCGCCTACCTGGCGCTCTTGGACCGGCGGGAGGAGGCCATCGATTGGCTGACCACCGTCGTCGACTTGGGGTTCATCGGCTATCCGCTCTTTTCCAAGCAGGATCCCTTCCTCAGCAACCTGCGCGGGGAGCCGGCCTTTGAAGCGTTGATGGGGCGAACGCGGGTGCTGTGGCAGCGCTTCGCCGTGTGACGCGGAGGGCCGCCCCTCGGAAGTTAGCGGGATGAGTCGGCGCCGCCTTTTCGACCGGCTCGCGCCCGAATACGACCGCCACGGCCCCCGATTCTTCGAGCGCTTCGCGCGTCACCTCGCGTCCGCCCTCGAGGTAGCGCCTGGCCTCGACGTCCTCGACGTGGCGACGGGCGCCGGCGCCGTCACCCGGGCGCTGGTCGACGGCGGTGCCGAGGAGGAGCGCGCGGTCGGCGTTGACCTTTCCGTCGGCATGCTCCGGCGGGCGATGGGGAGGGGCCGGGGGCCCGGGCCCTTGGTCGCCCGGGCGCGGGCAGAAGCGCTGCCGTTCGCGTCGGGCTCCTTTGATCGGGTGGCCTGCGGATTCGCGGTGAATCTCTTCGACGATCCGCCGTCGGCCCTCGCGGAAGCCCGGCGCCTGCTGCGCGCCGACGGTCTTTTGGCGCTGACCACGTGGAGTGCCCGGTGCCCGTATTTCTTATGGCTGTCCCGGGCCCTCGAAGCCTATCGTCGCGGCGACTCGGGGCCGATTCCGCCGCCGCTCGTGGGGGAGGTCGGCGCCGGGCGCGACCGCGAGCTGGAGGAGCTCCGGGACAGCCTAGGGGACGCGAACTTCGACGGTGTCGAGTGGCGACTCGTGCGTGAACCGGTGGCCTATGTCGAGGTGGAGACGTGGTGGCGGTCCCTGTGGAGTCACTGCTTCAGGCCGCCCTTGGAGGCTTTGCCGTCGGCCGAGCTGCCGGTCTTTCGTGAAGCTTTTGAAGCGCGTTTCCGCGCGGCGTCTGACGATCGAGGCGTGCTCCACGTCGACCTCGAGGCGTGGCTCGTCACCGCGCGGCCCGGCCGCGCGGTGGCCTGATGACAGAGCGGCCCGGGGTCAGAGCGTGGTGCGACGCTTGTCGATGATCTGTTCGACCACCGAAGGGTCGGCGAGGGTCGTAATGTCGCCGAGCTGGTCGAATTCGCCGGCGGCGATCTTGCGCAGGATGCGGCGCATGATTTTGCCGGAGCGCGTCTTGGGCAGGCCGGGCACGACCTGGATCTGGTCGGGCTTGGCGATGGGGCCGATGGCGTGGCGGACCTGCTCCTTGAGCGCGCCGGCGAGCTCGTCCTCGCCGGCGTCGACGCTCTCGGGGGTGACGATGACGTAGGCGAAAATGCCTTGGCCCTTGATGTCGTGGGGGAAGCCCACGACGGCGGCCTCGGCGACCGCGTCGTGGGCCACCAGGGCGCTCTCCACCTCGGCGGTTCCTAGGCGATGGCCGCTGACGTTCAGCACATCATCGACGCGGCCGGTGATCCAGTAGTAGCCGTCTTCGTCCCGGCGGCAGCCGTCGCCTGTGAAGTAGAGGTTGGGATAGGTTGAAAAGTAGGTCTCGACGAAACGATGGTGGTCGCCCCAGATCGTCCGCGCTTGCCCCGGCCACGAGCGCTTCAGGCATAGGTTCCCGCGCACGCCGTTCCCTTCCACCACTTGGCCTTTATCGTCCATCAGCACGGGCTCGACCCCGAAGAACGGCAGGGTCGCCGAACCGGGTTTCGCCGGCGTCGCACCGGGGAGCGGCGTGATCAGGATGCCGCCGGTCTCGGTCTGCCACCAGGTGTCGACAACGGCGCAGCGGCCGTCGCCCACCACGTCGTGGTACCACTCCCAGACTTCGGGGTTGATCGGCTCTCCGACCGTACCGAGCACCCGCAGGCTCGAGCGGTCGTAGCGCTTGACCCAAGCGTCCCCTTCGCGGGCGATGGCCCGGATCGCCGTCGGCGCGGTGTAGAAGATGTCGACCTTCAGATCGTCCACCAGCTGCCAGTAGCGACCGGCGTCGGGGTAGAGGGGCGTCGACTCGAACATGACCGTGGTGGCGCCGTTGGCCAGCGGACCGTAGATGATGTAGCTATGGCCGGTGATCCAGCCGATGTCGGCGACGCAGGCATAGACCGAGTCGGGCTTGAGGTCGAAAACGAGCTCGTGGGTCAGCGAGGTGTAGACCAGGTAGCCGCCGGTGGTGTGCATCACGCCTTTGGGCTTTCCGGTCGATCCCGAGGTGTAAAGAATGAAGAGGGGGTCTTCCGCATCCATCCACTCCGCCGGGCAGGTGGCGCGTTGACGCTTCAGCTCGTCGTCGAGCCAGTGGTCCCGGCCCGCGGTCATCGACACGTCGGAGTCCGTGCGCCGGGCGACGAGCACGGTCTTGACCAGGTCGAGGCCGGCGACGGCGTCGTCGACGGTCTTCTTCAAAGGAATCGTGCGACCGCCGCGCAGGCCTTCATTCGCCGTCACCACCACCTCGCACTGGGCGTCGAGGATGCGGTCGCGGAGTGAGTCGGCGGAAAAACCGGCGAAGACAATGGAGTGGACGGCGCCGAGTCGAGCGCAGGCGAGCATGGTTTCGGCGAGGGCCGGAATCATCGGCAAGTAGATGCAGACGCGGTCGCCGCGGCGTACGCCGTGGGCCTTGAGCACGTTGGCCATGCGCGCCACCCGGCGCTGCAGCTGACGGTAGCTGATGTGCTCGTACTCGCCGGGGGCGTCCGCGGCCCAGATGATGGCGGTGCGATCCGGCGTCGCCTCGGCGTGGCGGTCTACGCAGTTGACGCTCGCGTTGAGTTTGCCGCCGCCGTACCAGCTGAAGTCGACCTGCCCGTAGTCCCAATGGCCCGCCGCGGTCGGTTTATGGAACCAGGTCAGCCGTTCAGCTTGACGGCTCCAAAAACCGACGGGATCTTCGATCGACTCCCTGTATTGCTCCTGATAAGCGTCGAGCGAAGAAACCTTAGCGTGGCGGGCGAGATCTTCCTTCACCGGGATCATGGGCGCTCCTATGGGCTTCTCGGCGGTCTCCGGTCCGCGTCGGGGGCATCGAGGACGGGGCGTCGAGAGAAGTTTTGACGGTCAATAGGTCTTTCGTTCGAGCCATTCTACCTGCGCCGGCGGCGCCGGAAATCTCTAGGAATCGTCCGTTCGGCGGTCAGATCTCTAGGAATCGAGCAATTCGATGCCGCGTCCTTGTCAGGCGGACGTGAAATTCATGTCAGGCGTATATACGCGCAGCAGAATTACTCTATAATTGGAGGGTCCAGGAGAAGCGACCAGGTGAAACGCCCGCGCCTGTCTCTTTCTGGACGTTCCACCGGTGGCAAAAGAGCGGAGAGCTATTTGTGATCGTTGGGACACGGAGGGACCCAGGGCTCCGATGTTAGGAACAGCAAGCGCGTTCCTCTCCCTACCGTGGGCGGCAGAATGGGATTTCTGATGATGAAGGTGCAACCGACTTCGAAAGATCTACTCAGCGCTGCGGCGCTAGAAACCATGGAGAGAATTCGCTCGGATCACGAGCGAGTCCCGCCTCGACTTAAGCCGATGTTGGCTTATATCGAGAGTCACCTTTTTGATGCTCGTTTAAACGTGAATCGATTGAAAGAAGCGTGCGGTATCCGGGATAACTCGGTGGCGATTCATTTTCACGCCGCCGTCGGCCGACCTCCCCACGCATATATTTCGCATTGTCGACTCGAAACGGCTGCGCGTCTTTTGCGCGATACCGATATGCCGATTTGGAAGATCAGTGAGATTCTCGGATTCTCGAGCATCCAGGTCTTCAGTCGCTCTTTCTGCCGATGGGCCAAGAAGCGCCCGACGGTCTTCCGGCGTGAAGCCCACAAGCGAGTCGAAGGGCATCGCGAACGGCAGTCGACGGCGTCCCGCGTCCACACCGACGAGTACTGGCGTCGGGCGATGAGCGGTCATCTTGAAGACGAAGAAGCCGCTGACCTCATCCAGAAGCTGCTGATGCTCTATCCGCCGGGACGTCGCAAGACCGCGTGATTTCCTGGGGCCGCGGGTGCGGAGTGGCTCCGGGCCCGACGACGCGCCGGGGGTGCACGTACGCCCTCACCAAGAGCCGTACACCCCC
>JBCDKB010000197.1:0-14355 GCA_038747035.1 Acidobacteriota bacterium | reverse complement strand
CGCCGAGGCCCCGGCCGGGCCGCCGAATGTGATCGTCTACGTGGTCGACTCGCTGCGCGCCGATCATCTGGGGGCCTACGGCTACGCCGGCGGGACCAGTCCGGCGCTCGATCGGTTTGCTGAGCAGGCTACGCTCTTTCTCCACCCGAGCGCCCAGAGCTCGTGGACCCGGACCGGCGTGGCGTCGATCCTCACCGGCGCCGATCCGTGGCAGCACGGCGTGCAAGGTCGACTCGACGCACTGGCCGAGGACGTGCCTTTTCTGCCGGAGGTGCTCGCAGCCCGGGGGTACCGGACCGCAGGTTTTGTCACCAACGGCAATCTCTCGGCGGGCTTCGGATTCGGTCGCGGCTTCGAGACCTACGAACATCTCCCGGAAACGACCTCCGAATGGGTGCACGTCACCTCCGCGGATCTACACGCCCGGGTGCTCGAGTGGATCGACGACGGACGGGAGGATCCGCGGCCGTTCTTCCTCTACATCCATTCCACGGACCCCCACTACCCCTACCGGCTCGACCTCGGAGTTGAGGAATCCGTGCCGCTCGAGTCCCCGCAGTGGGGGTCGGTGGCCCGGGTCGTGGACCTCCAGCTCGGCCGGGCGCAGGCGGAGATTGGCGAGCTCGAAGCGACGGTCGAGCTCTATGACCGGGAGATCGCCTACAACGATCACCACTTCGGTCTCCTGGTGGACTCCCTGCGGGACCGCGGACTGTGGCGGGATGCCCTTATGGTCTACACGGCGGACCATGGGGAAGAATTCTTGGACCACGGGGGCTGGGGCCACGGCCAGACCCTGGAGCTGGAGCAGCTCCACGTGCCCCTGGTGATCAGATTCCCACGGCAGTCGCAGGGCCTGCGCATCGGCAACCTGGTCTCCCAAAACGATATCGCGCCGACGATCCTGGGCTACCTCGGCGCAACCTGGCCCGACGGCCGGGGTCAGTCGCTCATGCCCCTGGTGCGACCCGAGCCCGTGCCGTGGAATCGCGTGAGCTTGGCGAGCCTGCAGCTGGACGGTTTCTCTTTGGCGTCAGCCCGATTCGGCACCTTTTTTTGGATCGAGAAAAGCGCCACCGACGGCAAATTCATCCACCTGACGGCGGATCCCTTCGGGCACCGAGATCAGTCGGCGAGCTTCCCGGGATGGCGGGACTACCTCTCGGCGATCCTGGCGCGGGCGCCGCAGCCCCGGGCGTCGACGGCGGTGACCCCGGACCGCGAGGTCGAAAAGACCCTCAAGTCCCTGGGATATATCTGATTGCCTGGACCGCTCGCCCCGCCGAGGGAGGGGCCTTCGCTCCGCGAGTGGGCGGGGCGGGCGTTCTTGATCGCCCTTTCGGCGGCGCTCGGCGTCGGCCTGGGCGAGGGCCTGCTCTCGAGCCTCGATTTTCGCTACGACCCGGTGGTGATGACCCCGGAGGCCCGCGCCGCCGCCGGATCGAGTCGATGGGTGGACCCGACTTTCACCCGCGCCTTCGACTTTGAAGAACGCTATTTTGAATTCCACCCCCGGGAGATCTGGGCGCCGAGGGCAGATCATGCGGTCTTCAATTCCCAGGGCCTGCGGGGACCCGAGGTCGCCGGGATTGGGCCAGACGCCTATCGAATCCTGGCCCTCGGCGACTCGAATACCCTGGGATGGCTCGGGGCGGACGTGCACTGGCCGGGTTTCTTGCACGGCGCCGCCGAGCGTCGCGGCGCCGTCGTGTGGAACGGCGGCGTGCACGGACATACGAGCTACCAGGGGCTGGAACGACTGGAGCGCTACCGCGAGCTCGACGCCGATCTCGTCCTGGTGTCATACGGCGCTAACGATGGGCACTACCGTCTGTTTAGCGACTCGGACTATTCGGCGCGGCTTCGACGTCTCCGCGCGTTGAGTCGATTCCGGGTCGGCCAGCTCGTGCTCCGCGCCCTCGACCGGGCGCTGCCGCCTGGAGAATCCGACGTCCGTCGGCGGCGCGTGTCGCCCGGGGAGTACCGGCGCCACCTCGAGCTCTTTATCGAGCGCGGCCGCCGGTCCAACCAGACGGTGATGCTGCTCACTCGGCCGGTGCTGCCCCGCAGCAGCCGAGACGTTTATTGGTGGGCTAATTTCGCCGAGGCCTACAACCAAATCACCCGCGAGGTGGCGTAGTCAACCGGCGCGCCTTGGGTGGACATCGACCGCTTGACGCCCAAGACCGCGGAGTACTTCGGCGACCAAGCCCACCTGACTGAAAAAGGCCTCCGGGAGATGGCGGGCTGGATCCTCGAGGCCTGTGAATCCACGGTTTCGGGATTCCCACAGGCCGGTGACGGCGCGTCAAAGGCCGACCTTGACCTCGCGCTCAAGACGCCCGGGTGAGAGCCTCCAGCAGCCGGTCGCGGACGTCGCCCGCTTCGGTCGGGACCGCCGCATAGTCCCAAACCGATTGCTCGTCACTCGACCTGACGAAGGCCTCGCGGTCGAGCGGCCGGCCGAGGATGTCGAAAAGGTCGAAATCGGCCGCGATCAAGAGCTCCGCCATCAGCGCCGACGTGACTTCCGGGTAGCCGGTAATACCGTGGTCGCCGAATTCGAAGAGGATCACCGGCCGGTCGCTCGCCAGTCTCCCGGCGCCGCCGCGCAGGATGTCGTACTCGCCGCCCTCCGCGTCGACCTTGATCAGGCGGATCCGCGGCTCCCCCTCGAGGGCGTCGTCGAGGCGAAGCGTCTGGACCTGGAGGGATTTGAGCTCCACCTCCGCGTCGTAGACCCGCTCGCGAAGGCCGCTATATTCCGGCCAGTTGGAGACGAAGACATAGGGCGAGAAGCCCGTCCGGTGGCTGAGGGCCTCGGGGCGCACGTGGACGTCGGCGAGGCCGCCCGCACCGCGCGCGTTCTCGAGGGCACTATGGAGCTCGAGGCGGGCGGTCGGCAGGGGCTCAAAGGCCCAGATCCGGCCTTCGACACCGACGGTCTGCGCCATCGGCACGGTGTGCCGTCCGCGGTGCGCCCCGATGTCGAGGGCGAAGTCTCCGGGCTCAAGGACGGTGCGGTAAGCGAGTTCGACGCGTGATTCGAAGTCCATCGGAGTCAGGTCCTCGCGGGATCGGTGGGGACGTGGTGGGTCGGGGGAGCCCCAAGGGCAGGCGACGGGGCAGGAAAGGGCCGGGCGAAGGATATGTCAGGGGCCGGTCTGTCGCTAAACTCGACCGATGGAATGGCGTCGGGGGATCTCGGGACTTCGCTGGCGCGGCCGACGGGCGTGGGTCGGTCTTTGGGCGTGCGGGCTCGCGGCGGCGGGGTGCTCGGGGCCCGTTGGGCCAGGTGAGCACGCCGCGGATCGGCCCGATATCCTGCTGATCTCGCTCGATACGGTGCGGGCCGACCATCTGACGCCCTACGGCTACGCCCGGGATACGACGCCGGCGCTGCGGCGTTTCGCCGAGCAGGGGGCGCTTTTTACGCGTTCGTGGTCCCAAAGCTCCAGCACGGTGCCGACCCACGCGTCGCTTTTCACCAGCCTGTGGCCCCACCAGCACGGCGTCTTTGCTTATCCCGAAAGCCTGCCCGAAGACGCGGTGACGCTCACCGAACACCTGCGGGACCACGGCTACCGCACTTTCTGCTTTGCGAGCTCGACCCGATTCCACGCCGGCTCCGGATTTTTCCAGGGCTGCGACGTTTCCGAAGCGTTTGAAGAGGATCCGAAGAATAGTCGGAGCGCCCGGGTCAATCGCCGCGCGCTAGCGGAGATGGGTCGCGACGACGGAGCCCCTTTTTTCGGCTTCCTCCACTACGTGGACGCCCACGAGCCCTACGCGCCGCCGGAGCCCTTTCGATTCCGCTGGCACGCCGGCTTGGAGGCGCCGCGGCCGGAAGAGACGTCGGAGTTTCTCCAGGCCCACCGGTGGCCGGCGCGCGAGGTGAGCCCCGAGGTGCTGGACTACCTCCGGGGCCTCTACGACGGGGCGATTTCCTACCAGGACGCCGCGCTGGCGGAGCTCTTCGCGGCCCTCGACGCGACGCCGCGCGGCCGCGACGTGCTGGTCGTGATCACCTCGGACCACGGCGAAGAATTCAAAGAGCACGGCGGCCTGTCCCACGCCGTACACCTGCACGAGGAGTTGGTCAGGGTGCCGCTGCTGGTGCGCTGGTTCGGTCGGATCGCCCCCGGCCGGCGCCTCGAGGCGGCGGCGCAGACCGTCGATATCTTCCCGATGCTGACGGATCTGGCTTCAGTACCGACGCCGCCGGGGATCGTCGGCCGTTCCTTCGCCGACGCCCTGCTCGGTCGGGTCGACCCGGAGTCGCCGAGGTCGCGGCGCGATGCCCTGGAGCTGGTCGTGCTCCAGCAGTCCGAGGAGACGTGGGCGCTGTCGGCGACCCTGTCGACGGGCCGGTTCAAGCTCCTCGTCCACCGCGGGGGCGAGCCGGCCCTTTTCCGATTGGACGAGGATCCCCGGGGCCTTAGTCCGGTCGACGCGGAATACGGCGCGGAAAAGCAGCAATTGCTGAAGATATCCCGCCAGCTCCAGGTCGGCACCGCCGAGGGGCGGATGCTCGGACCCTTGCGCGTTCCGGAAGATCCGGAAGTCCTGGAGCGCTTGCGGTCGCTCGGCTATACCCGCTAGCCGCCCCGCGCCCGCCCCTGGAGCCGTCGCCAAAGCCCCCGGCGCTCGAGCGTCTCGAAGACGGTGCGCGCAATCCACCCGTGCCCGAGGGCGCTCGGATGGGGGTCGACGTCGCTGACCCGGAGCTCTCCGGTAAACTCGGTCGGACTCGCCATGCCGGGCTCGATGAGGCCGTGGACGACGTCGACGCCGGCAGGCACCGACGGCAGATCGACATCGCCATCAAGCGGGTGGGACAGCAATACGACAGGGGCGCCCCGCCGGTCAGCAAGCCCATGGAGTCTCCGCAGCGCGTCGGCGAAGTGTCGCTCACCGACGAGGTGTCGGGAGCTCGGCGCCACCGCCGCGGGGGTGCAATATCGCCGCTCGAAGCTCACCCCCCGACGGGCGGGTGTGACCGCATCGGCGCGGTCCACCAGCGGCGAGATCCGCGTCGCCCCGGAGCGCCCTAGGCGGCGGAGGCGTTCAGCCAGGAGCAGTCGCGGCCCCCACAGGTCAAAGCCGGCGGCGACGAAATTCGGCAAGCACGTATCGTTGGCGACGTAGCCGTAGAGCACCAGGTCCGGGGCATAGGACAGCCCTTCCCGGGCGAAGACCTCGGTTTCCATCACCAGGTTGTAGCCCGGGGCCGCGAGGCTCAGCACCTGCCACGTGGACCCGGGGTAGCGCGCGTTGAGCAGCGCCTGGAGGCGGTCGGTATAGCGCTCGCTCTTCTCGACGGCCCAGCCGAACATCACCGAATCCCCGAGGCCGACGATGCGGATCGTCCCCGGGGGTTTCTCGAATGGGATCTCATCGTCGCGCCAGCCCCTGGCGTTGGTCCTCACCGCCACTTCGGTGAAGCGGACGTCGAGATTCGGCCGCAGGCGGTAGACCACGTCGGGGTTCGCGACCGGCTCCACCAGGTCACCGAGGGAAACCCGCTGGCCGGGCGCCGGGTGGGGTCTGTTCTCCTCGAGATCTCGAAGCTGGCCGGGGCGGGTCAGCGCCTGGTGCAGCCGGAGGACGCCCTCCGAAAGCGCGGCGCCCAGGATGAGGGACGCCGCCAGCAGCAGGGTCCGGTTCGCCCATTCGCGGCGTTTCGCCGGTGGAGCCGGGGGGGCCGTCACGGGCCGGGGCCTCCGGCGTCGAGGGCGGCCGCCAGATACCGGCCGAGGCGGGCGTGGACCTCGGGGGAGAAGTGCCGCCGGCTCGGATCCCGCAGCAGCGACTGGGGGATCGCCGCCGACGTCATATCGAGGACGGTCACGGGCACGCCGTCGCTGAGGCGTGATTGGAAGCCTTCGAGGTAGGGCCGGTAGGGCGGGATCCGGTGGCGAGACAGGAAGAGCAGGACGGGCACGGCGCGGCCGCCGCGGGCGTCTGTGGACCAGGTCCACTCGACGCCGCTGAAATTGGAGAAAGTGCGCTCCAGGTCGGGCCGCACCGTCCAGCCCAAGTCGGGGTCAAATCCGTCGCGGAAGTACCAGTCGATCTGTCGGTCGGTGAGCTCCGAAATGACGAGCTCCCCGCTCGGGATCACGTAGTCAGCCCGCCCTTCCATGAGCGCGCCGAGGCCGAAGTGGGAGATCGCTTCGAGGATCGCGACCGTCACCAGCAGCATCAGCAGCCAGAACAGGCGCTGGGGTCGACGGGGGGCGGGAGGCACCGGGAAGTTATATCGAATCGCGGGTCTATCGGCACGCCGTGACCGGTTTGGGAAATGGGGGCAGATCTGTTCTCATCGAAAGCGATGGCCCCTGAAGCTGAGAGTGCGGGAAACGACGGGCGAAAGCACCCCCGACGCCGCGCGCCGGTCGTGGTCTGGAACCTTTTCGCCAGCCTCGCGCTGGTGGGACTCATCGAGCTCGGCTTCTACCTCTGCCTGCTCATCCCGAGCCTGGCGCCGAAGCTACCCGAGACCCTCCGCCTGGCCGTGGCCTGGATTTACCACGAGGAGGATCGGCGACAGATCCACCATCAGTCGGAGTGGCATCCGCTGGTCACCTACACCCTCGAACCGGAGAGCGTGCGGCGGATCGACGGCCGGGAGTTCTCGGTGGAGCTGCGCGCCAATAGCCTCGGCTTCCGTGACGACGAATCGTCCCTCGACGCGCCGGAAGTGGTGGTGCTTGGAGATTCCTTCGCGATGGGTTTCGGGGTCGAGGCGTCGGAGACCTTCGCCGGCCGCCTTGAAGTGTCGAGCGGCCTCAAAGTCCTCAATACCGGTCTCGAGTCCTACGGGACCGCCCGCCAGGTCTTGACCTTCAATCGACGGATCGATACGTCGCAAGTGCGGTGGATCGTCGTGCAATATTGCGACAACGACCTCGGCGAGAACCTCAGCTTCCTCCGCCACGGCGGCGACCTGCCGGTGCGACCGGAGGCTGAGTATCGAGCCTATGCCGACTCGCTCGTCGCTCGGCAGCGCTACCGGCCTTTCGACTTCATCAGGGAAGCCTGGCGCGCCGTCCAGGTCGATCGCCGGCCCCTGGATCCGGCGGAGGCTTTCACCGAACGGGAGCTGGAGCGACTCCACGGGCTCCACGCGCGGGCCTTCCTAGAGGTCCTCCGTCGGCTGGAGATCGGTGATCGGGACGTTCAGCTGGTCGCCCTGGACCTGTGGGATTGGGCCGATATTCGCTACCTGCGTCGGCTCAATTTCCGGCGCGGAGTGTCCTTCAACAGCCAACTTTTTACCCAAGCGGTGAGCCAAGAGCTGAGAGAAGGCGACTACCCCGGGCCGCTCCAAGAGATGATCCTCCTCGACACGTCGTCACTGATTGTGGCCGGGGATCGCTTCCACATTGACGGGCACCTACAAGCCTCGGGGCACCGCCGGATCGCCGAGGCCCTCGGTCAAATCATCGATGGCGAAGGGCCGCCTCCGCTGGCGGACTATGACTTCATCACCACGGCGGCCGAGCGCCGCGGACAGCTCTTGACGGACCCGCTGCCGCCGGCCGCCTCGGCCTCCCGGCTCGCCTGCCCGGGGCGCCTGAGCTTTCGAGCCGGGGAGGTCCAGCGCCGGATGTCGGTCGACCTGGCCAACCGCAGCGGTCACTGGTGGCCCGCCCACGTGGGGAAGCCAGGCGTCGGACCGATCCGGATCCGGTCCCACCTGCTCGGGGTGGACGGCGCGGTGGCCGTTCGAGACCATCCGGCCGTCGTCGCGGACCTTCCGAGGTCGATCGGTCCCGGCGAGCGCCTGAGGATCGACCTCACCGTCGCCGCCGGGGCGCTGCCGCCGGGGCGGTCGCTCCTCGAGCTGGACGTCGTGCAGGAAGGCGTCGCCTGGTTCGGCGACCGGGGCGGCACCACGTGTCGCGTCGAGGTCGAAAGAGCCCCGTAGGGCGGTGGGCCGAAGCTTGCCAAACGGCAACCTCGCGGCAAGGTTTGGGGCACGTGGCTGACCTAAACTAAAAGACCTCCAGTCCGACGTCCCCCGATAAACCACAGCCAGCGGAAAGGTCTCAAGTGATAGGTCTTCTCATCCATGACGTCCGTTTCAGCCTGCGCATGCTGGCGAAGAGTCCTCTTTTTTCAGGCGCAGCCATCGCCACGCTGGCCCTCGGCATCGGCCTGAACTCGGCGACTTTCTCAGCCGTCCACGGTCTCTTGATCCGCCCCCCGGGCGGCGTCTCGAATCCGGACGAGCTGGTTCAGGTTTACCGAAAGTGGCCCGGGCTCGACTACGGCGCCAGCTCGATTCCCCACTACCGGGACGTCCGCGACCGCGGCGGCGAGGCCTTCGAGTCGACGGCGGCCTGGACCTCCGCCCCCGTGGCCCTTTCCGTCGACGGGCGCAACGAGCGGATCATGGGCGTGCTCGCCAGCGCAAACCTCTTTCAGACCTTGGGGGTCGAGCCCGAGATCGGCCGCGTTTTCATCCCCGGCGAGGAAGATCGCGACCCCGGAGCCCACCCCGTCGCCGTCCTGGGCCATTCGTTCTGGCGGACCCGCTTCGGCGCCGATCTGTCCATCTTGGGTCGCGAGCTGACGCTCAACGGTCGATCCTTCGAGGTCGTGGGCGTGGCGCCGCCCGAGTTCAAAGGGCCGATGCCGGCCGTGGATATCCCGATCTACGTGCCGATCATGATGCAGCGGGAGGTCATGCCCGGGAAGGACCTGCTCGAGAACCGGGATCAGAGCCCGATGGTCGTGGTCGCGCGCCTGCGTCCAGATCGCACGGCGGTGCAGGCGGAAGCGGTGATGGACAGCCTGCTGGCGGAGCTCCTCGCCGAGTTCCCCGACGCCTACCGCGGACAGCTCGGCACCACCCTCATCACGCTGTCCGAGGCCGGCCTCCACCCGTCCTTTCGCCACGGCGCCCTCGGCCTCGGCGCGGTCCTCATGGGGGTGGTGACGCTCCTGCTGGCCATCGCCTGCCTGAACGTCGCCAACCTCTTCCTGGCGCGCGCCGGCGAGCGGCGTCGGGAAATGGGAATCCGCCTCAGCCTCGGCGCCGGCCGACGATCGATTCTCCGGCAGCTGCTCACCGAGAGTCTCCTCTTCAGTCTGCTCGCCGGCGCCCTCGGGGTCGGCCTCGCCCACGCCGTCACCACCGCCCTGGCGGCGATCGAGCTGCCGGTGGACGGTCCCTTCGCCTTCGGGATCGGGGTCGACGCCACGGTCTTGCTCTTCACGCTGGCGGTGTCCGTGCTCGCTGGCCTTGTTTTCGGTCTCGCGCCGGCGCTCCAGGCCGCCGGCACGGATCTGATCGCTTCGATGAAAAGAGGATCGGACGGCGGCGTCGCCCAGCGGCGCACGGGCCGCGCCCTCGTGGTCTTCCAGGTCGCGCTGTCGCTGGTGCTCCTGGTGGGCTCGGGACTCTTCGTGCGCGCCCTCGGGGCGGCGACGGAACTCGACCCCGGCCTCGCCGAGCCCAGCCAGCTGGTGATGGCGTCGCTGGACCCGGGACTCCAAGGGTATGGCCCGGCGCGCACCCAGGACTTCTACGACCGGCTGATCGCCAAGCTCGAGTCCCGGTCGGATGTCGTCGCCGCCGCCTTGACCAATTCCGTGCCGCTCGGCTTCCACCTGCTGAGCCAGGAGGTGGAGATCCCGGGTCATACTTTCGCCGAGGGTGAGCGATCGAAGCTCTATTACGCCGCCGTCTCCGAGGGGTACTTCGACACCGCGGGGATCGAGCTGCTGGCCGGGCGGACCTTCGCCCGCACCGACGACGCCGCCGGGCCGCCGGTGTTGGTGAACCGGCGGTTTGCCGATCGCTTCTGGCCGGACGGGCCGGCGCTCGGCTCGGTCGTGCGCACCGCCGGCCGGGACCGCCGGGTGATCGGCATCGTCGAGACGGGCAAGTACCGCAGTCTCGGCGAAGACCCGACTGAATACTTCTATCTGCCCCGGCGCGAGCTTTCACCGGCCTCCGCGACCCTCCTGGTGCGCACGCTCGCCGGCCCGGCGGCGGTGTTCGCCGGCGTCCGCGCTTCGGTGCGCAGCCTGGATCCCGAGATTCCGCTCTTCGACGTGCGCACGGTGGAAGATCACCTGGGCCTCGCGCTGCTGCCGGCGCGGATCGGCGGCGCGGTGCTCGGCCTTTTCGGTCTCCTGGGGCTGGTCCTCGCCGGCCTCGGAATCTACGGCGTGATGGCTTATGCCGTCGTCCGGCGACGCCGCGAAATCGGCGTCCGGGTGGCCCTCGGCGCCGGACGCGGCCAGGTGATCGGGCTCGTGCTCGGCGACGGGCTTCGGCTCGTGGCGATCGGAGTCGGAATCGGGCTGGTTGGCGCCGCCGCCGCCGCCCGGCTCGTCCGCGGCATGCTCTACACCGTGCACCCCGTGGACCCGATCGTCTTCGGCGCCGTTTCCGCGGCGCTGGTGGCGTTCGCCGCCCTGGCGGTCTATCTGCCGGCGCGCCGGGCGGCGGCGGCGGATCCGATCCGGGCTCTCTCGGCTGACTGAGGGTGCCCGCCGGGAACGGGATGCCCACTTTAGACTGAAGAGATCTTGGAAGAACGTTGAGGACAGGGCGATGTTGCGAATCCTGGTGGTCGAAGATGATGAAGCGACGGTCGAGTTTCTAAAAAAAGGTCTACTCCAGGAGGGCTTCACCGTCGACGTCGCCCGGGACGGCTACGGGGGTTATGCGGCGGCCAGGGGCCCGGGATTCGACCTCATCATCATGGACATCATGCTGCCCGGCATGGACGGACTCTCGGTGGTGCAGCGCCTGCGTCGCGGCGGTGTCGAGACGCCGGTCCTGGTCCTGAGCGCCAAGGGGGCGCTGGACGACCGGGTCCGCGGCCTGCGGTCCGGCGGTGACGATTATCTGACCAAGCCGTTCGCCTTCGCCGAGCTGATCGCCCGCATCGAGGCCTTGGCGCGGCGCTCCGGTCGCGGCGACACCAGCACCCGGCTGACGGTCGGCGAGGTGGACCTCGACCATGAGCGGCATGCGGTCCGGGTCGCCGGCCGCCCCCTCGATTTGCAGCCCGGCGAGTTCAAGCTGCTCGCTTACCTCATGCGCAACCGGGGCCGCGTGATCTCGAAAACCATGATCCTCGACCACGTGTGGGGCTACGGCTTTGACCCGCAAACCAACGTCGTGGAGGCGAAGATCTCGCGGTTGCGCTCGAAGCTCGCCGCCCACTCGACCCGCGACTGGATCCGCACCGTCCGCGGCCTCGGCTACCGCTTCGAAGTCGCCGGGGCCCCGGATTCGGGGGAGAGCGGGGGGGCGGAGTGAGCCGCCTTAGGGGTCGCGGCGCCGCGGAGGCCGCGCCGTCTCACGGGCGACGGGCCTTCGGCGGGAGGGGTTGTGGGGGTCGCAGGGGCGGCGGAGGCCGTCCGATGACGCGGGCCTGGCGACGACTCAAGAAAGCGCTCTTCCGCACGCTCCAGGGCCGACTGGTGATCTCCTATGTGGTCCTGAGCGTCGCCGTCCACCTGCTGGTCTTCCACGTCCTGGGCGTCGCCATGCGCGGAAGCCTGGAGCAGGGGATCCAGCGATTCATGGACGAGATGGTGGAGCGAGACGCCAGCTTCGAGCAGGCCCAGAAGAGGTATGCGGACGGCGACTACGCCGTCAACCGCTTCTACTTCCGCCTCGTCGACCCGGGGGGCGCCGTGGCGCTGGCTGAGGGGCCCTCGATCGCGGGCTCCGAAGCGCTGCGCGAAGCGCTTCGACCGGGGGAGCGCAGGGCGGATACCCTCGAAGCCTCGCCGTCGACCACCCTCCGCGTCGTGAGTCGGCGCTACGATGACGGAGCGGTGATCCAGGCCGGCGTCCTGATCGACCAGGACCGGGCGCTGTTCAGGGAGTTCGCCCGCCACTGGTGGATGGGCTTCGTCTTCCTGGCGGTGATCGCCGCCGGCTTGAGCTGGTGGATGGTGCGCAGCGCCATGGCCGGGGTCAAGGAGGTCACCCGCACCGCCGAGGAAATTCTCGAAGGAAAGCTGGTGGCCCGGGTCCCGGAGCGCCAGCAGGTGGCGGAGGTGCAGGAGCTGACGGGGACGATCAACCGCATGCTCGACAAAATCGATCTCCTGATCACCGACCTCAAATTCGTCACGGTCGACGTCGCCCACGATCTGCGCAGCCCCCTGACCCGCATCCGGGGGTCCGCCGAGGTCGCCCTTCGGGCCGAAGCCTCCGCCGAGACGCAGCAGCACCTGGCGGTGAGGGTGATCGAGGAGACGACGCGCCTCGAAGCCCTGGTGGAGACCATGCTCGAAATCGTGCGCCTCGACTCCGCCGCCGACGCGCTGCCGCGGGAGCCGGTGGACACCGGTGCGCTGCTGGCCGAGATGATGGATCTCTACGCGGAGGCGGCGGAGGGCCACGGAATAGCCCTGCGCTTGGCGGGCGGCGGGGCAGACGGTGAGCCTCCGCCCGTCGAAATGGAACGGACCATGCTGCAGCGGACCCTCGCGAATCTGCTGGACAACGCCCTGAAGTTCACGCCGCAGGGGGGCTCCGTCGAGCTCGGCGCGGCGCCGGTTGACGGCGACGTCGTTCTCTTTGTGCGGGACACCGGGCCCGGCATTCCGGCGGAGGACCTGCCGCGCATCTTCGAGCGCTTCTACCGCGCCGACGGCTCCCGCCGGAGCCCGGGCCACGGCCTCGGCCTCAGCTACGCGAAGTCGGCGGTCTCTGCGTACGGAGGCCGGGTCGACATCACCAGCCCGCCGCGCGGCGGAACCCGGGTCGAGGTCCGATTGCCCAGGGCCGGGTCGCCCAGCTCCGGGTCGCCCAGCTCCGAGTTTCCCAGGGCCTAGCGCCGGCAGTCGCGACTTCCGGGGACGCTGCGGCGCGCTCCGCAGGGCCTGACGGCATCGGGAGAGCCGGGGCCCGAGGTATCGCGGCGCGGCTTGCCAAATGGCAAGACTGCCGTAAGCCTCGAACAACGTGGGGGCGGCACGCTGTGGCCACCATGAAAAACCTCAAGACCCTGTCCCCGCTTCTATTCCTCCTCCTCGTCGGAGCCCCCGCCCTCGCCCAGACGTCCCCTCCGGCTTTCGAGCTGGGCGTGAGCTCCGTCGTCGACGTGGAGTTCACCGGTTCCGACGCCTCCTCCTTCGACCTCGACTCGGCCCGGGCCGCCGTCGAGCTCTACGGTTTCACGCTCTCCGCGGAGGTCTACGATTTCACCTGGGACGGCGCCGAGGAGCTCGGCTTCGCCAACGGCTCCGCCGAGCCGTGGGGGCAGCTCAAGGTCGCCTCCCTGCGCCGCACCGACACGCGGCCCTTGGGCGGTGCGTGGCTGCTCACGACCTCCCTCGGGGTCGGCCTCGCCTTCGAAGAGGAGGCCGAAGACTCCTACTTCGCCGACGTCCTCGCGGCGGTGATTTGGAATCGTTCCGAGGACTGGAGCTTCCTCTTCGGCATCGGCTACTCCTGGCATTCCAAGGTCGAGGTGGAATACGAGATCATCCCCGCCCTCGGCTTCACCTACCGCGGCCGCGCGGAGCGGGGTTTTTCCGCGAGCCTCGGCCTGCCGGAAACCGGCGTCCGCTATCGCTTCTCCGGGCGCTCCGCCGTGAGCCTGGGGGCCGGCGTGCGGACCTTCGTCGGTCGGCTGGCGGACGACAGTGCGGTGGTCGCCGCCGGCTACTCCGAGCTCATCCAATTCGACCTCGGCCTCTACTACGAGCTCCGCCTCGGGGAGCGCTTCGAGCTGCGCGCCGGGCCGACCTACGGTTTCGAGGGCGAGCTCAAGATCCACGACGCCGACGGCGTCCTGCTCGGCACCCGCGACCTCGAGCCGGCCCCCGGTTTCAACGTCGAGCTCAAGCTGACCTTCTGATGCGCCGGGCTTTGCTCATCTCGCTGCTCGCGGTGACCGGCTGCGCTTCCACCGACGCGCCGGCGCCGGTGGGGGAGGCGGAAGCGCTGGCGGGCCTGCGCGGGTCATGGACCCAAGAGCCAAAGGCGGCTGTCCGCTCGGCGCTCCCCCCGACGGTGGCCGGGCTCATTGGCGACCCCCAGCTCCTCGCGCTCGTTTCAAAGGCTCTTGAAGGCAATACGGACCTGCGGGAGACCGGCCTCAGGCTGCGCGAATCCGGCGCCCTGCTCGGGGTCGAGAGGTCCCGACTCCGGCCCGAGGTCGAGGGCACCCTGGGCCAGTCCCGCGGCGCCGAGGGCGGCGGCTCGGCCTCGTCCACGTCGTCCTTGGGCCTCGCCTTGCGCTGGGAGGTCGACGTCTGGGGTCGCCTGGCGGACCAGCTTGACGCCGCAGAGCTGCGTCACGCCGCCCTCGAGGGTGACCTGCGGGCGGCGCGGAACTCCCTCGCCGCCCGCACCCTGCGGGCGGG
>JBCDKB010000196.1:0-14401 GCA_038747035.1 Acidobacteriota bacterium | reverse complement strand
GGGGGAGGTTCTGGTCGATATCCGGGCGACGGCGCTGAATCGTGCTGACCTCCTCCAGCTCCGCGGTCTTTACCCGCCGCCCCCCGGCGAGAGCGAAGTGCCGGGTCTTGAGTGTGCGGGAGTGGTCGAGGCCCTGGGCCCCGACGTGGAAGGGGCCGCCGTCGGCGACCGGGTCATGGCGCTGCTCGCCGGCGGCGGCCACGCCGAGAAGGTCGCCGTGCCGGTGGGCCAGCTGATGCCGATCCCCGAAGGTTGGAGCTTCGCGGAGGCCGCCGCCGTGCCCGAAGTGGCGATCACGGCGTGGACGAATTTGGTCTTCGAAGGCGGGCTCCAGTCGGGGGAAACCGTCCTGATCGTCGCCGCCGCGTCTGGGGTCGGCAGCTTCGCGGTCCAGCTCGCCCGCGAGCTCGACGCGCGCGTCCTCGCCGCCGGACGGTCGCTGGAACGCCTCGAGAAGCTTCGCCCCGTGGGCGCTGACGCCTGCGTTCAGCTCGGCGACGGCCTGGTTGGGCAGGTCCGCGAGCTCACCGACGGCCGCGGCGTCGACTTGATCGTTGACCTCGCCGGCGGCGACGGGTTAGGAAGGCGCATGAAGGCGCTCCGTCGGCGAGGGCGGGCGGTGCTGGTCGGCATTCTGGCGGGGTCGAAGTCCACACTCGACCTGTCCGACGTCCTGCGTCGACGGCTGCGATTGACCGGCTCCGTGCTGCGCTCCCGTCCACGGGCTGAGAAAGCTCGGTTGATCAGCGACTTCTCTGCCTTCGCCGAGGCGCGCTTCGCCGACGGGCGGCTCCGTCCGGTGGTCGACCGCACCTATCCGTTCGAACGCATCGCGGACGCCTACGCCGATCTCGAGCGCGGCGGCGTGCTCGGCAAAGTCGTGTTGACCCGCTAAGCGTCTCGCCGTGTCCGATTCGGATCCCGATTTCGAGGGCCCCGAGGCCCGGCAGCTGACGGCGCTGCTCGAAACCGCACCCACCTTCGGTGACGGTCCGGGGCTCCACCGCACGGCCGAGCTTCTCGATCGGCTCCGGATCGATCCATTCCTCGATCGGCTGGACGCCGTCAAGATCACCGGTTCCAACGGTAAAGGCTCCACCTCCGCCGTACTCGACGCGCTGCTCCGAGAGCTCGGCGTCCGCACGGCGCTCTTCACCTCGCCCCACCTCGTTTCACCCGCTGAGCGCATCCGAATTGACGGCTCGCCGATCGGTCCGGCGTCCTGGCGACGAGCCTGGCGGCGGATCGATGAGC
Organism: Acidobacteriota bacterium; assembly: GCA_038747035.1. Taxonomy (GTDB): domain Bacteria; phylum Acidobacteriota; class Thermoanaerobaculia; order Multivoradales; family J023; genus JAUIJL01. Next base: position 13,147 of record JBCDKB010000196.1, on the reverse strand, counting down.
TGACGTCGACCCAGGAACAGGCGGGTGCCTTCGAGAGGCTGACCGCCATGGCCGTTGAGCGCGCCGCCGCCGCCGACGTCGAGACCGTGGTGGCGGAGGCGGGTATCGGCGGCCGGCTCGACCCGACCCGCGCAATTCCCGGCCGCGTCGTGGGGCTCACATCCCTCGACCTCGAGCACTCGGCCTTGCTCGGCGACTCCCTAGAGCTCATCGCCTACGACAAGCTCGACCTGTGCCCGGACGGCGGCGTGGTCGTGCTGGGCTCGTGGAGAGAGCTCCACCTCCCGCCGACGCTCTTCCGTCGCATCACTGGCTATCTAAGGGTCCGCGGCGTCGAGGCCCGGCCGGTGGACGCGGAGGCGTCTCTGCTCGACGCTCGCTACGTCGACGGTCGTATGGTTGTCGAGATGGAGATTTGGGGTGAGCGACTCGGCGCGGTCGAGCTGGCGATGGCGGGACGTTTCCAATGGAGCAACGCGGTGGTGGCGCTGCTGCTGGCCGACGCCTGGGCCGAGCGCCACCGCCCCGACCTCGACCGCCGGGCGCTTCTCGCGGCGTGGCGGCGGGTTGTGGCCCGGGTCGCCCTGCCGGGTCGATTCGAGAAGGCCGCCGCCACTCCGCCCGTCGTTATCGATTTTTGCCATACCCCCCGAGCGGCCCAGGCCGTCGCGGACCTGGCCAAGGAGTCGTTCCGCGGCCAGCCGATCATGCTCGTGCTCGGCGTTTCCGCCGACAAAGAACTCACCGCTGTCGCCGGTCCGCTCCTCAAGGTCGCCGATTCCGCGGTCATCACCCGCGCGTCCCGCCGCGGTGCGTCGACCGAGGCGCTTAGGTCCGTGGCTCGGAAGACGCTACCCGACGAGCGACTCCACATCGCCGAGCCGGTCTCCGCGGCACTGCATCTCGCCCGCGACTGGGCCCAAGGGCGCGGCGGCGCCGTACTCGTCGCCGGCGGTCTCTTTCTTGGGGTGGAAGCTAGAGGCGGTCTCTCAAGGGCGGAGTCTACGGTCGCTGGCTAAGGAATCGTGAAGAAGAGGTCCGCCTGCCTCGTGAGCTCGCCATTCTTCGCTTCCTTGCCTTCGAAGCGTAAGAAGAGGTCGCCGCTCGCTTCGAGTCGGCCGAGGGAGAAGACGAGGGTTCGGGCGAAGGGAGAATCCCGGAGCGTAGCCCGGCAGTTGACGCCGGACCACGGCTCGGGCTTTTGGCCGGCTTTGGCGGTGATCTGCGTGAACGCTTCGCAGTCGCCGAAGCTCGAGGAGAGACGGAGCGGCTGGAGATCGAGCACGGCGCCATCCAGCGCCGCGAGTTCATCGCCGGCGATGAACTCGACCCGCTGGCCGTCCTTGAGGATTTCGAGCGAGCCTTGGCCGACGGGCGACAGGTCCCAGGAGTCGGCGATCTCGAGGTATTCAGCGTACTCCTCCCGAGTCAGCCCCAGGTTCTGGTGCCACGGCAGCACTTCGCCGGAGTGTCCGTGTTCGAGCACGTAATTCTGGAACCACTCCGGGTTTGTCCGCTGCGCTTCGATGATGTTCTGGGTGAGCTCTTGGACGCGCTCGGGCGAGGCGACGCCCAATAGAGTGACTTCGTAGACGCCGGGGGCCATCCTGGGCGGCTTCGCTTCCTGGGCGTGGAGCACGCCCGGATCGCTGGGCGAGAGCGCGAGACCGGCCACAAGCGCCATGGCGAGGAGGGGGGCGTGATTCATGGGGCAGACTCCTTGGGTGCGGCTTTCAAGACTCGGTCTCTAGATCTTCTATGGCATCGCACTCGAGCTCGGCGGCACCGTCGACGCGGCCGAGGTCTCGGAGGATCAGGCATAAATCTTTGCGGGCCTCGCCTTGGAAAGGATGACCCTCCGGGAGGCCCCGCTGACGGAGCTCGAAGGCTCTTTGCGCCAGGGGCAGTGCGGCCCCCGGCCGCCCGGCCTTTTGCTCGATTTTCGCGAGCTCGAGCAGGGGGAAGGCGACCATCGGATGGTCGGTGCCGAGGCTTCCTTCCAAGCCGGCGAGCGACTCCTCGAAGAGCTGCCGCGCCCGCGGGCCGCCTTCGGGCATGACCATGCCGAGGTTGAAGAGGGTGCTCGCCACGAGGTCATTGGCGCCGTCGCCGAAGATCTCTCGGCGATCGGCGAGGGCGCGTTCGAGCACTTCTCGGGCTTCTTCCTGGCGATCCAGATGGGTGAGCTGCGTGCCGATATTGTTGAGGGATTCCGCCAGGTCGGGGTGGGGCGCCTCGAAGATGCGCTCGCGGATGGCGAGGGCTTGGCGGTGCATCTCGAGGGCCTGCCCGAAGTCGCCGCGCCGTTCGTAGACCAGCGCCAGGTTGTTGAGGGTCGAAGCCACGTGGGGATGGTCTGGCCCGCGCAGCGTCCGCAAGCTCTCGAGCGCTTCACGGTAAAGACGCTCCGCGTCGTCGACGCGGGCGAGCTGCCAGTAGAGGATCGCCAGGTTGTTTTGCAGCCGGGGCAGACTTTCGTGGACGGGGCCGTTCGGCGTCGTGCGCAGGGCGACCGCTTCTTCGAGGCTTTCTTTGGCCCGGTCAAAGTCGCCGAGCGCCCAGTGGGCCGTGCCGACTTGGAAGTGGCTATCCGCCAGGTCGGGGTGGCCCTCGCCGAGGGTCTCGATCCTGAGATCATGGTGCTCGCGCGCGGTTTCAAGCGCCCGGTCGTGCTGCCGGGAATTCATCAGGATGTGGGTCACCACGTCGAGGGCGTGGGCCTCCCGCTCGGGAGCCCGGCGAGGCATCGATCGATAGGAAGCCAGGCCTTCTTCGGCGAGCTCGAGGGCGGGTTCGTAGAGACCGAGGGCGCGGTAGGCATCGGCGATGGTCAGCATCAGCCGCCCGCGCACGGCCGGCGTGTCCTGGAGCTCGTCGCGCACCCGCTCGGCGCCGCGGTCGAGCAGGCCGCGCACGCTGCCCGCGCCTTCGGCTTCCTCCGGATTGCCTTCCCGCAACAGGCCTTCCAAGAACTCGGAGATCTGGCGGGTGGTCGCCGCTTCGGTGCGCGCCAAGGCCTCCGCCCGCTGCGCCCGGACGAGGCTGATCGAAACGCTCGCCAAGGCGACGCCGCCGCCGAGTACCGCGAGCACGGCGAGGGTCACCGCCAAGCGGTGGCGTCGAATGAATTTCCTGGCCTGGTAGGCGAGGTTTTGGGGCGCCACTTGGATCGGCTGATGATTGAGGAACCGACGGACGTCGTCGGCCAAGGCGGCGACGCTCGGGTAGCGCTCCATCCGATCTTTGGCGAGCGCGGCCAGGATGATGCGATCCAGGTCGCCGCGGACCGTGCGCCAGTCGATGTCGACGGATCCGGCGGCCTTGATCTCGGACGTCGTCGCCGCTGCGGTCGCCGCTTGCGTCTTCAATCGCCGGATCCGCGTGCTCGGCCGCGGCGCGTCGTCTTCGCGGATGCGTCGGCACTGCTCGTCCATCGGCAATCGACCGAGCTCGTCTCCGAGGGGCAGCTCGCCCACCAGCAGCTCGTAGAAGAGGAGTCCGAGCGAATACACATCCGAGCGCGTGTCGATATCGACGGCGCCGAGGGTCGCCTGCTCCGGGCTCATATAGTCCGGCGTTCCGACCAGCTCGCCGACCCGGGTGGTGCCGTTGTCGTCCAGTCCGTCTGCGAGCGGCTTAGCGATGCCGAAGTCGATGACCTTCACGATCGGCCCGTCGTTGCGGGTGCCGGGCGCCGGCTCGCAGACCAGGACGTTCGACGGTTTGAGGTCGCGGTGGATGATGCGCTTCTGGTGCGCGTGCTCGACGGCTTCGCAGACCTGCAGCATCAAGCGCAGTCGCGCCTCGAGCCCCAGTTCGTGACGATCCGCATAGGCGGTGATCGGCAAGCCCTCGGGCACCAGCTCCATCACGAAATAGGGCTCGCCGCCTTCGATCTCGCCGCCGTCGTAAACGCTCGCGATATGCGGATGATCCATGGTGGCGAGCGCCTGGCGTTCGGCGCGCAGTCGCGCGGCGCTGGCCCTCGACGCGTGCTCCTGCCTCAAGATCTTCACCGCCACCCGGCGGGCCACGGGCCGCAGCTGCTCCGCGGACCACACTTCGCCCATGCCTCCAGCGCCGAGGCGCTCATCGAGGCGAAATCGATCGTCGATCAGGGAGCCCCGGGAGAGGCTAGTTGCTTTGCGCCCAGCTCCGCCGGCCCCGCGTCCGTCGGCGGCGATCGCGTCGAGGCCGGCTTCGAGGTCGGCGGCGGCGGTGTGGTCGTCAAGCATCCGCAGGAGCTCGCGGTGGACCGCCGGATCCTGCTCGGCGAGGGACTCGAGGGCGTCGCGTCGCGCCTCCGGCGCTAGCGCGCTGATGCGGTCAAACGCGTCGGCGAGGAGGGGGAAGTTCTCCGGCGTCAGGCTGTCGCCCTGCGGTTTATCGCTCACCGGCGCGCGCCGTCTTCTGGACCGGCCGGCTCGGGGGACGGGTGCAGCTGGGTGGCGAGCCAGCGCCTTGCGAATCGCCACTCCCGATCCACCGTCGACGGGGACGTCTCGAGCAGCGCCGCGATCTCACTGACGGTCATGCCCCAGAAGACCCGCAGCTGGACGACCTCGGCCTTGCGCGCGTCGAGCGCGCCGAGACGCGCCAGCACCGGCGGCAGCGTCTCGACGTCCACGGCGGCCGGGCCATCACCCCCGAGCCCAGAAAGTGTGACGCGGACCTGATCGCCGCCGCGCTTCTTGGCCTGACGCTGGCGCTGGTAATCGATGAGCGCGCGCACCATGACTTGGGTGGTGTAGGCGAAGAAGTGACGTCGGTTCTCGAACTCAGGCCGATTCTCGAAGATCTTCATCAGCGCATCGCTGGCCAGCATGCCCGGCTCGAGGGTTAAGGCGCGCACCGGCCCGCCGCCGCGGACGGCCATCTCCCGTCGGGCGATGGCCCGCAGCTGATCGAGCACCGCCGCCGCCAGTCGGTCGGCGCTCTCCGACTCGCCGCGGGCGACGCCGTGGAGGTGCTCGGTGATCGGATCCGGGGAGTTCGAGTCAGCCATGGACAGGCCGAGAGCTTATCCGACCGAGCGTAGGCCCATGACGTGATCGATATGGCCTTTCTCGTATAGCCAAAAAAGAGACGTCAAACGTCCTTGAAACTCTGAGAAAGCAGGTCCCACCATGAAGTATCCGGAAGACGCCGGTTTGGCCCATATGTTGTCCTTGAAATCCTTGATAGCCCTACTTTTCCTAGCCTTCGTCACCCCCGCGGCGGCCCTCGACGGGGAGCTGGTCGATTCACACTGGCCCCAAGGCCCGGCGACGACGACTGAAAACTGGAGCGGCGGCGGAGAGAACCTCCTTTTCGTCGGCGCCGGCGCCGCGTTCAAGATCTACGACGTCAGCACGCCGTCGTCGATGACCGCCCTCGGCGAGGTCGCGGTCAACGACCCGATCTGGCATATCGATATCGACCCGGGCGGCGACCTCGCGGCCATCTCCGACCGCGGCAAGTGGGTCCGCCTCATCGATATCTCGAATCGTTCGGCGCCGACGGTGCTCGGCCGCTACGAAGTCGAGGACGGACGCGTTCCCTACGGCCTCGCCATCTCCGGCGATCTCCTGATCGTGTCCGTCGGCCCCGCCGGCGTCTGGGTGATCGACATCGCCGACCCGACCGCGCCGACGCTCGCCGGGCAGTACATCGAGCCGGGCACCGACTTCGTCTTCGACCTCGACGTGCTCGGCACCTACGCCTACGTCGCCGACGATGACGACGGCGTTTCCGTCATCGACTTTTCGAACCCCGCCATGCCGACGCTAGCCGGCCGCTACGCCGCCGCGACCGACGCCTCCCACATCTCGATCGACGGAACCCGGGCTTTCGTATCGCGGCGCGGTGCGGGCTTCGTCATCTTGGACCTGACGATGCCGACCGCTCCGACCCTCATCGGCACCTACGCCGACCACGCCTACCGCACGGAAGCGGCGGGGGACTACGCGGTGGTCGGCGGCATCAACGGCGTCGAGATCATCGACATCACCAATCCGGCGATGCCGACCCAGGTCGGCACGGCCGGCGGCGGCACTTTCTCAGTCTCCGTGGACGGTACTACCGCCTTCGCGGTACCGACGAACTTCGACCAGCAGGAGATCCAGGCGATCGATTTTCAAACCGCGACGGCCCCGGTGGAGATCGACAGCGTCTTGATGCTGGCCGATTCCCAGAACGTGGAGATCGCGGGGGACGTCGGCCTGGTCGCCAACGGCAGCCGCGGCGTGGTGACGCTCGATCTGAACGCCTCCGGCACGCTCGACACCATCGGGCGCTACGAGACCGATAATGTGCGTTCGATCGCGACGGTCGGTACGGCCGCGATCATCGCCAATTTCAACGACGAGCTGCCGGTGATCGACTTCAGCGACCCGGCGATGCCGACCCAGGTCGGCACGGCGTTGATCTCTGGGGTGTCCTACGACCTCAAAGCCGTCGGCAACTTGGTCTATGTCGCGGCGAATGCGGGCGGCCTGCGCATCGTCGATCTCACAGACCCGGCGATGCCCGTCGAGCTCGGGTCCTATGTGCCCATGGGCGGCGGCGGCACCGCGGTGTCGGTCGGCGGCTCGACGGCCTTCTTGACGTCGAATACCAGCGGTTGGGCCATCGATATTTCTGATCCTGCGGCGCCGGTGGAGATCGGAACGTTCTCCATGCCGGCGACGTCCTTCGACTCCGATGTGGAAGGCGATCACCTCTACGTGGCCCATCAGAACGGCGTGACGATCTTTGACGTCTCCAATCCGGCGTCGCCGACCGAAGTCGGCTTCTTCAGCAGCTCCCCGACCTCGGCCAACGGCGTCGAGGTGGTGGGGGATCGGCTCTACATCGCCGCCGACACGTTTTGGGGCCTGCTGATCGCCGATGTCTCGGATCCCACGTCGCCGGTCTTCCTGGAGTCCGTGGGGACCCCGGGCGAAGCGACGCGGGTCGCGAGCGACGGAGAGCGTCTGCTGATCGCCGACGGCGGCAACGGCGTGCGGCTGCTCAGCTGCGCGGAGCCGCCGCTCTTCGCCGACGGCTTCGAGTCCGGCGACACCTCCAGCTGGTCGGCCACCGTCCAGCCATAGTTTCGCCTAAGTTGTCGGAGCCGGACCGGCGGATATGGTGATCCGGGCCCCGGAGCCCCTCCGCGGTGTACTGTCCCGGAGTGTCTTCCGAGAAGTAGAAGTCCCAGCCTAGCGTGAGGCCGGTGATCTTTTTCTGCAGGGCACGGGTCCGGTCGGTGCCCGAAGCTTTCGGCGTGGAGCTCATCGCGACCTCGAAGTGAGCGGCAGGTGGGCTTGGAAGGCTTCCGCGGGGCGGGGCCCGAGGATTGTGGCAGACTTCACCCATGGCTGACATCGTCCGCTGCCCCCAGTGCCACGCCAAGAATCGCCTCGGCTCGGGCGGCGCTACCGAAGTGCCGCGATGCGGCCGCTGCGGTGCAGCCCTGCCCTGGCTCGTCAACGCCAGCGACGCGAGCTTCGACCGCGAGGCCACGGCGCCAGTGCCGGCCCTGGTTGACCTGTGGGCGCCGTGGTGCGGACCGTGCCGCGTCGTGGGACCGGTCCTCGAAGAGCTTTCCCGGGACCGGGCGGGTCGGCTCAAGGTGATCAAGGTCAACGTCGATCAGAATCCGAGGCTCGCGGCCCGCTTCGAAGCCCGCAGCATCCCGACCCTGGTGCTTCTCCAAGACGGCACGGTCCGCGAACGGGTGGTCGGGGCCCAGCCGAAGGCCCAGCTCCGACGTCTCGTCGACGCTTATCTGTCCTGACGCGACTTGGAGGCTGGGGCCACTTCGTCCGTCACGGCCTCGATGCCTACTGACTCTGCCGCCGCGGCCGCCCGCTCCCTCGCCGCCTGGTGACGGATCCTCAGCTGACGGGCTTCCCACATGATGAAGCGATAGGCGAGGTCGGCCGTGACCGCCGTCACGAGTCCCAAGACGATCCCGCCGACCATCAAAGCGTTGATCCCCGCGCCCACGGGCCCTTGCCCATCGCTGAGCTCGAGGGTGTGGAGAATCTCGTGGCCGATTCGGTATGACAGGTAGTAGAGCGGCCCCGCCGTCACCGGGTTGGTGATCAGCTGGAATGCGCAGACGATGGCGAGATTGGCCCGAAACAACATCGCGGCCCCGAGACCGAGCAGGAGCTGCAGGCCATAGATCGGCAGGAACGCGATCAGAGCGCCGACGTAAATCGCGGTGCGAACCGGCTTCCTTTGGAACGACCAGAGGTGCGGATTCCGCCGTGCCGCGTCTGAAAAATGACGCAGCACCGGATAGCGCGCCACGTTGGCCCGGCGCGGCAGCGGCCTCAGAAGTCGTCGAATGCGCCCGAAACGCTCGACGCGCTCCTGGCGGAGCTGGCGTTCAATTTCGGCGTGGGATGAATCGTGGGCCATAGGGTCAGGGGCGGGCGTTCGGGTTGGGAGGGTGCCCGCGGCGGGGGAGGGACATCAGTCTCGGCGGTCGGCGAGATGGCCACCGCACCCCCACTATGACCACTTTCGATTTCGTCCGGAATGACGGATTCGCTTGGAAGTGGGGTCGCGGATGCTTTTCCGTCGGATGGCGGGGTCCGCGGCGCGCAGTAAACTGCCGCCATGTCCACGCCCGACGACCTGCAAAGCCTGCTCGATCGCCTCGGCACCTCCCTCGATGAGACCTTCGAGGCCCGGCTTCGCGACGCGCTCGCGGAGCGGTCCCAGGCCTGGCTCGTCGAGCAGCTCACCCGCCACGTGCTGCGCGAGAGGCACCTGGCCGAAGCGCCGCACCAGAAGCTCGCTCGGCAGGGGCGCCTCACCGAACCCGTGGCCGCGCGTCGACAGCGTCTCCAGCGCATCGAGCGCCTCCAGCTCGACGACGCCAAGCTCCGTCACCTTCTCGCCGGCTACGGGGCCCTCGACCGTGCGGCCCTCGAAGCCGAGGGCTACCTCGTCTCGCCGCCCCACCTCGGCAAGCAAGCCCTCGACTCGAGCCACCGCAGCGCCCGCGGCGACGCGCTGCTGCAAGACGCCCACGATCTTTTCTACGCCCTGCTCTTCGGCACCCCGGCGCAAAACGTGCGTCTCCCGCGGATGCGTCGGGACTTCCTCACGGTCACGCTGCCGTCCAGCAAATCGGCGCTACTCGAGCGCTTCATGCTCGCCGTCACCGAAACCCCCGCCGCCGGCACCTGGCTCGACCCCGAAGGCGTCTCCGACGACGTCGGCGCGCGCAATACCCTGCTCCAGGTGGAGTTCGGGGATAGCGCGGACGGCTTGATCTCCGACGGCCTGATTGCGGTGATCCGGCGAATCAACGCGCTGGAGGTCAACGAGGAGATTCTCTATGCGCGGATCGAGCAGCTCGAGAAGTCGACGCTGGTGAGTTGATGAGGGTTACGCTAAACAGCGACTCCCCGCAGCTGGGAAATCAGCTTTCTACACCATGGATAGCGGAAAGCGCGTTGACGCGACAGTTCCTCAGTGAACCGGCGCCGTTCAGCCGGATCGGAACCGGCGTCGAAGAGCCTCAGGGCTAACCGCAGCGCCGCGAGGTGAGTGGCGCCCCGGGGCGGCTGCTTGACGCTGGCGTCGTGCCAGCGCCAGGGGGGATTCGTTTCCGAGACCTTGGCCTGCGTATTGCCGAGGTAACGCCAGAAGTGACCCGGGGCAGAGACGTTCCGCGCCGCGCCGCTGCCGTAGGGCTCCAGCCACGGTGCGTGCTGCTGCCAGCGGAATGTGTGCGGGCTGGTCCGCTGCCGCACGGTGACGCCCACGAAGTGGATTTTGCGGAGGACCCCGGGCACGTCGGTTTCCTCTTCTTCGGCCCACGAAAGTAGCTGGCCGCTGAGGTTCTGGAGGGTGCTGCCGGTGTCCACGAGATCAATCAAGGCGACGCGACGCGGTCCCATCAGGATCTGTTGGGGGGACAGGCCAAGTTCCGTTAGGTGTCTTCTGAAACCCGCCTCGGCCTGAACCGCGTCAACCCGCGGGTCGTTGAAGGCGCCGAACCGCATCGAGACGTTCATCAGCTTTAGCCGGTCGGACCAGTCGCTGGGCATGAGCACCCCGCTCAGGTAGTCGAACAGACTCTCCGGAGACCGTCCCACGAAGACCAGATCGGACGGTCCCGCGGTAGCCACTACTCGCGCCGAGCATCGGCGGAGATCCTCGAGGAACTGGGGATACGACTCCGCCTCCTCGCCGTCGACGAGCTGACCGAGCTGCTCCCGGCGGCTGATATCCCAGCGGAACGGTTTCACTCTTGGCCCTGTAGCGTCACGTCAGCCTCGATACCCGCGTCCTTTCGGACGGAGCTCGTATTGATCGCACAAGTGTGTCTCCTGCACGAAGTCAGTCAAGCGATCCCAGACCGCGAAGATGCCCTCTTTCGAATCGACATCTCGATAGTCCGAAGCGGCATCGCGGAAGCACGCGAGACTGCCAAAGGAACCATGTCCATAAGGACTGTAGTCGCTCAGGCCGCAGGTGATGCACGCCTGCATGGCAAATCCTTCGGGAAGCGAGTTGATCAGTGAGAGAAGCTCGTCTTCGAACCAGCCAGAGTGCCCGGGCGATTCGATCGAGAACTCCGACTCAATCCAAGAGACCTGAATACGCTCATCATCGAGACCACCGCGTGGTCCTGGGGCACCGAGCTCGATCGTCGCCATCAGGACGCTGCGGCGCATGCCGTCGGGCGTCGCTAAGCGGACTGGAATCTCGAGGATGAACTTGCAACGACAAAGAGTGCCTTTCCAGTAGCTAAAGAATTCGGACTCTTCCTCGGATTCGAGGCTATCGAAATCGTCTCCTTCGAACGTCACCGAACGGATGGTTGTCTCTAAGAAAGTCCCATCCGTCTCGAATACGATGGTCTCGGAACCCCGCTCGTCTCGGTAGATGCCAGGAATTCTCATGGAGCTATGGGTCGTTTCGGCGGTCGTGGCTATTGCTCGTGGCTGGACTGTCACACTGGCAGCCCGCGACACATATTTTCAGTGCGTTTCATCAAACCCATCATGAGCAGGAAGATGATGATTGCCGCCGGAAACCCAATGAAGATCGACAGCATGGCGAACGAACGGGACGCGAAGGCTAGAGCGGCGGCGAGCGACAGCAGGACGGTCACCGTAGCGTAGAGCTTCCGGCGAAACTCGGCCCGTTCCCGCATCGTCTCGTTCTCGAGGCGCGACGCCATGTCCATGATCAGACCGCACAGCTTCCAGATCAGGACGATGTTCAACACCGCGGAGACTGTGCTGACCAAGGTCGTTGGGACAATCCAAGGCCCTAGACCCTCGGACTGCGTCATCCGAATCTCGACCAGATCGAAAAGGGAAAGAAAGCTCAACCCATAGGCCAGTCTACGAATGTCCTCGACCCTAGGCGCTAGGTCCAGAATGGTCGTTAGCGCGGACGCCATCATCAGCCAGCCAACAAAGTCGGGCAGGAGATCGATGTGCACGCGGTTGACCCCGAATCGGAAGTCAAGGAAGAAGATGAATGCCCAAAACATGCGGCAGAAGGCGGCGGCGCAGCGCTCTGTATGAATGACCGCAACATTGACGTCGTTCATGGGTCGATATTGATCCTTTTCGACTTGCTGTGAGTCTTGGCCGCGCCCCATGGCAGAGGCGATCCAATCGAAGACAATTGGGCTAACGAGGCAAGGCTAGAGGTTTGGATCCTTGAGACTCTCTGCCCAATTCTTGATGGCATCAGGTCTGATCATTGCTCGAACCTGTTCGAGTGTAAGGACTGTCTTCGCCCGTCGATGTAGCATTCTGTGGCAGTTGGCGCAGACGGCAGCGAGGTCGGAAATCGGATTGACTTTTCGCCCTTCAGCTGGTGCGTCGGCAAGAAGCTCGATGTGATGAATTTCTATGAAGCCTTTACCCCAGGCGCCGTAGGCTTCCTCGTAGTCAAAGCCGCAGATTTGACATTTGGCGCCATGTGTCTTTAAGGCCGCAGAGCGAAGGGACGGGCTCCGTTCAGCTTTCCTGGAGATTCTGCCCCTCTTCTTTCCTTCAGTCCCAGTCTGGACCCGTTCAGTCTCTGCTCCTTGTTCCGCTTTGAGGTCGTTCAAGACTTCTTTGGGAACAGTAGCGACCGAGAAGTCTACAAATGGCTTGACGACTTCCCAGAGCTCAGCCTCGGAGCGCTCCTTCCACCGATCGAAGATCCGCTGGTCTTTCTCAGGAAGTGGTTTTGGTAGGCCTCTCACCCGCCAGCCAGTCCTCCCGGAGTCGATATGCGAGTCGAACTGATCGCGAGATGCTTTCAGGCTGTTATGAAAAGACCGTAAGGATCTCCCTTCTCCTAAAGCATCAAAGAACATCGCGTAGGCATGATCCCATTTCGCTGTTTGAAGCCTTTCGGGTGGTCGGGGCTGGCCGCCTCCGCTACGATCACCGTACGCTGAAAGAAAGAAAGCTACAGTGACCATATCGTCAGATCGCTCTAGTGGCACTGGTGCTCCTCCAGCGAAACTGGCGCGACAGGGCGTCGGCCCAACACGCCCAGGATTGCCCAGTCAAATTTCACAGATCTGCTTTTCTTAGTAGCTTGATCTTTTATCACAAGCGCTTTGCTCTGCCGAGCGCTGATCGGACAGCGACGTCATTCAAAAGCCGGAACCCATCAACTGCCGATTCGGACAGGCTAGATTTGTAGAGGGCCCAATGTTGACTCGGCTCTTCCTCTGGGCGTCGATCGTTAAACACATCCCAGGAAGTGCCGGATATCGGAATCGAGTGGGCGGACCACCACTTCGAAGCTGAGTCTTCGAAGGTCTCCTCGATTTCAAAGAGCAAAGCACCGGCGACTCCGTAGACCAACCAGCCACGCTGGCCGACCTGGTCCGCCAGATCCGAGAAGTACTCCCTGAATAGCGATGAAGACCCGTCGACCGCACAACGCTGGCTCTGGTCAGAATGGGGTCTGATGTGTAGACCTTTGGATGCCATCAAGGGGACTCAGGACTTCAAGACCTTACCGAATCCCGCTCGGGGAAAATTCTCTCTTGAAAACGCGTAAGTTCTCGCCCTGCCCCACCTAGTCACCGGATCCGGAATCCGCCATCGTGACTCCGAAAGGAGACTCACGATGGACACCACCGAAATCCGCCAGATTCGAGAAGAGATTCAAGCCAGTCGCCCTCAACAAGGACGTT
>JBCDKB010000195.1:0-14426 GCA_038747035.1 Acidobacteriota bacterium | reverse complement strand
ACCGTGTCAACCCCCGGATCGATGATGGCGAGGGGCGGCGGCGTCCGGAAGACGTAGTGCCCGTAGTGGACCATGCGATGCGGATGGCGGGCCGGCTGGGCCAGGAAGGTCTCTTCGGCGAGCTCTTGCTGGTGCGTCCGCTCGTGGCGCTCTTCGGTGAAGCGGGCGGCGGTCAGGATGCTGGTCGCGGCGATGATCAGCACGACGGCGAAGAGCGCCGCCAGCGCGGACCTCGAGCGCATCCACAGCCGCCACTCCGCGGCTGCGATCGTCAGGATTGTGCTCACGCCGCCGCCCTCCCGGCGAAGGCGGCGTGCACCGCCTCGGTATCGATGCGTCCGCCGGCCGGTCGATCAAATCCGCCGACCAGCTCGCCCTTGCGCAGCAGTCCGATGCGATCGGCGACTTGGCAGGCGCCGTAGACATCGTGGGTCACCATCAGGATCGCCCGATCGTCGTCCGCCAGCGACCGGACGAGCGCATTGAACTCATCGATGGCGATGGGATCGAGTCCCGACGTCGGCTCATCGAGCAGCAGAATCGGCGTGTCCCGCAAGAGCGCCAAGGCGATCGCCACTTTCTGGCGCATGCCCTTGGAGTAGGAGTCGAGTCGCTTGTCCCGCGCCTCCGGCTGGAGGGCCACGCGGTCCAGCGCTTTGTCCACCGCCGCCCGACCGGCCGACGCTTTGGCGAGCGAGAGAAAGTAGGCGAGGTTCTCGTGGGCGCTCAGGTGCTCGTAGAGCGTCGCGGCCTCGGGGAGGTACGCCGTGACGCGACGGGCCGCCTTCAGGTCGTCGCCCACCGCTCGCCCTTGCACCCGGACGGAACCCGATTTCGGGGTGAGCAGCCCCAAGAAAGTCAGCAGCGCCGTCGACTTGCCGGCGCCGTTGCCGCCGAGCAAGGCGTAGACCTCGCCCGGCGCGACGCTGAAGGAAACGTCCCGCAAGACGGTCTGCTTTGATCTTTCGACGCTCAAATTCTCAGCTTCAAGGGCTGCGGTCATGCGGGGCTCCTAGTGGGCAAAGGTGAGTTGGCGATGGGCATGGCATCGCCGACGTCAAGGGCTCCGGAACGGCCTTCGGCCCCGCCGAGGTGGCGGCGGCTGGACGCCTGCGCGAGAAGATCGGCGGCGGAAGGGGCGGGCACGGGGGCAAGAGCCCGGAGAACGGGACATGGGAACGCGCGAGCACACTGCAAGGATCTGACTCCACGGGACCTGCGAGACGGGTCGATCCGACTGGGGCCCGGAAGGGGGGACAGCCAGAATCGGCCGGCTTCCAGGACCGTCTGTCGGTCGAGGAGGGGAAGGCTTCTCGGGGCGGCGTATAGGCCGCGGAATCAGGCCGTCGGGGGGCCGCGCGGGGCCGGAGGGCGGGCCACGCTGCGGTAGACGGCGGGGCCCTGCGTCGCGCGGAGGCTCTTTTCGATCACGATCCGTGACCGGGGGGCCGCCTCGGCGGCGTCCAAACCACCTTCACGCTGCCCGAGCGTACAGAACGGGCAAAAGTCGACCCGTTCGGTCCCCGAGGGGTCGACGCGGGGGGTGGAGTCGGCCACTTCGTGCTCGCCGCTGAGCGCCACCGGGGTCGGCCTTTCGCCCGAGAGCTCGTCATGGCTATGCGTCTCGATCAACCCTCCACCGAGGACGATCGCGCCCAGGATCAGCCAGGCGGTCAAAACGCTCACTGTGCGGAACCCCTGCATCGGCGGGGAGGCTAGCAGACCGATAGATGTTCGGCAATTTATCCAGCTCGCGGGACAGTCGGAGGAAAACTAGCGGTTCGGGGCCCTGAACCGGGAAACCTTCGCCGCGGCCGACGGGGCGCGGACGGCCCCGATCCAGATCCAGTCCAAAGGGGCTGGAGGAGTCAGGACCGGGTCGGATCGAAGCTTGCCCCGGGGATTGTCCGCAGGGAGAGACAGGATGTCCTCGAAGTCAGGCAATTCACCCTAGTTCGAGGCGCGCAGGGCTCGGTTTTCGCGCAAGCCGGGCGTATAGCGAGATTTTGACTGACTCGGGTCCGAGCGCCATAGGCCGGCCTCTCCCGACTCCGCACCCTCCGCCGCCGTCGATACGAGGGGGTGCTCGGGCGAGGCGGCGTCAGTCTTGCAAAGACGCAGGGACGGACGGCGTTCCGGCGCCGTCTATGCGGGCGAGAGCCCTGCTATCGAATAGGCCGCCGGGTCCTATGGGCTCTAGGCGGGCCGCACTCTGATCATCGAGCGCCGTCGTCCTCCGGCGCGATTTAGCGGAGAAACCCATGGACCATCGAATATCCAAACCTGTTGTCGTCTTGCTGCTGGTGACCCTGGCCGCCCTGTCGGGGCCGTCGGCCGTCCGCTCCTCCGACAGTAGCTTCTTCGAGAGCGTCGACGTCGAGGTCGTCAACGTGGAGGTCTTTGTCACCGACCGTCGAGGTGAGCCCGTTTCTGGCCTCACGGCCGAAGACTTCGAAATCACCCAAGGCGGGGAGTCGATGGAAATCACCAATTTCTACGCCGCCAGCGCGGCCTTAGGGATCGACGAGGCCAGCGCGGTACCCCGCCTAAGCACGGCGGAGCGGCGGATTCAGACCGACGTCCGCCCGGTTGACCAGCGGCTTAATCTGGTGATTTTCCTCGACAATCGCAATATTGATCCGAAAAATCGCAATCGGGTCATCAAGGCTTTGCGCGGCTCTCTCCTATCGGGCCTCAATCCCGAGGATCGGGTCACCATCGTGGCCTACGACGGCAGCCTCGCCGTGCGGCAAGGGCTCACCGGAGACCCCGAGCGCTTGGTCGAGGTCCTCGACGACATGGCGGACCGCGGCGCCACCGGCGTTTTTTCGAGGATGGATAGGATCGCCATCCTGCGGGATCTCCAGCTCACGGACCTCGAAGCCGAGGCTGGCGGACTGAGCCGACCCAGCGTCGGCTTCAGCGGCGTCGCAGGGGCGGATGAAGGTGACATTCTTCAGCAGATTCGGTCCTACACCCGCGGCGAATACCTGCGCATCGCGTCGACCGTCCAGGCCATGGCCCAATTCGTCGACACCTTGGCCGGCCTCGACGGCCGGAAAGCGCTGGTCTACGTCAGTGACGGCCTGTCCCTGCGGCCGGGTGAGGCCCTCTACCAGGCCTACGCGCGCAAGGCCGGGGCGTTCAGCGGCTTCGAGGCGGAAGCCCGGGAGTACGACGCCACGCAGCTGATCGAGCAGCTGGCCAAGGTCGCCAATTCGAGCCGCGTGACTTTCTATTCCGTGCTCGCCGCCGGCGCCTCCTCCCGCGGACCGACCCTAGCCGAACGGACGGCTTTGGTCGACGTCGGCGCCAGCGGCTTCGGCAGCGTTTGGGATGAAGGACTCGACGAGTTGGAGCGGGCGAACTTCCGATCTTCGATGCAAATCCTCGCCGCCGCCACCGGCGGTTTGGCCACGGCGTCAACGCGGAACTTCGGGAAGGCGCTCCTGCGCATTCAGAAAGACCTCGGGACGTTCTACTCCCTCGGCTACGCGGCGCCGGAGGGAGGCCAAGAGGGGGAGGACTTCCGCGTCAAGGTCCGGGTCAAGCGCGACGGCCTGGAGGTGCGTCACCGCGAGACCTTCCGCATCCGATCGCAGGACCAGGTGATGCAAGCGCGGACGCGCTCGGCCCTGCTCTTCGAAGATCCGAAGAACCCGCTCGGCGTGCGGGTGGAATTCGGGCCGCCCCAAGAGGAGGACGACGACGTCTACCGGGTGCCGATCCTCGTCAAATTTCCCCTGAGTCAGATTGTCCTGGTCCCCGGCGAGGGCACCCACGACGGCAAGGTGTCGATCTACGTCGGCGCCCGGGAAGTGGAAGGGGGTGGGCTGTCGCCGGTCCAGAAGCTGCCGGCCCCGATCCGTATCCCCGAGGACCGGCTGGAGCAGGCCCTCGGCCAGGTCGCTGGCTACCGCATGATGCTGCAGCTGCGGCCGGGGGAGCACACGGTGGCCGTGTCCGTGCGCGACGACGTCGCCCAGGTGGAGTCGACTTCGGTCGTGGAGTTCGACGCCGGAGAAGCCGCCCAAAAGCTGGCCTCCACGCGCTGAGCAACCGCGGCTCCGCCGGTGCTCAAGGCGCCGGCGGCGTGGCCGCGGGCGTCCGCAGCGGATCGTCGCGCTGTTTCGAACGGAGGGTGGTGCTCACATGGTGCGCCAGGAGATCGGCCGCGAGCCGATGGCCGGCCGGCGTCCAGTGGGGGTCGTATGTGAAGTAGTGCCCGTCGGCGCCGGCGGCTTTGAACTTTGGCAGAAGATCGAGGACCGGAATGTCCTCGGCCAGGGCCATCTCGGTGAAGAAGCGGTTGGGCTCTTCCGGGTCGAGGCCCGCGGCGTTGAGCCCCAGGGATCCAAGGGTGGCCAACCATCTCTGGTCAGACAGCTGGAGGGCGTCCGGGATGAGCACGACCGAGAGCGGCACCCCTTTCTCCCGGCACCGCCGGGCCACCTCGCGAAAGGCGACCTCCGAAGCGTCGCGCCCTTCAAGCACCAGCTCAGACGGCTCGAGGGCGTAGCTCGAGACCGCTTCCCGGAGGTACCGCACCCGCCAGGATTCGGGGAGTCGGAGGAAGGAGCGCATTCTTGACTGGAGGGACCACGGCAAAGCTTGCTTGACGAGACGAATGACATGGGCCCGATCCAAGGCCCGGCGCAGCGCCGACGGTCTTCGATCGGCGCTGACCAGACCCCCGACGACGGAGATGCTGCGGTGCTCCTCCGTGGCGTCGAGCAGGTCGTTACCGACAAACACCGCCAGCACCACGAAGTCTGGATCGAGGGACCAGCCGTAGGCTTCCAGCCAGTCGGCCGCGTCGGGGAGACCGAAGCCCGGGGTGCCACCGTTTAGACCCTGAAAGCCGAGCTCTTCCGCCGCCAGATGGACGTAGGCCTGGTCATGCTCGACGCCCCAGCCGAAGGTGAACGAGTCTCCGATGACGAGTAGTCTGGGGCGGTCGTCGCTCTTCGGCATCGGCCCGCGCAGGCCGAGGGCGTTGACGGTGACGCGGGTCGTAAACTCCACGCCGTTAGACACCACGCCTTCGTAGTGGGGGGTTAGTCGATAGCGTCGAGGTGGATCCGCTTCGTAGAGGCCGAAGGTGATCTTCTCCACCGGCTGTGGCTGGAGCCACCGCACCGCCGCCTCGGCGAAGGCGAGGGAGAGCGCGCCGCTGATCGAAATAAGGGCGAGGCGGCCGAGCCAGTCGCGGACACCTGTCTTCATACCGCGAATCCTAGACAGGGTGGGTCAGGCCGTCAAAGGCCGAAGTCTCCGCTGGCTCCGCCGGGAAGAGTCCCAAAGCTCGGGCGATGCGTAGAGTGGAAGGATGGCGAGGCCACCGCCGCCCTATGCTTTCGACGGGATGTTTTCGGACGTGGCCTGAACTCATTGACTCTTGATCAAACGTGTCCCTTAAATTCACACTTGGCGACGTAAGCTACGGCGAAACGCGAGCCACCACAGAGAGCCCCCAGACTTGATCGCCCTCTCCAACGTCTCGGTCACCTATCCCGGTGGCGTCGAGGCCCTCAAACCCGTCTCGACGGCATTCGAGCGGGGCCGCTTCACGGTCCTGCTGGGACGTTCCGGCGC
This sequence comes from Acidobacteriota bacterium, assembly GCA_038747035.1. Lineage (GTDB taxonomy): Bacteria > Acidobacteriota > Thermoanaerobaculia > Multivoradales > J023 > JAUIJL01. The sequence continues at coordinate 8,831 of JBCDKB010000195.1, read as the reverse complement.
CGGTAAGTCGACGCTGCTCCGGTGTCTCAACGACCTGACGCCGCCGAGCACCGGCGAGGTCACGGTCGAGGGGCTCGGCTCGCTCTCCAATCCGGCCACGCGGCGCGAGCACCGTCGCCGCACCGGCATGATCTTCCAGATGCACCAGCTCCACGGCCGATACTCGGCGCTCCGCAACGTTCTGGTCGGGCGGCTGGCGTCGTTCAGCACCCTGCGCTCGCTTTTTCCGCTCCCGGAGGCTGACCAGGTCTTGGCGCTGCGGTGCCTCGACCGCGTGGGTCTGCTGCACAAGGCCCTCTCGAGGGTCGACGCCCTCTCCGGCGGCGAGCGTCAGCGCGTCGGCATTGCCCGGGCGCTTTGTCAGCAACCGGCGACCATGCTGGCGGATGAGCCCGTGGCGTCGCTGGACCCGAGCACCGCGCGCTCGGTGCTCGGACTGCTGCGCGAGATCTGCGAAGCCGACCGTTTGACGGCGGTCGTCAGCCTCCACCAGGTCGACTTGGCCCGCGACTATGCGGAGCGCATCATCGGCCTCTCGGCGGGGGAGGTGGTCTTCGACGACACCCCGTCGAAGCTCGATGACCGCGCCTTGCGCCGCATCTACCGGGACCGAGTCTCTTAGCCACCCGTGGCACCTAAACCCTCCGAACCTCCGAGGAACCTGACGTGAAGACCTTCTCTCTCGGACGCGTGGCGTCCCTTGTCGTCCTTCTCGTGGCTGTGGTCGTGACCCTTGGCTGCCAAAAGGCGGCTGAACAAACCGCCGACGCGCCGACCGCCGAACCCCAAGAGCCCGAGGTGATCCGGATTGCGCTGCTTCCGGATGAAGACGCCTCGAAAGTGATCGAAGACAACGAGCCGCTCAAGAAGTACCTCGCCGAGGCCACCGGCAAGAAAATCGAGCTGCACGTGCTGCCGAATTACACGGCGATGATTGAATCAGTGCGAAACCAGCACATCGACCTGGCCTATTTCGGTCCTCTGTCGTACTGCATCGCGGTCGATAAGGGGGCCGATATCCAGGCCTTCGCCGCCAAGACCAAGAAGGGCGCGACCACCTACACCTCGGTGGTCATCGCCAACGTAGAGTCCGGCATCACCGAGCTCGCCGACATCCAGGGCAAGACGATGGGCTACGGCGACCCGGCCTCAACGTCTAGCCATCTGATCCCGAAAGGCGTTCTCGCCGCCGGCGGTCTCGCCGAAGGCGACTACGAGGAGAGCTTCCTCGGCCAGCACGATGTCGTGGCGCGGTCGGTCGAAGCCGGTCAAATCGACGCCGGCGGCCTCAGCCGTCCCATCTACGACGGCTTGATCGAGGGCGGCAAGATCGACGCCTCCAAGGTCACGATCATCGCCGAGTCCGACCCGATTCCGCAGTACCCGTGGGCGATGCAGAACAGCCTGCCGGAGTCGCTGAAGCAAAAGATCACTGAGGCGATGCTGAGTATCGAGGACGAGGCCGTGCTCGGGCCGTTGAAGGCCGAGAGCTTCGCCTCGATTACCGACGCGGACTACAACTCGATTCGCAACGCCGCCAAAATCCTCGGCAAAGAGCTGGCCTCGCTCCAGAACTAGCCGTGGCCGAACCGGCTCCATTCCAAGAGATCCTAAAGACCCGTCGCGCCGAAGCCCGGCGGCGGCTGATAGGTAGCTTGGTCCTCGTCGTGATCGTCCTGCTCAGCCTGGCGTATGGCGACGCGTTCAACTTTGGAAGGTACGAAAACGGAGCCGCCAACTTCTACAAGAATGTCGTTCTGGAGAGCCTGCCGCCGGATCTTCAGCTCTCGTCCGAGCCTCTGGCGCTTTGGTCACGCGGGGAGGGGGACCGCACCTTCTTCGAAGCCGTGAAGAAATCGGTCCCCTGGCTCATGCCGCTCTTCGATACCTTCATGATGAGCATCGCCGGCACCGCCATGGCGCTCGTCATGTCGGTTTTCCTGGGCTTCCTGGCGGCGCGAAATACGAGCCCCCACAAGAGCATCTACTGGCTCTCGCGGATCGTGCTCAATATCGCCCGAGCCATCCCCGAGCTGATCATGGGCATTCTGTTCCTGATCATGCTCGGGGTGGGCATCCTCCCGGGCATCTTCGCGCTCGGCTTCCACTCGATCGGCATGGTTGGCAAGTTCTTCGCCGAAGCGATCGAGCACGTAAACCCGGAACCGATCGAAGCCGTGCGGTCCTCGGGCGCCTCCAAGATCCAAGAGCTGTGGCACGGCGTGCTGCCGCAGGTCATTCCGCAGATGATCGACGTCTCCCTTTATCGCTGGGAGTACAACTTCCGGGCGTCGCTGGTGATGGGGCTGGTCGGCTGCGGCGGGATCGGTCTTCAGATCATGACGTCGCTTAGCCTGATGGAGTATCGCAAAACCCTAGGCCTGCTGATCCTGGTGCTGCTCTGCGTCACCCTGGTCGACAGCGTCGGCGCGGCTTTGCGACGCCGCTTGGCCTGAACTGCCGCTTGGCCTGAACTAAAGAGTGTTGATGATGAGCGAAAAACGCCCGAAGGTCGTCTTGACCCACTGGGTTCAGGACGAAGTGCTGACGCTGCTCGGCCAGCACGCCGACGTGGTCCCCAACCCCACCCGCGAGTCCTGGCCGCAGGAAGAGCTGCTCCGGCACTGCCGCGACGCCGACGCGCTGATCGTCTTCATGCCGGACCGCATCGGAGCCGATTTCCTCCGCGAGTGCCCCAAACTCCGCATCGTCGCGGGTGCCCTCAAAGGCTACGACAATATCGACCCCCAGGCCTGCACTGACGCCGGCGTCTGGCTATCGGTAGTGCCCGATCTCCTGACCGTGCCCACCGCCGAACTCGCCGTCGGCCTGCTGCTCGCCCTGACCCGGCGCATCCCCGCAGGAGATCGCCTGATCCGAAGCGGCACCTTCCAAGGCTGGCGCCCGACGCTCTACGGCGAAGGCCTCGCCGGCACCACCGTCGGCATCCTCGGCTACGGCCGCGTCGGCCAAACGATTGCCCGGCGCCTGTCTGGCTTCGACGTCGAGCTGGTCTTCCACGACGTCGTGGAGACCCTCCCGGTCCACCAGAGCGTCGAAGGCCCAGAGCGCGTCGACCTCGAGACCCTGCTCCGAGTCACCGACCACCTGATCACAGCCGCGCCACTTAACGACTCGACGCTGCATCTCCTGAATGCAGATCGGCTCCGTCAAATGAAGCCCGGAGCCACGCTCGTCAATATCGGTCGTGGCTCCGTGGTCAACGAAGAGGACGTCGCCCAAGCCCTCGAAGACGGGCACCTCGCCGGCTACGCGGCCGATGTCTTTGAGATGGAGGACCTTTCCCTCGAAGAAAGGCCCCCTGAGATCTGCGAGGCGTTGCTTGGTTTTCCGGAACGCACAGTCTTCACGCCGCACCTCGGTTCAGCAGTCGCGTCGGTTCGCGAAGCCATTGCCCTGGAGGCGGCTTGGAATGTCGTGGATGCCTTGGAAGGTCGTGTCCCGAGGGGGGCGGTCGATGAGCTTTCTTTAGAGCATGGCGCTCTCACTTGAAAAGGCCAGTTGGAGGCTTCTAACCACGCGAGTGGTTTCTGACCGGCCAGGCGCTTTCTTCTAGCCCACCCCAAGAAAACTCGGAGCATCGCGAAGCTGTTGAGCCAGCTGGTAGGGCGTCAGAAAACGGCGATGCCCGGTTCCGGCGAAAAGGTAGGTCGGTTGATCCAACGGAAGCACAAAGAGAAGTTCCTCCTGCCGATGGAAGCTTAGGCCATGGAAGAAGGAATCTTCGATCCCAAGAAGGCGCACTAGAATTTCTTCATTCTGTAGTTCTTGGAGAATTTGTTGATCTTCCTGCGTTTTGCTGTCGCTTGGAGCCCCTGCTTGTTGCTGGGCTAAAGCCTCACTTTCGCTGTCAAGCCATCGAATCATTTGTTCGAATTTCACCGGGAGCTCGCCCTCTCCCATCTCACAGAACTCGAGTTCTTCGTCTAGATCCCCGCCGGTACTCCGAGTCATTGCATAGAATGTCGGCAGGCCTCCAAGCCTGATCTGATGATGCCAGTACTCGTGATCGTCTACTCGGATAATTTGATTGCCTTCCGGTTTCCCAGCCCAGAACCGGCAGGTTTCTTTAAGGCGAAACACTGCCGACCCTTCAGAAAGAAAGGCGCCGAGCCTACTGTACAGATGTCTCTGGAGGGAACTCTTTAGGTTTTCTGGCAGAGTGTCGAATCGCAAGATAGTACCTCCTATCTGATGTTCGTCCAGGTGGCCGCCCAAGAAGAGGAGCCCCTCAAATAGTTAAAGGTCCGATGGCAGAGACCGCGAGCAGGATCGTTATAGCAAATCGTCTTCTCGTGATCCGGTCTGTCTTCAAAGTAGTAGCGATCAGCCATGACGGCATGCCCATGGCCCTTAAGCGGTTCTAGACTTGTTACTTTCCCAAAGAGAAGCTGGACGGGGCGAGAAGCGAGCTCGGATATTAGGTGGCTGAAACTAATTTGACTTGCCGTGACTTTGACATCGCCCAATTGGTTGTACTTGCGTAGCCAGAAGTTCCAGTTGGGAGCGATCTTCTTTAATGGAAGCTTCTTGCCCTTGCACAAATCTAGGTGCTGCGTGCAGCATTTTTTGCCGAAGGCTTTTCGTCCGAAGATGCACTGGTACTCGATCTTCGGAATGAAGGTTGCTTGATTGAATACCATGAGATAGCAAGCGGCCCAGCACCAATCGTCAAAACGTTGTTTTTGGTACTTGAGTGGTAGTCCCTTTATCGCCAGGGAGTCAACAGTGATCTCTTCTTCCCTGTCGGGTTCAATCGCAAGTGCCATTATTCGTCGTCCGCCGGAGGTTGAGGTAGATTCCACTTTGTCAGGATGTCTTGATAGTCCGCGGGAAAATTCTTGAAGCGAGCTCCGCCACAAGTTCTGCGGAGCGTCCCCACACCTTCTTCGACGTCGACGTCAACCCAAGGGAGCTCAACCGTACTGTCATACTTGGGCACGCACCTTTCATCCCGATGAGCGAGGTCGGCTAGGTAGTTCATGAGCTCAAAATCTGAATCTACTAGATCTTTAGTGGGGAGGCCCCTTGCCCATTGGACAATCTCTTCGAATTCATAGTTTTCAATCCTGACGTGCGCGTTGTCAACCGAGCTTCTTTGCTCCAGCTCGATGACATTTTCCCAAAAATCGTGAATTTTGATTCTGATGCCATGTTCATTGGTTTCGGCGATGAGTGAGGTCTGATAGGCAACCGCTTGTGTATGCCGCGTTTGCCGTTCGCTTGTCTGCTGATTGAATTTCCAAATATTGCAGTAGCCGGCTTGGCCTGGAGACGCAAGGAGCTTGGTTTGCAGGGTGCCATTCATCAGTAGCACATGAGCGCTAAGATTCGTATTGTTAGGGAAGCCGTCATCATTAAACAGCTTAACCTTTCCATTGTCGACAAGTGTTCCACCGCCGGGTAGAAGCTTCTCGAGTTCAGGGATCCAATAGGCTCGCTTGAATTCCTCTTCATTCTTAGGGCCGCCGGCAGGGTTTTCAGGCTCACGGACGTCGCAGGAAAACGGTTGCGCCCCAGGCAAAGTAAACTCGACTCTCTTGCCTTCTAGGCGGATCACGCCTAGCTGTGTTCCGGTATCGCAATCGCAGATCTTCATCCTCGGTTTTCCGGTGAGCACCTTGAAGTGGTCCGTACGATAAACCAGGACGGGGAAGTGGGGGGATACAGAAATTGGCGTATCGGGGACTGAGAATGGCGTCTCCAAATTGTAGAGAAGAGCAGACCAGGAGGTCGCTTCGCTAGAATCGATTCGATTTGGCACAAAACCGCACAGGCCAGAAAAACGAGCTTCGAAGACGGGCATTAAGGTTCTCCTATTCGACGGCCCGATGTGACCTGGACCGTTCATCAGTAAAAGCTCCGAAGAGCACATGTGCAGCCCACCCGAGATCTTCGAGAGGGTCCATGGACGATTGGAAAGCTGAGAGCTGCGCTTGATGAAAGGCCTCCACAGGATTATGGCTGGCATCGGATAGATTAAGATAAAAGGAGTGCGTGAAACGCGCGCTCTGAAGGTCATCGATGTTCCACAGCGTCCCGACCACCACAGGCACCCCTGCTTGCAGAAACGGTCGGACCAGAGGGAGGCTCCCAGCCCATTGTCCCGGGAGAGAGGCTCCCGTTCGGCAAGCAGAGAGGTTCACGAAGCGGAGTTTCTGAAGGTTGGTTTCTAGGAGGTGTTGCCCAGAGACTGCGCCCTTTGGGAAATCCGGCGACGGCGCGAAGAGTAGGGACGACTGCAAAGGTCTCGATACGCTGGCGGTTGCATGTCCTGAGAAATGGAGAAATGTGGCTTCGGCTACGGATCCCAGAAAGTGATCGACGGTTGCTGTCTCAGAGGATTGCAAGTGGGAACCCTGGAGGAGGCGGTGGAGCTGCTTACCTACCCGGCGGGCGCCGGGCAGGCGCGAAAGGCCTGGATAAACTTCCTTGTTGAATGCCGGGTCAGCGACAAGAAGACCGCGGTGCGGCACTTGAAGATGTTCTCGGCGAGAAAGAAGCCACTGCGGAGTAGGGCTCAGGGAGATTCGAAGCGACTCAACCAAGAATCGGCCGGTTGAAGAATCGTGTAGCGCTGCGAAGGGCAAGTGAAAGATCGCTTTGTCCGGGACCAAGATCGCCGCTCGATCCGAAGGCCTGAACCAGGGGCGCACCAAGGCTTCAAATAGCTTCGAAGAAGCTTCTCTTCGCCCGGCTCTGCGGTGGGCACCCGGTTTGACCAGATCGATCAAGGGCGCTGGGTCGAGCCCGGACTGGTGAACGGCCAAATGATCTCGTCGAATCTCCCAAACAACTACACGATCGACCAGAAGACCAAAGGCTACAAGCACCACGTCGTCGGAGAGCGAGGCCTGGATTTCTGCCATGATGACATCAAAGTCGGCCACTGGCTCTGAATAGCTCGTGCTGTTCGGATGCGTCATCTCTCTACCGCGCATGTAGTAGAGCAACGCGGACTTGTCTCGTCCTTGGTCAAGTTCGAAGTGCACCAACTGGTCAAAAGCACTTTCTATGCGTGGGCCGAGGGCGATTCGGAAGGACTCATCCAGCGCCTGGTCGCCGAGTAGCTCGTAGAGCTCAATGGCCCTCTCCAGATCGGCTAGTGCTTCCGTTCTGTTCTCTGACCTGCGGTAACTCTCGGCCCGGGCTTCGACGGCAAGAAGCAGGTTTGACCAGTGCCTTTCAGCCTCGTAAGCCGCGACAGCCGCAGTCAGCTCTTCGATCGCTTGATGTGGTTCGTCAGCGGCTAAGAGGAGACCTTTGATAAGACTCGAGTCTGCGAGCGCTAGTTGATATCGTACCGGATCTTCGATTGTCCGGATTGTGTTTCTCGCCTCTGCCCAGTCCTTGATTGCCCTTTCGGGCTGGCCCATCCTAAGAAAGAGAATAGAACGCCAATTCAAGACGTCGGCAAGAAAGCTCTCGTTTCCGAGCGTTGCCGCCCACGTTACAGCTGCGTCCTGGTACCGAAATGAGAGGGCGATGTCACCCTGGCGTAGCGTCAGATCAGCTAGAGCGTTCAGGATCTGGACCCGGCGGTAGGGTGACCAGACCTGTGCGCTCAGGTACACCGCTTGGTGGTAGTGTTTCCAGGCGCCCCAGACATCGCCAAGTAAGAAGAGACACTCGCCTAGCAGCACATGGGAGTAAGCGAGCTCTTCCTTGGGTCCATACTTCGGAAATGAATCGACTGCGGCTCTGAGTATGGGATGCGCCTTTGCAGGTTCGCCGATGACATATAGATTTAAACCGCGTAGAAAGCTTGCCCGAGAAGCGAGGGCCGAAAACTCGCGGCCATCTAGGGCTGTCGAAAGATCCTCGGTGGTCTCGAGCGCGAGCTCGTAGCGTGATAGCGCAAAGTAACTCGCGGCTTTCCAATAGAGCGCTTCAAAAAAGTACGGGTGGCCCTTGGTACGGAGTACGGGCAGTATAGATTCCAATAGTTCAAGTGCTTCAGCGGGGCGGGAGCCCTGAACAGCTTCTTGAGCGCGGGCAAGCGTCATCAGGGCTCGTGCGCTTTCCCTGGCGCCAGCACCACTCAGCGAATCGTACAGGCTACGGGCTAGTCGATCTCCTGCCGGCTCGAGGGCGTAGAGGTATTTGCGGACTTCTGACAGGATCGTAGCAGTCCCTTCCAGATCGTTGGCGGCAACCGCAGTTGGCCATCGATGGAGAATCGTAGACTCCAGCCGAGCACGAATCTCGCGAAGGTGGTGAGTATGGTTGGCTCTTTCAATCTGGGACTTGGACTCGTGTAGCCCGAGACGACTTTGGAAACTGATGGCCTCGTTCTTCCAGAAATCGTCCGGTTCCAGAGCCAGGTAGCGTTCCCAAGCCGAGGACGATTCACGCGCTAGTCCGAGGCCTTGGAGACTGAGGGCACGGTTGAATAGGGCAGATAGATGGTCGGGCTGTTCTGCCAGCGCCCGTTCGAAGTGTTCTAGCGCGGCAGCCAGCCTCTTCGGCTCACCCTTCGAAGCGATTAAGTACTCGACGACCCCAAGATCATTTAGAATGTTAGCGTCGCGTGGACTTCGCTGGCTCGCCTGGTTTAGCTGACTCAACGAATTGCCCAGGTCTTGTGACTCAGGCGTTAGTGCTACCTTTAAAAGGGCCGCCGTATGAAGAAACTCTACAGACTCTCTAGGCAGGTCTTGTAAAAAAACTGAGTCGCTTGAGGGGGTCCCAGGGCCCTTGCCACTTGCCTCTTGACAAAATGCGGGGAGGCGATTCTCTTGATTACTAACCGACCTACACTGTATTTTGGCGGGAGGTGTTGATGTGCGCGGAAAGACTGTTCGCCGTTT
>JBCDKB010000194.1:0-14436 GCA_038747035.1 Acidobacteriota bacterium | reverse complement strand
CTTCGAGGCTGAAGGTGAAAGTGCTGCCGTCTCCGAGGCAGCTCTCGACCAGCAGCTGACCGCCGTGGAGCTCGGCGATGCGCTGGGTGATCGCCAGGCCGAGGCCGACGCCTTCCCGACCCTTCTCGCCCTGCTGCTGGCGCGACCGGTAGAAGCGGTCGAAGACGAAGGGCAGGTCGTCCGGGGCGATGCCGGAGCCGGTGTCGATCACGCTCACCAGCAGGCGTCGGCCGCCGAGCCGGAGGCGAACGGTGACCGAATCACCGTCCGAGCAATGGCGGATGGCGTTGCCGATGAGGTTTTCAAGCGCGCGCTCCATGAGCCCGACGTCGGCGAAGACCGGCGGCACATCCGGGTCGAATTCCGCTTCGAGGCGGACACCGGCCTGCTCCGCGCGCAGGCGGAAGCGCTGGATATTGTCTTGGATCAGCTCGCCCAGGCGGAATCTTTCGAGGCGCGGAGCGACTTCGCAGCGATCGAGTCGCGACAGCTCAAGCAGCTCGTCGACGAGACGGCTCAGGCGCTCGCTGTGGCGCAGGGCGATCTCTAGATAGCCCTGGCGCTGGGTCGGGGAGAGCGCGCCTTCACTGAGCGCCAGCGTCTCGAGGTAGCCGCGGACCGTGGCGATGGGCGTGCGCAGGTCGTGGGTGAAATTGGCGAGCACTTCGCGCCGCACCCGGGACAGCCCTTCAACTTCCGCGTCTTGGGAATCGAGGTGGTCAAAGAGGGTCGTGAGGTGGGCTTCGACCGTCTCCACCGGATTCTTCGAAGCGGCCGTCTCGGGGCGCTCGAAGCCGCGCTTGCCGAGCTGCCGATCGAGGCTCGTCGCCAGCTGGCGCACCGGCTGCCGGGCGTGGAGATGAAAGAGCAAGGTCCATCCGGCCCCGAGCAAGGCCGCGGCGGCGAGCGCCCACAGCGCCAGTTGGATCGCCAGGTCGCGCCGGAGGTCGGCGGTCACTCCGGCGAGCATCGGATTGTGGAAAACGCCGTAGAGGTAGCCCGCGGGCTCCCCCTGGTCCGGCAGGATCGCGACCGTGAATCGGGCGGATCGACCTGGGGACGCGGGATCGTCCCCGGTGATGCCGGCGGTTGATCTGTTGAGCTGGCGTGCATCCATGAACCGGCGCAGGGGCGCCATCGATACCGAGCGCACGCCGATCTTGTCGGAGACCGGGGCGATGATGCGACCGCGCAGGTCAAGCACGTAAAAGTCAACGTCGGGGGCGGCGGCCCGGAGCCACGCGACGGCGTCTTCGGCGGCGCTCGGGCTGAACTCGCCCTCCCGGTCGAGGATCGACGGCGCGTCGAGGGCGGCGATCCCTTCGGCCAGACCGACGAGGCGTGCGTGCTGGGCTTCGTCGGCGTGCCCGGTGAACGCCCCCCACGCGGCCACAGCCAGGACCAGCATCACCACGACGCTCCCAAGGACCAACGGTGCGGTGGCGCGGAGGAAGGTTTTCATCCCTGGACCTGGAGCGACTGGACGCGGTCGGCCAGTTTGTAGCCGACGCCCCATACGGTCAGCAGTCGCCGCGGATGCCCGGGGTCTTCCTCGAGCTTGGCGCGCAGCCGATTGATATGGGAGTTCACGGTGTGCTCGTAGCCCTCGTGGCCGTAGCCCCAGACGAGGTCGAGCAATTCGGCGCGCGTATAGACCCGGCCGGGGTGGCGGGCAAATTGCGCGAGCAGGTCAAATTCTTTGGCGGTGAGCGACAGGATCTGGGTGCCCAGACGGGCTTCGCGGCGCTCGGTGTCCAGCTGCAGCTCGCCGACCTGTAGGCGATGGTCGCCGGTATCGTCCTGGCGCTCGGCGAGGGCCTCGACCCGCCGCAAGAGCGCTTTGACGCGGGCGACGAGCTCCCGTGGGCTAAAGGGCTTCGTGAGGTAGTCGTCGGCGCCCACCTCGAGTCCCAGGACGCGGTCGATCTCGGAGGCGCGGGCGGTGAGCATCAGGACCGGCAGCGCGGGGTCTCGGCTGCGGATCTGGCGCAGGATGTCGAGACCGTCGACGCCCGGCAGCATCCAGTCGAGGATCACCAGGTCGAAGCCACCCGCCAGGGCCTTCTCGAGGCCGATCCGGCCGTCGTTGGCCACGGTGACCTGGGCTCCCCAGTCTTTGAGGTGGAAGGTGACGAGCTCGGAGAGCTCGACCTCGTCTTCGATAATCAGGATGCGCTGTGATTTCACGGCTCGTCCGATCTAGGGTCCAGGGCGTCGACGAAGCGAACGCGAGTTGTCTTGAAGCTAGGGGATGGAAAGCGACGAGGGGGGCGCCGACTGGCCGCCCCCCTCTTGTTTCGCGTCAGGACGCGCTTCGGTTCTTTCGACGGGTGCCGAAAGGTGTCACGGGCAGGTCAGGAACGCGGCCGTGTCGAGGATGGGAGCGAAGGCCTGGCCGAGCGGGTTGGAGTAGTTCTGGACGACGCCGGCCTGGGTGTCGGTGACCGTGATGTCGACGCCGACGTCGGTGGTGCCGGCGGCGAAGACCCAGTAGTAGTTGTTGATGTCGCAACCGTTGAGCACTTTGATGTCGAGCTCGATGTTGTCGTCGTTGAAGAAGTAGAAGAAGCCCGAGTCGGCGGTGCCTTCGACGGCGACGCCGCGGCCGGTGGTGCCGTCAGGGGTCTCCCACTCCACGGTCACCTGGAAGCGCTCCTGGTTGAGGCAGAGGCCGCGGGGACCGTCGAAGCAGCCCACGAGCTGGCCGCGGATCTCGCCGTTGGGGAAGGCTTCGGAGTGGATGTTGACGTAGTAGTCGCCGTTAATGAAAGCCTCGGCCTGGGCGGCGTTGACGTCAAAGGTCTGGCTGAACGGGCTGGTCGGGTCGGCGAACGGGAAGACGACCGGACCGTTCTCGCCGACGGCGCCTTCGTGGATGTGGGCGGCGGCGACGTTCTCGACGTTGTGCTCGCAGGTGATGCTGAGGCGGGTTTCGGCCTCGTTAAGGGCGGCGGAGCAGGCGGCGATGGCGGTGGAATCGTTGGTCGGAACCTCTTCGGCCGCATCGGCGCCGAATTCGAGCACGGTCTGCGGCACGGCGTTGAGGCTGAACTTCACGATGCGGTAGCCGGGGAGGGTGAAATCACCGTTCGGGCGGGCGGCGAGGATGGCGCCACCTTCGATGAAACCGGGGTGGTCCGTGACCACGCCGTTCTCGGGCGTGCCGGTATTCGGGGCCATCTGGCCGAGGGCGGCGACGTTGGCCGGGATTTCGTCATTGACCTCGGTGCCGGCGTCGTTGATCTCGCGGGCGACCACGTAGAACTCGAGCGGCGTGAAGTTGCCGTCAACGTCGAAGACGCGGTGGGCCAGCGGGTTGCCGTTGGCGATGAACGCGTCGTTGGACGGGATCACCATCGACACATAGCTGAAGTAGCGGTGGGTGGCGGGCGACAGGTCGAAGCGGCGGGTCACGGTCTCGCCGGCCATCAGCGGACCGGCGGCGCCGGCGACGGTGGTGTCGAGGCCCGTCGGGACCTGGCCGTTGAAGGAGGCCGAGATCGGACCGGTGTTGCCGTCTTCAGCGATCTCCTCGAGGCCGGGGAAGAGGTCGGCGGAAACGCCGCCGTCGTAGGAGTCAAACTGACCGTTGTGGAAGCCGACCCACACCGGCGTGATGAACACACCGTTCTCAGGAACCAGCGTCTCGATGGTCAGTTCGACCTCGACGGCGGCGGCTGGGATGGCGATCAGCAAGCAGGCAAGTGCAGCAATAAAACGAAAGTTTCGCATCGGAAGAGTCCTCGTGTCGTGTGGCTGGGTTGGGGAATTGGGGAGAGCGGTTTGGGGGCCGGCGGGCCCCGCGGCTCTGACACGGAGATCCTGGCGAGCAAATCTCACGGAATGCTCACGGGACTCTCATCCTTCTATTCCTTCTCCCGAACAGGCCTATCCCAACCGACGGCCCGCCCCTTGACGGACCAGCGGCCGGCGCCGTGGCGGCTGTTGATGGGGCGTAGAGCCCTACGGCAGCCCTACGGCGCCGCGTCGCGCAACGCGAGCTCGGAGCAGCCGCCGTCGGCCCGCGGCACCAGTCGCCATGGTCCGGGGCGTCCGCGGGGCTTCTCGCGCACGATCAGGCACGACGTGGCGGCGGCGGCGCGGGCCTGCTCGGCGGACGGGAAGCTCGCGCGGATCACGAAGCCCGCCATCAGCCCGATGCGGCGCTCGGAGCGGCGATGGATCTCGGGATGCGCCGCATTGAGCAGCGTGGGATCCTTGATCGGCACGCCGGCGATCCACACCACCTCAGCCTCGACGTCGGGCAGCCATCCGGTCAGGGTGAGCTGGGCCGGGCCGGCATCGGGGGCGCCGGCTGGCTCGCCGGCCGCGGTTTCACCGGGCGATCCGAGCTCGAGGCGGAACTCTTCCAGGACGCCGGCGCCCTCGGCGAAGGTGGGCTCGCGGACACTCGGGTCGAGCAGCCGGGCGCGGAGGTCGCGGCAGGGCGGCTCTTCGCACGCCGGTCGCCGGTAGAAGAAATTCAAGTCAACGAGTGCGGACCAGCGCCGGCCGCTCCAGATCGGCCCTTCGGTCACCAGGCGGACGCTTTCGTAAAGGCGCGCGATCTCGGGATTGCGGATTCGATTCTCGCCCGTCGCCACCGACTCGGTGTAGCCCGTCGGGATCGATCGTGAGAAGTGTCCGATTCGCCAGGGGCGCTGCGCCGGCAGGCGGGCGAGCAGCGGGTCGGCGAGGGCATAGACGTCGATGATCTTGGTCTCGACGCCGGCGTTGAAGCCGTCCCAGCCGACGGCGGTGTGGACCACCGGCACGCCCTGGCTCCGCGCCTTGGCGCCGTGGAAATTCCAAGACTTCGCCTGCAGCTGGCGTTCGACGGTGTTGAAAGCACCGCGGCCCGTCCACACCCGCTTTTCATCGGCGATGCCGTGCTCGGAGGCGTCGATCGAGTAATAGCTCTCGATGCCGGCGCCGGCGTCAACAAAGAGGCGGGCCCCCGGTAGGCCGACGGCGAGGAGGGTCGCGGCGGCGCAGGCCGCGAGCTGCGCGGGTCGTCGCCAGGTCGGCGCGTCGAGGGCGATCGCCGCCATACCGATGAAGAAGACCGGGGTCAGGAAGCGTCCGGCCATGAAGTCGCCGCCGACTTTGGCGACATAGAAGAGGTGAAGCCAGCAGCCGGCGGCGAGCGCGATCATCGCCGGGCGCTTCGACCTGAGCACGAAGAGCGGCCCGACGACGGCCACGATGAAAGTCAGCGGATCCCAGCGCAAGGCGTTGGAGAAGTACCACAGGCCCTGGCGCCACATGCGCAGGGCGTCGACGCCGTGACTGAGCTTCGCGTAGGCCGTGTTCGGGAAAGGAAAGCCGTAATAGATGACCGAAAAGACAGTCCACAGCAGGAACGGTGATCCGCCGACGAGCAGGGCGAGGGCCAAGCGCTTGAGGCCGGCGCGCCGGAGCGACCACGCCACCGCCGCGATCGGCGGCGCCACGATGAAGAGCAGGTCGTGCCGTGAGAGAAGGAGCAAGGCGCCGACCGCCGTCAAACGGATCAAGTCCCCGACGTCCGCGCCGGCCCGCCCGGAGCGCTCGAGCATGGCGAGGAAGGCCGCGAGCAGCGCGAAGACGAGGGCGTTTTCGAGGCCGCCGCCGGCGTAGTCGACGAAGGCTTTCGAGCCCAGGGCCATGGCGAGCAGCAGCGCTAGGGACACGTCCCGGCCGCTTGGCCGTTCACAGAGCCGTCGACCGACCCAGACCAGGGCGGCCGTTGCGAGCGCGAAGCTCAGCGCCAGGGCGTTCCACCAGACGGCGCCTGAGACCACCCGCACGGCGCTCAGCAGCAGGAACCACAGCGGATGGGTAAAGGCCTGGACCCGCGCGTGGGGATTCCACTGCGGGCCGTGGCCGGCGTGCAGCTGCTCGACACAGCGGAACGTGATGTAGGCGTCGTCGCAGATCCACGCGTTGCGCCAAAAAACCAGCGACCAGAGCACCAGGGCGGCGGCGGGCAGAAGCCAACGCGCCCGGTGGAGCTCTGGTCGAGTCGCCGTCACGCGCGGACTCTGTGCACGCGCATCAGATTGGTGAGCGGGCGCTGACCGATCGGGTCGCCCATGAGAATGATGATCGTGTCCCCGGGCCGGGCGAGGTCGCGCTCCACCAGAACCCGGTCCACCACCTTGACCACTTCATCGTGGTGGCTCACTTCGTAGTCGATGATCACGGGCTGGGCGCCCCACACCAGCTGGACGCGCCGAGCCACCCTCACTTCTTGCGTGAACACCAGCAGCGAAGTGTGCGGACGGTAGCGCGCGATCATGCGCGCCGTGAAGCCGCCTTGGGAGAAGGCGACGATCTGCTTCACGTCGAGTTCGCTGGCGGCGTGGACCGCTGAGGAGGAGACGACTTCGGGAATCTCGAGATGCACGTCCCGCTTGGTCAGATAGGCGCGCTCGGTCTTGAGCGGCTCCAGCAGCCGGGCGTCCTGGGACTTGAGGTGGAAGGCCTTGGGCTGCCGGTAGTCTTCCGCTTCCTGGATCATGCGCGACATGGTGGTGACGGCTTCGACGGGGAAGTCGCCGGCCGCCGTCTCGCCCGAGAGCATCAGCGCGTCGGCGCCGTCGAACACCGCATTGGCCACGTCGGACGCTTCGGCGCGCGTCGGCCGCGGTTGCTGCATCATCGACTCGAGCATTTGGGTGGCCACGATCACGGGCTTGCCCCACTGGCGACCGGTGTCGATGATTTGCTTCTGGATCACCGGCACCTTGTGGATCGGCACCTCGACGCCGAGGTCGCCTCGCGCCACCATGACGGCATCTGAGCTCCGCACCGTCGCTTCCAAGCGCTCGAGGACCTTGGCGCGTTCGAGCTTCGAAATCAGCGGGATCAGTCCCTTGTGCTCGGACATGACCCCGCGGATCGCCTCCAGGTCCTCCGGGCCGCCGACGAAGCTGACCGCGACGTAGTCGGCCTTCTCGCGGACCGCGAAAGCGATATCGGCGCAGTCCTTTTCCGAGATCGTAAAAGGCAGCTCCGTGTCCGGCAGGTTGATGCCTTTGCGGGTCGAGACGGCGCCGCCGTGCAGGACACCGGTCTTGACCCGGGAGCCTTGCTTGTCGATCACTTCCAGCTCGATCAGGCCATTGTCCACGAGCACGCGCTCGCCGCGCCGCAGGTGGTCGATGAATCCGGGGTCTTCGACCGGCAGGTCGACGTCGCCGGCGCCCAAAGTGACCTCTTGCCCGACTTGCAACGGGCGCGGGCCGTCGGCGATCTGGCCGAGGCGAAAACGTGGCCCCATCAGGTCGAAGATCACCGGCACGAAGGTGCCGAGCTCGTCATTCAGGCTCCGAATCCGGCGCACGATGGAAGCGTGGAACTCGTGGGAGCCGTGGG
Organism: Acidobacteriota bacterium; assembly: GCA_038747035.1. Taxonomy (GTDB): domain Bacteria; phylum Acidobacteriota; class Thermoanaerobaculia; order Multivoradales; family J023; genus JAUIJL01. The sequence goes on along the minus strand of JBCDKB010000194.1, from coordinate 7,077 downwards.
AGAGATTGAGGCGCACCACGTCCAGACCGGCGGCGATCAGGCGGCGGAGGGTGGCCTCGTCGGCGCTCGCCGGGCCGATGGTCGCGACGATTTTCGCGTTCTTCTCCGTCGGCTCCCGCAGCGGTGGACGGGCCGCGGGGACCGCGTCAGTCGCGTTGTCTGTGGCGGCGGAGGTCGCGTGGGCGGGCGGGTTCTTGTCCGAAGTCGCGTGCTGGCTCATGACTATTCTTTGACGTCCTCAGGTGTGGGGGCGCGTCGTGGGCTGCGGGTCGTTGCTTGATGGAAGCTGTTTAGAGGGGGAGTGAGCTGCCGGGTTTCCGGGAACTCGCTGCCCGGGGTGAATCGATTGAGTGGCCTAGATTCAGTGAACGGGGCAGCAGGGGCCGCAGCGGAGACTCGGGAGGGCTATGGCGCCGGGGAAGAAATGCCATCGTAGTCGAACTTCGCGAAGGTCGGATAGACATCGTCGGATCGCGGGAGATTTCTGCCGCCCCTGGACCCGCCACCGCCGGGCGTCGCTTGTCCAGGGGCGTTTGGGGGAAGACGCGATCAGCCGTCAGAGCCGACGTCTTTGCTGCCGCTATCTTCGCCCTCGCCGCCGTCTTCACCCTCGCCGCCCTCGGCGTCGTCGAACGGCGCCGCGGTCTCCGAGTCGTCTTCGATGACCGAATCCCCTTCGCGCGGGGCGTCGCTGGGGGGTTCTTCGGTGTCGGCGTCCGTCTCCGTTTCGGCGTCGCTTTCGACGCCGGCCTGCTGCTGCGGCGTCGGGGCTTCGCCTTCCTCGGCCGGGGCGCCGCAGCCGACGGTGATCAAGAGAAGGGAAGCGAAAATGAGCGTCATGAGCAATCGCATGGGTCAGATCTCCTTGGCGTGGTTGAGCGGTGATCCTAGCAGTGCGTCGCGGCGCCTTCATTGCCGCCGACGGGCCGAGCGCATAGGATCGCGGTGCGTCGCCGGGCTCGCCGGTCGGTCGCCCCTTTCGGAGGTTTGAGATGTTCGACGGACTACAAGACAAGCTGCAGGGAGTCTTCCAGAGACTCAAAGGCGAAGGACGCGTCACCAAAGAGGTCCTCGATGCCGCGCTGCGGGAAATCCGCCTCGCGCTGTTGGAAGCGGACGTCAATATCCGCGTCGTCCGAAGCTTCGTCGACCGGATCCGAGAACGCGCCATCGGCGAGCAGGTGCTGGTCAGCCTGACCCCGGACCAGCAAGTGATCAAGATCGTCCGGGATGAGCTGATCGAGCTGCTCGGCGAAGAGGGGCAAGAAGTGCGCATGGAGGGATCGCCCTCCGTGATCATGATGTGCGGCCTGCAGGGCTCGGGTAAGACCACGACCTCCGGCAAGCTGGCCCGCCGCCTCAAAGAGCAGGGCAAGCACCCGCTCCTGGTGGCCGCTGATCTGCAGCGCGCCGCCGCCGTCGAGCAGCTGGTCCAAGTCGGCTCCCAGGTCGACGTTCCGGTCCTGACGCCGGACCCCGGTGAGGGCGTCTTGAAGCTGGCGAAGCGCAGTCGCCGCTACGCCAAAGAACGCGGTCACGACGTGATGATCGTCGACTCCGCCGGTCGCCTCCACATCGACGAAGCGTTGATGGGCGAGCTCAAGCAGCTCGCCGAGATCGTCAATCCCAAGGAGCTGCTCTTCGTCGCCGACTCGATGACCGGTCAAGACGCCGTGCGAAGCGCCAAGAGCTTCTCCGAAGCCCTCGCCGTCACCGGCGTCGTGCTGACGAAGATGGACGGCGACACCCGGGGCGGCGCGGCGCTGTCGATCCGCACCGTCGCGAATGTGCCGATTCGCTACTTGGGTATGGGCGAGAAGCTCGAAGATCTCGACCTCTTCCACCCTGAGCGCATGGCGTCGCGGATCCTGGGCATGGGCGACGTCCTGTCGCTCATCGAGAAGGCGGAGCGGGGCCTGGATCGCAACGAGACCGAGCGCCTGGCGCGCAAGATGGTCTCGAAGGAATTCACCCTCGAGGACCTGCGCGACCAGCTGCGCCAGATCCGCAACCTCGGGCCGCTGTCCCAGCTCATGGAGTTGATGCCGAAGGTCGGTCCTTTCAAAGCCCTGGCGGGCGCGCAGGTCGATGACGGTGAGCTCAAGCGGGTGGAGGCGATCATCAACTCGATGACGCCGCAGGAACGGCGCCGCCCCAAGATCCTGAACGCCAGTCGGAAGCGCCGGGTGGCCCGCGGCTCTGGCACCAGTCTGCAAGACATCAACCGCGTGCTGAAGCAGTACAAGACCATGCGCAAGATGATGAAAGGCGCCCAGGGCAAGTGGCTGCGCAAGTCCCTCGGCGGCGGCGGCAAGGGTGGCAAAGGCGGCCGCGGCGGCATGGGCGGCATGGGCGGCCCCGGCGGTCTGGGCGGCCTCGGCGGCGGCGGTCTCGGTGGACCGGGCGGCCTCGGCGGTCCGGGTGGCGGCTCGCCCCCTGGCTCGGGCCTGCCGCCGGGCCTCGGCGGCTTCTAGCGCTTGGTCAGGACGCCGAAGTGGCCTCCGACCGTCGACGTGGCCCCGGCGGTCGCCGGCTCGCGACGCCTGCCGGCGACTAGGCAAAGCGCATCGCTCCTGCTATCATCCGCCGCCCGGCGTACTACGCCTTGAGATTCCTGTGCCCGCACGCGTCCGTCGAGCCACTCCTCACGTTCGGCTGCTGGCTCCGACGCTCAGAAATCCCACCAGTTCCCCACACTCTTAGTTTCCCCAGACCCTGAAGAGTTTCCCCAGACCCTGAAGAGTTTCCCAGACCCTGAAGAGATTCCCCACGCCCTAGTGGAGACAGTACGCCCCGAGGGCAGACGGCGCCGCAAACCCGCGGTCGCCGCGAGTCTTTTCGAAAAGCATTGACGGAGGATTCGGTATGTTGAAGATTCGGCTTCGCCGCATGGGCAGCCGGCACCGCCCCTTTTATCGCGTCGTGGTCTCCGACTCTCGTCGGCGCCCCACCAGCTCGGCGCTCGAAGAGGTCGGCACTTATGACCCCCGCCAGCAGCCGTCGAAGATCGACTTGAAGCTCGATCGCGTCGACCACTGGATCTCCCGTGGCGCCAAGCCTTCGGAAACCGTGGGCCAGATCATCGGTAAGGCGCGACGCGCTCCGGCCGTGGTCGAGGCCCCGGCCGCCGAGGAGGCCCCGGTCGCCGAGGCGACGGAAGCCGACGCCGACGAGCAGGTCGAAGCGGCGGCCGCCGCCGAAACCGCGGACGACGCTCCGGAAGCGACGGAGTCCGAGGCCGCCGAGGCCGACGACGCCGCCGCCGAGGCCTGAGCCTGTGGCTGAAGCCGAAGAAAACGGCGAGAACGCCCCCAGGCTCGGCGAGTCCCTGGTGCGGTTGATCGGCCTCGTGGTCGATGAGCCGCAGGAGGTCGTCCTCGAAGAAGCGACGGACGACAACGGGGATCGCGTCTACACCGTGCTCGTGGACTACGAAGACCTCGGCAAGGTGATCGGCCGTCAAGGTCGGACCGCCCGGGCTTTGCGCGCCTTTCTTGATGTCCGGGGTGACCTGGACGGACGGCGCTATGAGCTCGAAATCTCCGAACGCAACTAGCCACGACGCTATCGCCGTCGGCCGCATTCTTCGCGGCCACGGCATCCGCGGCGAGGTCAAGGTCGAGATCTGGAGCGACGTCGAAGGCCGCTTCGACAGAGGCGCCGAGCTCCAGCTCCGCCCGTCGGCCGGCCCCGTCGAAACCCGTCGCATCCTCAAGGTCCGCGCCGATCGCGGCACGCTCCTCGTCAAATTCGAAGGGGTCGACGGCCGAGACCACGCTGACGGGCTGCGCGGCGCCGTCCTCGAAGTCAGCGAAGAGCAGGTCCCCGAGGCCCCCGATGGCTTCTACTATCACTTCCAACTCGAGGGATGCCTTGTCACCGACGCCGCTTCCGGCGAGCTCGGCACGGTGGTCGAAGTCATCGAAGATGGCGGCGGCCACATTTTGCGCCTCGCGTCCCGCGGCGCCACCCTCCTGATTCCCTTTGTCGACGCATTCCTCCGCCGAGTCGACATCGCTTCACAAGAAATCGACGTCGAGCTACCCGACGGCCTCATCGAATCATGCACATCGCAGCGCTAAGCATTTTTCCGGAGCTTTTCGAAGCCTTCCGAACGACCAGTTTGGTCGGCCGGGCGGTCGAGAAGGGCTTACTGCGTTTCGACGTGCTGAATCTCAGGGCCCACACCACGGATAAGCATCGCAGCGTCGACGATGAACCCTACGGCGGCGGCGGCGGCATGGTGATGACCGCCCAGCCCTGGCTCGCCGCCCTCGACGCCGCGGCGGCGACCTTCGCAGTACCGCCCCGTCGCATCCTGCTCTCGCCCCAGGGCCGTCGTCTCGATGAGGAGGTGGTTCGGGAGCTGGCGCAGCTCCCGGGGCTGATTCTTTTGTGCGGCCGCTACGAAGCGATCGACGAACGGGTGCTGGAGACCGCGGTCGACGAAGAGATTTCGATTGGAGACTTCGTCGTCTCCGGCGGAGAGCTGCCGGCGATGGTCTTAATCGAGGCGCTATCGAGGCAGATCCCCGGCGTGGTCGGACTCGATGAATCCGTCGAGAACGACAGCTTTCGCCGGGGCCTCCTCGATTACCCCCACTACACGCGCCCCCGTGAGGTGGACGGTCGCCCGGTGCCCGACGTCCTGCTCTCGGGTGACCACCGACGGATCCAACTCTGGCGCCGCCGCAAGTCGCTCGAAGCGACGCTGCGGAAGAGACCGGACTTGCTGGCGGACGCGCCGCTCGAAGCCCACGACTTCGAAGTGCTCCACCAGTTAGCCGGCGAGCTGAACCTGAAGCTGCCCGCGGGCTTGCATGGCCGTGGATAGATCTCAATAATAGAGGGCCGGACTGCTTGAACACAGACCCTTCGCGGTAACTCGCCGACGACGATGCGTCGACGAACGGACTCCCCCACGGAGCCCGCAGGCCGCCCTCCTGAAGACGGAACTTTCCGACAAGAACATCCCGAGCGGACCGTAGAGCCTCCCGAGTGGATCGGCGTCGGATTTCGGGGACACCGCCAAAACGGCCTCGTCCCGAAGGAAAATAGCGATGAGCACACTAGTAGAAGTCGAGCGCAGTTATCTCAAGGAGGGTCTGCCGGAGTTCCGAGCTGGCGACACTCTGAAGGTTCACGTCCGCGTGGTCGAAGGTAAGAAAGAGCGCATTCAGATTTTCCAAGGCGTCGTGATCGCCCGCAAGGGCGGCGGCACCCGCGAATCCTTCACCGTGCGCAAGATGTCGGGCGGTATCGGCGTGGAGCGCGTTTTCCCGCTGCACTCGCCGGTGCTCGACAAGATCGAAGTCGTGCGTCGCGGCAAGGTGCGTCGGGCGAAGCTCTACTACCTCCGCGAGCTGCGCGGCAAGGCAGCCCGTATCGCCGAACGCCGCGAAGTGTGATCAATCCGCACCGCGCCGTGCTCCGAAGCGCCTCGTTGACGCCCACGCGTCGACGGGGCCTTTGGCATTTCCGGAGCGCGGCACGCCGGGGACTCGGCGGACGCCGACCCGACCTTGAGATCGGCCAGCGGGAGATGCGTTGACGAGTATGGGTGAAGTCTTCGCCGAAGCGTACCGGCTGTGGCTGCTCCGGAGCCTCGAAGATCGCCTATGCGGCGCGGGCCTCGGCCCCGTCGCCGGGGTCGATGAAGCGGGGCGCGGATGCCTCGCGGGCCCGGTGGTCGCCGCCGCCGTGCTCGTCGAACCGGGCCAAATCGTCCCGGGTATGGACGACAGTAAGAAAATCTCGGCCAAGAAACGCACCCGACTGGCCGCGGCGGTCCGCCGCGCGCATCCGATCCACGCGGTCGCCGCGGTCTCTCCGTCGGAGATCGACCGCATCAATATCTTGCAGGCGACGAAGCGAGCGATGGTGAGTGCCCTGACGTCTCTCTGCGAGCGTCCGGCGCTCGCCATCGTCGATGCGGTGGCGCTCGACGCCCCCATGCGCACCGTGTCGCTGGTCAAAGGCGACCAGCTCAGCTACGCCGTAGCCTGCGCTTCGATACTCGCCAAGACCGAACGCGATCGGCTGATGCTCGATCTGCACCGCCGCTTCCCGAGCTACGCGTTCGACAGCAACAAAGGGTACGGATCGGCCGAGCACCGTCGGGCGCTGGTCGACCACGGCCCGTGTGAAGCGCACCGTTTGACCTTCGGGTCCGTTCTGCCGTCGAAGGACGGCCGCTTACGGCCTGCGGCCAGGGGACTCTGATGGCGCTGAAGACCGAAAAAGTCATCAAGAACGCCGAGAAGTACGTCGCCAAGGGCAAGCTCGAGGCGGCGATCAAGGAATACCGCAAGGTTCTGGCGCAGAACCCGAGCGATATCAACACCTTGAATCGCGTCGGCGACCTCTACGCTCGACTCGAACGCTACGACGAGGCGGTCAAGCTCTTCACCCAGATCGCCGAGAAGTACACGCGAGATGGCTTCTTCCTCAAAGCCATCGCCATTTACAAAAAGATCATCAAGCTCGATCCGACGGCCCTCGCCGTTTACGAGCGCCTCGCCGAGCTCTACCACCGCCAAGGGCTGCTGAACGAGGCCCGGACCCAGTATCAAGTCCTCGCGGACTATTACCAAAAGCACGAAAACGCGACGTCGGCGATCACGATTTACCAGCGGATGTCCGAGATCGAGCCGGACAATCCGACCTTCCACCTCAAGCTGGCGGAGCTCTTCGCCAGCCAGCGCCTGACGGAAAAAGCGCTCAAGGAGTACCAGGCGCTGGTGGAGGTGATGCTCGCGGCGGGATCCATCGACGAGACCGCGGCGGTCTACGGCAAGGCCATGGAGCTGGCGCCGGACCACCTCGATTTCATCCGCCAAGCGGTCAAGACCCTGCACGAAGCCGGACACGTCGGCGTCGCGGCGAAGGTGTTGGCGCGGGCCACCGAGCTCAATCCAGAAGCCTCTAAAGTCGCGGTTGAAGTCGGCCTCGGGCCGAAAGAGCCCGAGCCCGAGCCGGAGCCGGAACCCGCCCCCGCCCCGGCTCCGGAGCCAGAGCCAGCTCCCGCGCCGCAGGCCTCTAGCGTCGACGCCTGGTCTACAGAGCCCGACTTCGCCG
>JBCDKB010000193.1:0-14479 GCA_038747035.1 Acidobacteriota bacterium | reverse complement strand
GATGAGGCGGAAGCGGGCGTTCGGGAAAAGTTTGCCCAGGCCGCGCAGCACGCCGACCTGGTAAGCGCCGCGCGCGCCGCCGCCGGTGAGGACGAGGGCGACGCGCGGATGCACCGCGGGGTGGTTCGGATCGCCGTCCGGTTCAGCGGCGCACGGACTCGTCACCACGGGGCTCGCTCCCGGGGACCCCTCATCCGAGGATGCCGCCCTCGGTCATGCGCCGCGCGTCGAGGGCGCGGTCGAGCTCGTCGGCGGGGAGGACCTCGCGCTCGGCGGCGATCTGACGCACGGTGCGCCCGGTCTTGAACGCTTCCTTGGCGATCGAAGCGGCGGCGTCGTAGCCGATGAGCGGCGCCAGGGACGTGCACATGGCGAGGCTATTTTCGACGATCTCGCGGGCCCGTTCGGCATTCGCTTCGAGACCTTCCACGCACTTCTCGGTCATCGCGTCGCAGACGTTCGCCAAGATCTCGATCGACTGCAGCAGGTTGTAGGCGATCACCGGCATCATGACGTTGAGCTCGAAGTTGCCCGACATGCCGCCGAGGGCGATGGTGGCGTCGTTGCCGATGACCTGGGCGGTGGCCATGAGGGTCGCCTCCGGGATCACCGGGTTGACCTTGCCCGGCATGATCGAGCTGCCCGGCTGGAGGCTCGGCAGGTCGATTTCGCCGAGGCCGCAGCGCGGACCGGAGCCGAGCCAGCGGATGTCGTTGGCGACCTTGGTGAGCGAGACGGCGATCGTGCGCAGGGCCCCCGAGGTTTCCACGGCGGCGTCTTTGGCGGCCAGGGCTTCGAAGCGATTCGGGGCGCCGATGAACGGATAGCCGGTGGAGCTCGCCATGCCCGAAATGACGCGGGTGGCGAAGTCCGGCGGCGCGTTCAGGCCCGTGCCGATGGCGGTGCCGCCCAAGGCGAGCTCGGCGAGGCGCGGCTTGACGGTTTCGAGGCGGTGGCGCCCGTTGCGGATCTGCTGGGCGTAGCCGCTAAATTCCTGCCCGAGTCGCACCGGCACGGCGTCCTGGAGGTGGGTGCGGCCGATCTTGACGACGTCGTCGAAGGCCTGGGCTCGCTCTTCGAGCGCGTCGCCCAGCCGGTCGAGGGCCGGCTCGAGCTGCTCGATGAGGGCGCCGTAGGCGGCGAGGTGGATCGAGGTCGGGATGGTGTCGTTCGACGACTGTCCGGCGTTGACGTGGTCGTTCGGATGCACCGGCGTCTTGGAGCCGACCTCGCCGCCGAGGATCTCGATGGCGCGGTTCGAGATCACCTCGTTGACGTTCATATTGGTCGAGGTGCCGGATCCGGTCTGGAAGATGTCGATCGGGAACTGGTCGAGGTGCTGGCCGTCGATCACCTCATCGGCGGCCTGGACGATGGCTTCGGCGATCTCGGGGGAGATGATCTCCAGGTCGCGGTTGACCTTTGCTGCCTCGCGCTTGATCAGGGCGTGGGCGGCGATGAATCGATGGGGGAAACGGAGGCCGGATATCGGGAAGTTGCGCACCGCCCGCTCCGTCTGGGCGCCGTAATAGGCGCTCGAAGGCACCTGGATTTCTCCCAGGCTGTCGGTTTCCGTGCGGGTCGATGGCTCTTTCGGATCTGTGGACATCTCGTGATCTCAGGACGTGGAGCGGGCTCCGGATGGGGGAGGGTCGGTCGGACGGGTATTATTCCGTACTCGAGCCGAGGTGTCGCCATGCCGCACAAAACTGCCCCAGGATCCCCCGCCCCAGCACCCCGAGGTGTCGCCGGACACCCCGGCGGCCTTTCCGCGGGCGCCTGGCGGGGCGCGGTCGCGGGCTTGGTGGTCTTCTTCGGGCTGCTCTTCTGGCTCGCCGCGGAGCCCTTCACCGCCGCCATGGCGCGCTGGGACGTCCCCCGGGCCCCTGAACCGCCCCCGGAAATCGCGGTTGCTGCGCCCGTTCCCGCGTCGCCGGAGCGGGTCGAAGAACCGCGCGAGCCCGCCTGGACGCTCGCCGACGTCGAGGGCGCGGTGTCCGCCCTCGGTCCCCAGATCCAAAACCTGATCGACGCCGGCCGCACCGAGCTGCCCGAATTCAAAGCCCTAGACTCCCGCGACGCGACCCGCGCCGCCCGCGCCCGCGAGCGTTTCACCGCCTGGGCCCGCATCTGGCGTAACCGCGTCGGTCAGCTGACGGGCCAGCTGCCGCCGCCCGAAGCCTGCGGCGTGCACGCCGCCATGGACCCCGCCTGCTTCCAGCTCCGCGAGATCCTCGGCGAGCTCCACGACGTCGCCGACGCCGAAACCCTCGACGTCGCCGAAGCCCGCCTCGAAGGCGCCGCCACCGGCCTCGACCTCTTCCTCAACCCGCCGGAGCCGGAACCGGAACCCGAGGAAGACGGGGAAGACGCCGGCGGGGACGGCGACACGAAGCAATCCGCGGATGAGGTCACCTAAGCCGGCGGTCATGTCGCTTTACCGGCGACGACTGTTTCTAGCGCTCGGTCTGCTCGCCGTTGGAGTGATCGCTTTCGATGGAGCGGCGCAAGTCCCTGGGGCTGCTCAGCCAGCTCAGCCCGATCCGGTGGACGTTGAAGGCTCAGAGCGCGAGTCCCGGATCCGGGGAACACTCCAGTGGATGAGCGCGAGCCCGCCGCCGGAAGGCTTAGTGCCGCTTTCGTTTGAAGGGGATGATGGCCGGTCTTTCGACCTAAACGTGGTCGCCCTCGGCTCGTTCGATATTCCCCTGGGCCGCGGTCGCTGGCGCGTCTCGTCGAGGCATCCCGCGGTCTTCGTTGACGAACGGTTTGATCTCGACAGTGAAGACTCGACGGTGCTGGCGGTGGAACTGGAATTGAAGGCGCAGCCAGCCGCCCTAGTTCGGGCGACTCTTCGCCCGACGGGCGGCGATGAGGGGCGCGGCGACGGGCCCGAGGCGGTCCTTCACGTCACGGCCCTCGGCCAGGGCGAACGGCACGAGTGGGGAGTGACGTGCGCCACAGAGCCGAGGCTACGGCTCGCGTGCAAGGTCCCCCGGGGTCTTTGGGATCTCCGCCTGCAGGTCGATGACTTTGCGCCGATCTATCGCTGGTCCATCGAGGTGGCCGAGGACGTCGACCTGGGGCAGGTGGCGCTGCGGCCAGGGGCGTCCCTGGCGGGGTGGGTCTTTGCCCCCGGCGCTGGCGTCGACCTGTCCCACACGGAGATCGACGTCGAGGCCGTGACGCCATCCGAAAACCTGGCGATACGGCAACGGAGAATCCGACGTTCGGTCCGGGCGACCGAGGCGGGTTTCTTCCAGCTCACGGGGCTGCCGCCGGGGCTCTTTAGCCTCGAAGCGCGGCACCCGGACTTTGCGCCGACCCGGCTCGCCTCCATCGAGCTTAGGGCTTCGGAAGAATCGAGGCTCGATCCGCTGGAGCTTCAGGCGCCGGCGGAGCTCCAGCTCGTCCTCGATCCGCCCACCGACCCCTTTCGCAAGGAGTGGCGCGTTTCGATCTCCGAAAGCACTGATCGCGAGTCGGAGAAGGTGACCGGGACTGCTGATCGCGAGGGTCTATGGACGGGGACCCAGCTGACGCCGGGGGAAGTCCGCCTCGAAGTTTTCGACAGTCGAGATCATCGCTGGATTTCAGAAGAACTCGAAGTCTTCTCCGGGCAGAACGTGCATCGCCCGGAGGTCCATTTTGAGCGCCTCGAAGGTCTGGTCTTGATGGATGAAGAACCCCTGGCTGGAGCGCGGGTGACGCTCCGCGAACACCTCGGCAATATGCGTCTAGGCGCCCGTACTGACGAGGAAGGTCGTTTCTTCGTCTTCTTGAAGAAAGGTCTGCTGTGGGATGTGGAGGTGCGATTCCGGCGGCCGTCCGTCCGGGCCCACGTCCCGTCCGTGGAGGTGCCGCCGCGGGATCCGGCGGATCGATGGCCGAAGAAGACCTTCGAGGTTCCCAAGACGCGGGTCTTCGGCGAGGTCTACTACCCCGACGGGACGGAGGTTGAATCCCCGACCGTCATCGAGATCGCCAGTGTCGATGGAGAACGACGCCGCTTTTCCGAGTTGGGGCGGCGCGATGGCTTTGAATTCGAGGGCCTAGCCGCCGGGCGCTACCGCATCAGCGCGAGCTTCGACGTGTCGTCAACTCCGAAGCGCGGGGAATCGAAGCCGGTGGAATTCGTGCTGGAAGACGGCGTAGAGGTCGGACCGCTTCACCTCGAGCTCGAGCCCGTGCGGGTTCTTGAAGGCCAGGTGCTCTCTGCCGGAGGCTCCCCGGTGCTCGGCGCCCAGGTGCTCGCGGAGTTGGGCGCCTCGCTCGGCGAGTGGCGGAGCTTGAGCCTCCCCTCCGCCCTCAGTGACGGCGACGGTGTCTTCCGGCTGGAGCTGCCCGGATCCTCGGACGACGTCCTGCTGACGGTGCTGGCGCCAGGTTTCGTCTATCACCAAGAGCAGCATCTCTTGTCCGGACCGAAGACATCGATAGTGGTCAGCCTGAACGATGTCGGCGGCTCGGTCCACGTCGCGGACGGCGACGCGCAAGATCCGTCCCTTCGCCGGCAGCGCCTCTTCCTCCTCCACGGGCATCCGATGCGAAACGGTCCGCTGATCCTCTGGTCCAAGATGCACCCGGCCCCGGCTCGGCGGGGAGACTCGTGGCACTTGCCGTCCATGCCGACGGGGGCGTATCGGGCGTGTCTCCGCACGCCGGAGGCGGAGGCCTTTTTGGCGAGCCTCAATCCTCTGCCGGCGGCGTGGATCGCCGACTTCTGCGGCGATGCCGCCTACCTGACTCCCGGCGGAAGCGTGGAGCTCAGTCCACCGGAATGACAGGAACTAGCTGCCGTAGCTCGACGCCCACTCGAGGCGTCGGCTGCGCACCATGACGCCGATCAGGTGGCCGAGCAGCAGCAGTCCGAAGGCTTCCGTGAGGGCGGCGAGGGGAATGCCCATGACGGGCTCGACGGCGACGAGCAGCAGGGCTGAGGCGGCGACGAGGGTGAAGGCGAGCGCTGAGACGGCGAGCAGCGTCGGCCCGGGGAGCGCCAGTTTATGGGGCGCGAAGGCGTAGCGGAGGCCGAAGGCGCAGCTGACGCCGAGGGCGCCGCACGCCCACCAGGCGCCGGCCCAGAGGAGGGCGGAGAGCGCGAGGAAACCGACGGGGCCGAGCTCGAAGAGCCCGTGGACTCTTCGGAGGACCACCCAGAGGAGGGCCGGCGCCGCGGCTAGGCTGAGCACCAGCGTCGCGGGGAAAGCGTCGATCAGCGTCGCCGCGCCGCGCCAGAGGCCGGCGGGGGTCGGAGCCTGGTTCTTATCGTCGAGGGTGGCGCGGACCAAGCCCGGCAGGACCAGGACGGCGACGGCGAGCAGCGTGAGGTCCGGAAAGCCGAGGCCGTGGGCGGCGGCATGGCCCGAGGCGAGCGCGGCGGCGAGCGCCAGGGCGGTCGGCACGCCGCCGCGGATCGGGTAGGCGAGGGCTTGCCGCCACGAGTACGCGCCGGCGACGGCGCGCTGGTGCTGGCGGACGGCGGCCCGGGAGGCCTGGGTGAGGGTCGGCAGGTTGCCCGGCGTCGGCAGCGTGCCGGCGGCGGCCTCCGCCTCGCGCAGGCCGCTCAAGCGTTCCACGAGGCGGTCGTAGCGCGGGTCACCCCGCAAGCCGCCGCCGAGGGCGGCGAGGGCCTTCGTCGCGTCGTCGAGTCGCAGCGCGTCCAGGTGGCCGCGGATCTCCGTCAAGGTGCGATCCAGGGCGTCGGCCTTGGCCTGCTCCAGCTGCTGACGCTCGAGGGCGACGCGGTGGGTTTCGAGCTTTTGGTCGACCTCCGGATGGGTCGGATCGAGTTCGCGGGCGCGCTCCAGGTGCTTAACGGCGGCGGCGAAGTCGCCGCCGAGGGCCAGCCGGGTGGCCTCCTGGATGAGTCCCTCCGCTTCTTTGGCGCGCCGCTCGCGCCATTCGAAGCGGCGCTTGAAGTCCCGGTCTTTCTTTGACTGGTCGATGGCGGTGGCGAGCTTCTCGAACTCGGGGTCTCGGCCGAGGGTATCGATGGCCCCTTGCAGACGCTGGCCGGCGCGGGCCAATTCGCCGGCCGCCATCAGGCGCTCGATATCGAGGCGGGCTTCGTCGAGGGAGCGTCGGCGCTGCTCTTGGTTGACCTGGGCTTCGAGCTGGTCGCGGGCCTGGGCGCGCAGCGTCTCGGCCTCCGGGTGACCCGGCGCGAGGGTCAAGGCGAGCTCGGCCTGGTGGAGGGCCCCGTTCCAATCGGCGCGGGCGGCGGCCCCCCGGGCGCGGCCGAGGTGCTCGTCGGCGCTGCGGGTTTGGGCCACCTGCACCAGGTCGACGAGGCGCTCTTCGAGCTCGTCGAAGGCCTTTTGACGGCCGTATTGCTCGCGGGCGGCGCGCAGGCGAAGGCGGGCGCCCTGGAGCTCCTGCCGGTTGAGCAGCACCGTCACTTCGCTGGTGGCGGACGTGATCTTCTGCTGGCGTTCGACGGCGAGCAGGTGGCGCTCGGCCGCCTTTTCGGTGCGGTCCAGGGTGGCGCGCAGCTCGGCGTCCTGCGGCGCTAGGGACATGGCGCGTCGCAGCAAAGCCAGGGCGCCGGAGTAGTCGGCCGTGCGCACCCGCTCCTGGGCCTCTTGCACCAATCCGTCGACCGGGGAGGGGCCGGCGGTGAGGCGCGCGACCTCTTCGACCTGCGCCCGCAGTCGCTGGATCGCCGGCCGATCGCCGAAGTGGGCGACGGCCTGGTCGAGCATGGTGCGGGCCGCTTGCACATCCCCCTCTTCCAGGGCGACATCGACCTGGGCGGCGAGAAGCTCGAGCGACGGATCGGACGCGGCATTCGTCATGGCTCCTGGGAATCTTAGCGTACGGCCGCCGTGCTACGCTCCCTCTATGGCCCTTCGAGACCTCTTGCGGCGGGGCGGCGGCGAGGCCGATCCGGCGGCCTCCGACCCGTCCAAGCTCGCGGATCAGATCCACCAGATCCGGCGCCTCGGTCGGCCCGAAGACGCCCGTCAGCAGCTGGCGACCGCCCTCGGCGCCGGCGGGCGTTTGGCGGCCGATCCGGACCTCAATCGCCTGTATTGGGATCTGTGCGTGCAGCTGGAGCGCCCCGAGACGGCGGTACCCCAGATGCTGCGGGCCCTCGCCGGGCAGCTGCGCAGTGGCCGCGCCGCCGACGCCGTCTTCGGCTGGTTCGAGCTCTGCGATCGACTCGGCGACCCGCCGACCGTCGACCTCGACCTGCGTCGTCGGCTCATGGAGGCCATGCTCCAAGAAGGTCACGACGGGGCCGCCGCCGAGCTGGTCGAAGGCGTGTCGGTGGATGAAACAGTTCCGCTCCCCACCCTCCTGCGCCTGGCGCTGGTGGCGTCGAAGAGTCGGGCGCCGAACGCCGAGGGGCTCACCCGCTTGGCCCTCGGCCGCGCCGGCGTGCCCGAGGGTCAGCGCCAGGCCTTGGAAGGGGCCCTCGCCGACGCCCTGGCCGCCGGTCTCCGCCGCTCGAAAGACGACGTCGAGCCCGACGGCCCGATCGAGCTGTCGTCGACGGCGACGGCGGCGCGGAGACTCAAGGTCGCCGCCGTCGTGCCCGAAGCCGTCGACGGTGAGCGGCTGACGCTTCGCTTCCCCAACGGCCAGCGTAAGGGCCTACCGCTGCGCCAGGTGCAGGCGCTCGCCGCCGTGCGCATCGACGAAGGCACGGGCGACGCCTATGTCCTGATCGACCTTTTCCTCGATTCCCTGTGGTCCGACGTCGAGGAGCTGCGGGTCGTCAGGATGCGCACCCGCGACTTTGAGCCGCGGACGCTAGTGCCGGCTGCGGCGGACTCGCAGCTCGCCCTGGTGACGTTGCTTTCAAACGTGCTCGCGTCCTCCGGCGCCCAGCCGCTGCCGGACGCGGAGGCGGCGTGCGGACGCCCCTTCCACGGCTTCGCCTCGATCGCCGAATATCAGCGTCGTGTCCTTGAGATTGGCTAGCCCCGAGATCGGCTGACAGGCTCGGACTGTCCGGATGACGGCGCCCGCCACTGCGGGGGCGAGCTGAGCTCCGGGCGACCGTGGAGAATCTCGTGGGGCCGGTATCGCGCCTTGTAGCGCATGCTCGCATTCCCTTCGATCCAGTAGCCGAGGTAAAGAAACGGCAGCGAGCGGCTGCGGGCGATCTCGACCTGGGTCAGGACCGCCTGCACGCCGAGGCCCCGACGGCGTAGCGTCGGGTCGTAATACGAGTAGACCGCCGACATCGCCCCCGGCAGGATGTCGACCAGGGCGACGCACACCAGCTGGCCGTCGAGCCGGAAAAGCAGCTCGTGGCCCCAGCTTTCCCGGCCTTCGACAAAAGTATGGTGGTAGTCCGCGGGGGAGGACTCGCGCTCGGTCCAGCCCCGGCGGTCGTGCATATCGTCGTGGTAGCGGTCGTAAAGCGCCAGGTGCTGGCGACTCAGCGACGCCGGCTGGAGGGTGACGTCGAGGTCGAGGTTGGCTTCGGCGGTGCGCCGCATGGAGCGGTTGGGGCGGAATGACGGCACGTCGATGCGCAGACTTCTGCACTCCGCGCAGCCCACGCAAACGGGGCGGAAGAACGTCAGGCCGAAACGGCGCCAGCCGCGTTCGAGCAGGCGCTGATACTTCTCCGCCGAGCATCCTTCATTGAGCCGATAGGCGGTGGTCGCCACGCGGTCGGTCAGGTAGGGGCACGGGTTGTCCTGGACGATCTCGAACATCGTCGACATGCTACCCCTCCGCACGCAAACACGGCGAGTCACAGCGGCCGGCCGGGTCGACCGCGGGTGCTAGGCTCGCGCAGTCGGGGCCAGCGGCGGACGCCGCGTGGTCGCGAAGCTTGGCCACTACCGGGAGCTTTCAAAGAACATGCGAACGAGTCACATCGTCCTCCTCGCCGTCGCCGCCGTCCTGCTCGTGGCCGGATACTTGGGCTGGCGCCAGATGGACGCCCAATTCAAGAGCTTAGAGAGCACCATCGGCGAGCTCGAGCAGCGGGCGGAGACGGCGGAAGAGCGGGCGGCGCAGGCGGAGGCGAGTGCGCGCGAAGCGTCGAGCTCCGCGACCGTCGCCGCGGACCGCGCCGTCGAAGCGGTGGAGCGTGAGCGCGTGAGCGAAGAGCTGGCCGAGGCGGCGGAGGCCGAGAAGGTGGCGGCGCAGGAGGCCGAGCGCCAGGCCGCGGTGGCGCGACAGCAGGCGGTCGCCCAGGCGGAGGCCGCCTCGGCGGCGAGGGAAGAGGCCGAAAGGCAGCGCGCCGAGACCGAGCTATCGCTCGATGAGACCCGGGTCGAGCTCGAGTCGGCGCGGGAGGAGACGCAGGCCGCGCGCCAGGAAACCGCCGAGGCCCAGGCGGAGACGGAACGCATCCGCGCCAAGATGGACCGGGAGCTCGACCGCATGCAGCGCTCGCTCTCGCGCATCGCCGACACCAAGCGCACGGCCCTCGGCCTGGTGATGACGCTCGACAGCGGCACCATCGAATTCGACTTCAATAAGGCGACGCTGCGCCCGAAGAACCGGGAGGTGCTGAGTCGCATCGCCGGCGTGCTTTTGACCTTCGAGAATTTCGGCATCCAGATCTTCGGCCATACCGACGATGTGGGGACCGAAGAGGCTAACCTGCGGCTCTCCAAGCAGCGGGCCGCCACGGTCATGGCTTACCTCGAAGAGGCCGGCGTCAATCCGGAGGTGATGACGCCGACCGGCATGGGTGAAAGCACGCCGCTCGTGGAGGGCACGGATCCGGTGTCGCGTCAGCGCAACCGGCGGGTGGAGCTGGCGATCGTCTTCTCCGAAGGGGAGTACGAGGCGATCCAGGACGAAGCCGTCGGTGCCGAGGCGTCCGCCGCGTCTCCTTAAGTCGAACCGGCGGAAGGCGCCCCGTCGTCGAGAGACACCTCCCCGCCTTCGGGGCCGTCGGCGCGGCTGAGGCTGCCTTCGAGCGAGTCGAGCGGTACGATCGACATCTCTCCGGCTTGGGCCACGCCCAGGCGGCGCTGGATCGACTCGATGGCCTCCGCGACGCGGCGGCGGGCCGCGGGGTCTCCACAGGCCGCAAGCGCTTCGCCGAGGGGCGCGAGGGCGGACGTGTCGCCGAGGGGGATGAGGGCGGAGGCCGCCGCGGCGCGGACGCGGTCACTCGAATGCCGGAGCTCCTCCAGGAGCCGGGGCTGGGCCGCCCGGTCGCCGATCTCGGAGAGCGACTCGATGAGCAGCAGGTGCTCGTCGGCGCCTTCCACCACCAGGTCTAGCAGCGGCTCGAGCACGACCCGTCGCGCGCAGGCGCGGATCGCCGCCCGCCGCAGCTCCGGCTCCGGAATCGGCGTGGCGAGCCACGCCTTAAGCACCGGCGCCGCCGCGGTCCTATCCGATTCGTCGATGAGTAAGTCCAGGACCTGGCGGCGGGTGGATTCGGGGATGTCGGTATTGAGCAGCGTCTGGAGTATCGTCTCGATGCCTTCTTGCTGGACCTCCCCAGTCCGCCGAAGAAGAATCGTCGTCGCCGCGATGCGCAGGTCGGAGTAAGGAGAGTCGAGAAGGATGCGGGCGGCCGCAGCGGACTCGGGGGCGTGGAGGTAGAACTCCCTCAGGGCGCGCAGGGCTTGGAACCGAAGGGCGACGGGGTCGTCGCCGGTGGCCCGTTCCTTCAGTCGTTTGGGAATGTCGCTGTCGTGGATATGGGGCAGACGGTCGGCCAGTGCCGTCAGCTGCTTGAGAGCGTCGGCGACGGCGTCGAGCGATTTCACCCTCGCCTCGAGGCGAGTCCCTTTAATTTGAATCCAGTATTCGGGGACGAGCCTCGCCAAATCCGCGCGCAGCTTCCGGTCCAGGAGGGCGAAGGCGGCGCGGGCGTCTCCGCCGAGCACCACCCGGGAGTCCAAATAGCTGTCGCCGGTGGTGAAGTCGAATCCCCGGAGGATCAGCGTGCCGACGCCGGCGGGCTTGACGGTAAACCCGGGGTCGACCCAGGAGATGGTGATTTCGAATTCCTCCTGCCGGACCACGGCCACCGCGTAGCTCCCGATATAGCCGGAGAGCCCGCGACTATCGGGTTCGAGGCCCATCTCCGGCGCGTTCCGCACCCAGGTCGGCGGATGGCCAAAGGCGGCGCGCAGCGCCCGGTAGCCCAGGTAGAAAAGAGTGGCGATCAGCAGCAGGTGGAGCACGGACGGTCCTTCCCGAGCTTTAGCGACGCCCCGCGGGCGTCCGGTTCATTCGTCGTAGCGGTCCTGTCACCCGGCCGACCGCCGGCGGTCGCTGGGCGTTCCGGGGGCGTCCCCGTCTTCCGGAAAAGAGACCTCGCCGCCCGCGCTCGCCGCGGCGCTGCTGAGGGCGCCCTCCATGGGGGTGAGCGCCACGATCGAAACTTCCCCGGCCTGGGCGACGCCGGCGCGGTCCTGGATGTCCCCGATGGCTCGCTCGAAGGCGGACCGCAGCCGGCGCGGGCCGTCCCCGGCGGCCTCGAGGGCGGCGACCAGGGGATCGAGGGCGTCGAGGTCGCCGAGGCGGCCGAGTGCTTCCGCGGCGGCGGCGCGCGCGTCGGCCTCTGGGGCCAGGAGGCCTTCGATCAAGCGCGGCTGGGCCGCCGGATCGCCGAGCTCGACGAGCGCCCTCAGCCAGTGGAGCCGTTCCGCGGCGTGCTGGGGCTCGCCGTCGAGCAGCGGCGCCAGGAGCTTGAGGCGGACGCAGGCGTCGATGGCGGCGCGGCGTAGGCCGATTTCGATGACCGACGGCTCGAGTTTTGCGCTGAGGACATCGCGTGCGGCCGGGCGATCGAGGGCGTCGACCAGCAGGTTGAGGGCGAGGCCCCGGGCCGGAACCGGCGCGAATTCGTCATCGACGACCCGCCGGAACGCTTCGAGGGCGAGCTTTTTCCCGTCCTCGAACGTGAGCACGAGGACCGCGGTCTCGAGGAGAAGGGCGTGGGTGTGGGGCACTCCGGTGAAGCCCGAAAGATCCGGCGCTCGGCCTCCGGACCGGACGAACTCGTGGCGCAGGGCCTGGAGCGCCTTCGGGGCGAAGTTGGGCGGCGACACCAGCAGACGCTGGAGTCTCACCAGTAGGCCGTGGTCTCGCCGGTGCTCCAGATCTTTGGCCAGGCGCAGCATTCGCTGGAGGGTTTCCCCGATGTCTTCCGGCCGCGGTGGGTAGGCTTCCAAATGGCCCCCCTCGAGGCTGCCGCGGCAATCTCGGATCAGCCAGTGGACGCGGGCGCGAATGTCCGGGTCGAGCATCACCATGGCGTAGCCCGGATTGCCGCCGAGGAAAACGTCGTAATCGAACTCGGAGTCCCCGGTGACCATGGCGTCCAGGTCGTAGCGCCCGATGTGATGCTGCCGGACCACGGTGAAACCCGGATCCACCGACGTGATGAGGATCCGCGGCTCCTCGGGCTTATAGACCGTGACGGAATAGGCTCCGAAGCTCCCGACGAGCGTCGAACCCTCGGGCCGGAGGCCCACTTCGGTGAGGCCTTCGGGCCACTCCCGCTTCGGCCCGAAAGATCCGGAAAGGACACGCCACGTCTCGGCGACTGCTTCGGTGAGGGACTTCAGGGATTGGGCCAACAGGATGTCCTTTGGGGGAACGCCGGGTTTCATACGGGCTGCCCAGGGAGTTCGCGAGACGGTTCGGTGAGGGACTCTTCGGCGTCTGCCTCGGACACCAGACTGACGCCCCCGGCCTCCGGGTCGATGCGGCTGAGGGAACCTTCGAGGGGCTCCAGGGCAACGATCGAAAGCTCGCCGGCCTGGGACTGTCCAAAGCGGTCTTGGATCGCGTAGAGCGCGTCTTCGAGGCTCGTTCGGAGCTGACTCTGGCGCGGATCGGCGGCTTCGAGGGCCGCGCCGAGGGCGGGGACGGCGTCGAGGTTGCCGAAGCGGCCGAGGGCGGCGGCGGCGGCGCTCGGGACGGCTTGGGAATCGTGCCCGAGGGCGGCGATGAGCTGGGGTTGCGCCGTGACGTCGG
Source organism: Acidobacteriota bacterium (assembly GCA_038747035.1). Classification (GTDB taxonomy): domain Bacteria; phylum Acidobacteriota; class Thermoanaerobaculia; order Multivoradales; family J023; genus JAUIJL01. The sequence continues at coordinate 1,558 of JBCDKB010000193.1, read as the reverse complement.
CGACGGCGTCGAGGGCCTGGACCACGTCGAGGGCGTTCCGATCGTCGGCGGGCGAGAGCGTCAGGAGGGGCCCGAGGATGCGTCGGCGTCCGCACGCCAGAATCGCGGCGCGGCGCAGCGTCCACGGCTCGATGGGCTGCGCCATCCACTCCTCCAGGATCGGGCCGGCGGCGCTGCGATCCGACTCGTCGAGCAGCAGGTCGAGGGCGGCTTCGCGTTCCTCCGGCGGCAAGCCGGCGTCGAGGATCGTCCGACGAATCAGGTCGAGTCCCGCGGTTCGGCCCGGGCCCGGGAGGTAGAGCAAGAAGGCCGCGCCGCGCAGGCGAACGGCGGTGGCTTGGGAAATCGGCCACTCGCGGTCGGCGGGGCCGTGGGGGCGCACGCGGCGGAATTCGACGGTCAGACGATCGAGCGCGTGGCTGCGCAGGTCCAGGGCGTCGTCGCCGGCGGCCGCCTGCTGGAGGCGGCTCGCCAGGTCGAGGGACGACTGCCGCTGGAGGACCTGGGCGAGCTCGCGCATCACGTCGAGGGCCCCGGCGACTTCTTCGGCTTCGGTGACTTCGGCTCGCATCACCGACCCGGTGGACGACCCCCGCATGTCGGTCACGAGTCGCCGCGCCAGCTCCCGGGCCCTCGGGTCAACGAGGGCGAGCGCGTCGTCGGCGCGGCCGGCGAGGCGCACCTCCGCGTCGAATCCGCGGTCGCCGAGGTCGCGTTCCGGCGACAGGTAGTGCAGTCCGAGGACGTGGTTGGTGATCAAGAGTCCGGAGTTGATCCGTCGGAACGTGATGCGGAACCGACCCTCGGCCTTCTTCGGCCGCGTCACCGCCACGGGCCACGGGCCGATGGCGCCGGTGAGACCATGGCCGTTCAGGCCGAGGTTGAGGTCTCGGTTGAGCTCCTCGGCCCAGGCCGGCGGCCGACCAAATTTTGTGAAGATTTCGAAGGGCATTCGGGTCGCGGGGGACGGTGCGGCCGGGGCGAGGCGCCGCCGGCCGGCGGTGAAGGGACGGGACGGGACAGGCCTTTGGATCGGGTCGCTGTCGGGCTCAATAACTACGCGCCCGCGACGCCAGTTTATTCACGGTGGCGCCGGATCTCGAGGTCATCGATCGGAGCCGCGTTCTCGGCGCAGCACAAAGCCGCCGCGCGGGGAGACCCCGGCGGCGGCTGGAAGGGAGCGAAGGGTGGTTTATCGCGACGCGCTGACTTCGAGGCGGAAACGACGGCCGGCGTTCTCGAGTTCGGCGACCAGCGGCGCGCCGGCTAGGCCGCGGGCGTCGACGGTCGGCGGGGCCCCTTCGACGGGGCGAACCAAGGCGACCCGGGGGACGCCGTCGTCCCCGTCGAGTCGGACGACGGCGGCCGCGGGGCGGGAGCCGCCGGTCGGCGGCGTGATCAGCAGGTAGTCGCCGACCCCCGACCCGAGCTGGAGCTTGGTGCTCGGACCGTCGGCTCCGACTTCGTCGAGGCGAACGGTCACGCGGCCGGACTCCACGCAATTCGCCGGCGGCGCTTTCGGCAGCTCAGGCGCCTCGGGCGGCGCCGGCGGCCGGGG
>JBCDKB010000192.1:0-14480 GCA_038747035.1 Acidobacteriota bacterium | reverse complement strand
TCGAAACGAACGTCGCCGCCGGCCAAGAGCTGAGGAGCGCCGTCATCGAAGCCGGCCAGGTTCGCCTCCGGCCGATTCTGCTCACGACCCTCACCACGATCGGCGGGCTCTTGCCACTTTCGCTCTTCGGCGGCGCCCTCTGGGCTCCGATGACCAACGGCATGATCTTCGGGCTGATGGTGTCCACCGGCCTGACCCTCTTCGTGATCCCGTCGCTCTACGTGTTTTTTGCGGAACGTTTCGGTATGCGGGTCGCTCCGCAGGCCTAGGTAAGCCGCAGGCGGCGTCAAGGCGTCGCCGGGAGAGCTTTTCAGGACAACCGACAGAAGCAGATCGTCCCGCGATCGTGTTCTTTGGCGATCGGTCACTTCATCATCAACGAGAGCGCCGCCATGGAGACAGCACTGAAAAAAGCGAAATCGGCCCAAGACGCCGCCTTTGAAACCGAGGGCAAGACCCCCCGGGTCGTCCTGTGGATCAGCATCCTGATCGGCTCCACGGTGACCCGTGCGCTCGCCATCACCTTTATTCCAGAGCTCGAGATTTTCGGAGGATCGGCCCCGGATGTCTGGCTCGGCCCCTGGGTCACCGACGGCATCCTCGGAGTCCTCATACCCTTTGTGATCATGGCGCTTTGGCGTCTCCGCGGTCCGCGGATCTGGGGCGGCCTCTTGATCTATAACGCCCTCGGCGCTTTCGATTACCTCACCGGTCTCATCACCCAGTGGCTCCACCCGCTCCCGGCCTCGATCGCCCCGCCGGGTCTCGTTTACGGGTCGCTTCTCTTCACGCTGGCGGCGCAGCTGACGGTCATAGTCCTCCTGTTCCGTCGCGACGCCGTCGCCCATATCTTCGGCCAGCTCGACGGAGCGAGTCCTTCGGCCTGACCGGGCACGAACCCTAAGGCACGTCTTCAAGGTCGGATGAAGACAGCATCTTCGCCAAGACGGTCGAGAACTGAGACCGCTCGTGATCATCGAGGCCGCCGGTGAGGCGGCCGACGATTTCGGTGAGCAGCTCTCGGTAGCCCGCGACGTGGGCGTGGCCTTTTTCGGTCAAGCTGACCAGCCAGACGCGGCCGTCCGTCGGGCTGCGAGTCCGCTGCACGAGGCCGGTCTCCTCAAGCATCTTCACCGTGCGGGTGATCTGCGCCTTATCCCTGGAAAGCTGCCGCGCCAGGCTCTGGATCGGCAGCGGCTCCCGGTCGATGATCGTCACCAGGGTCATCGCCCCGAAGGGGCCGATCCGGGCCCGATCCACCACTTCGGCTCGCTGGCGCATGGTGCAGTGAAGCCGTCGCATCAGACGGTCGAGGTCCAGCGCGAGCGCCAGGACGTCGTTTGGGGGTGGCGTCATTTGGTTGACCCGGATCAACTATTTGCGTATGGTTGATTTAAGTCAACCATATCCGTGAGGTGCGCGTCAGCGCGCGTCTCCGAAGAGCCCCGGGCAGAATAGCACCGGGTTCGTGCCCCCCCCTCCGCGCAGAGCTTGTTCAAGGAAAGTAGCGACAGGGCGCCGTGGGGGAGGCCCGATCGCGGACAGGGCGGAAGGTCACGACCGCCCGGTTCTTCACCCAGACCGTCCGAGACAAGGAGTCCGCCATGGCCTCGAATCCCTTAGTTGTAATCACCGGCGCTTCGGGCGGCATCGGCGCTGCGCTGGCCAGCCTGCACGCCGCCAACGGCTGGGACATCATCATGGTCAACCGGAGCGTCGAGCGCTCCCGCCCCGTCATCGATCGAATCCAGGCTATCCATCCCGGGGCCTCCGTCGATGTCGTCCAGGCAGACCTCGCGCGGCACGACTCGATCATCGCAGCGGCTGTTGCCCTCCGGGAGCGCGGCCCCATCCGACGCTTCATCAACAATGCCGGGGTGCTCTTGGGAGAGAAGGTCGCCTCCGAGCACGGCGTCGAGATGCACGCCCAGGTCAATACGCTGGCCCCCTATCTCTTCGCGCGGCTGCTGAGCCCTGCGATGCAAGGGGGGACGATGGCAGTGGTGGCGACCAGCGCCATCAAGCAAGCGAAGACCTTGGCCGTCGAAGACTTAGCGGATCCGCCGTCCTTCAAGAAGCTCTTCGGGCCCTACGTCCAGTCGAAGCTCGCGGCGGCGGCGGTGATGGATGCCTTGGCTCGCCAATATCCCGAGGTCACCTTCCGCTCGACCGAGCCGGGTGCGGTCAAGACCGCCATGACGGGCGGAGACGGCATGCCGCGATGGCTCATCCCCATCAGAAATCTCTTCTTCGCGACCCCCGAGAAGGGGGCGCAGAGGCTCTATGACGCCATCGAAGGTGACTTTCGGAGTGGGGCCTATGTCGAAGGCCGAAAGCCGAGGCCCCTGCCCGGCAACTCGACGGACCCGGCCGTGCAGAAGGCTCTACTCGACTGGTGCCAGGAGGTGACGGGCCTCTAAGCTCGGTTGCGGCGTCCGGCGGCCTGCCGGAAGCCCCGGGCGCGGACCCTAAGGCGGCGTCAGCCCAGTCCGACTAGACCTTCTCGGGCAATATCTTCGAGGACAGATCGTGGAGTTCCGGCTCGAACCAGCACCAGGAGGCTGACGTGTATCCCGAGGAAACGACGAGCCGCTGACCTGAGGCGTCCAGAATCCAAAGTCACTTCACCCAGGTCCGAGGCCTTGGCCAGGGCTGCGGCGTAGGCCTCCTCGATCGAAAGCATATGGCTATCGATCAGGCCAGAGACCTCTGAGTCAGCAAGCGCGATGGGCTCTCGGCAGGTATTGCAGATCAAGCATCCGAACCACTGGGGCGCTCCACTGGACAGATCGACCAGCTCCTGGAGCACCTGACGGATGGTCTCCAAGCCACCGACTTGACTCAGCGGTAGCAAGTACATGCGCTTCGAGACGGCCATGAAGTCTTTCATGGCGGTCAAGAAAAGGTCCCGCTTGTCGTCGGACTCCCGGAAGAGCTGCCGCCGGTTGAGGCCGGTGGCTTTTTCCAGGTCGCGCACCGACGTCGCCGCATACCCTTTCTCCCAGAAAGCACGCATCACGGCCTTTCTGAAGGCCTCGGGGTCGTACTCTATTCGTCGCGGCATGGTTTTCGTTGCGCCGGAGTTGGATGCGAGGCCGGGGGGGCCGACAAGGGCAATCCTTGGCTATGGCCGTCTGACGAGCCCCTGCCTTCGGATTTTATGGCACCTCCCCAAGGCTCCCTTTTCTTCCCTCCACCACACCACAAAGTCAGGTCGCCGCTGCGAGGTTCTTTCCGTCAGGACCGCGGCAGCGAAGCGTCCGGTTGAGGGCCCGGCAGGACACTGTCGAGCCGGACCCTTCGTTTTGGCACGAGCGGCGACTACTCGTAAGCCGCCAACTCCTTCCGAATCAGCGCGATGGTCGTCCGCGCCCCCGCCCTGTCGGCTTCGTTTCCGTCGAGACTCCCTTCGGCGACCGCCCAGTCGCGCCGGCCGTATTTCAGCTGCTTGCGGGTGATCTCCGCGGGGACGGGGGTTTCAACCAGGGCATTCCTGCGGTCTTCCAGTTCCGCGGAGGCGGACAGGCCGGTTGAGACAAGCGCCTCTATGAGGTTGATGCTCTCGCGCAGCGGTTCGGCCTCGGCAATGGCCAGGAAGTGGAGCATCTCCAGGGCAGACGGGGGAAAATCCCAGTCTTGCAGAAGCTCCTCTTCGGAAAGATCCGCAATCCAAGCCATCAAGCTGTCTTTAAGCATCGTGGCTTCGTCTCGACCTTGGGCCGGCGTCGGGTGGGTTGCCTGTTCCGCCGAGATCTCGATGCCATGGCCCAAGCGGACTCTCACGTAGCCAATGCCCTCGACGTCTGGATTGTTGAGCCGCGGAAAGAGCTCATCCATCCAACGCTCCTGGGGAATCGGCAGGATGCCTTCATCTTCAAAGAGAAACCCCCGTTCGACTTCGGCCTTCCAGCCGGAGACCGAGTCTCTGAACGTGAGATCGAATCCCGCCGAGTCGGGGTTGTACTTGAAGGTCACCTCCGCGCGATTGGACTGGGGCGACTCGAGGTAGACCCGGGTTTCCATCACCGCGGCCGTTTCTGTCCCTTGGGCAGTTTCGACGGTGCTGATCAGAATAGCTGTGGCTTCTTCGAGGGTCACAGGATCTGACCAGATCCACACGGACCCGGACTCGAGCCCCTCCGACTCTGCCTGGCCAGAAGCGAAGAGTGGGGAGGCCAGCGCTAAGACTAGCCAGAAGATCGAAGTGTTGCGTCTCATCGGATTCGGAAATTGTCGGACACATTGCCGCAGCTATTCGAGTAGACGCCGCTCCTACAGATAGTTCGGCACGTCCTCGCGTTGACGTTGGCAAGGGCCGCGCAGGTGCCCTTGGCGGGACCTGAAAGGGTATTGCATTTGCACGCGGTCCGTTCATCCGAGCGGCCGTTGCAGCACGCGATACAGCCTCCGCAATTCAGTGTCTCGGCTGCGGCAGGGCCAGGGGCGGGGGAGTTCACGAAGACGGGAATCGCCATCGCCTTTGGCGAGTCTCGGCTCTTGGTACGCTTCGGTCACCATGGTCTCGGCACATCGATGGATCGCGTATTGGGCCCCACACGCGAAACGGCGACCCGTCGGGGTCGCCGTCTTTATCGAGGCAGGATCTCGGCGTGAGATCGGAAGGTCTCGGGATGGTGGGCCGTCAGGGACTCGAACCCTGGACCCGCGGATTAAAAGTCCGCTGCTCTACCAACTGAGCTAACAGCCCGCCGAGGCGCCGGAGTATAGCCTAAGACCTGCGGGGGTTGTAGCCCTTCTTTGGGGGCGACCGGCGGCAGGTCTCGGGCCTCAGCGGAAGTCGTCGGCGTCGAGGCCGAGTTTGCTGATTTTGAGCTGGAGGTGCTGGCGGTACATGCCGAGCTCTTCGGCGGCGCGGGTGATGTTGCCGCCGTGACGGCGGAGGGCGTCGCTGAGGAATCGGCGTTCGAAGGCGTCGACGACTTGTTGCTTGGCGGCTTTGAAATCGAGGCTGGTGACGTCGGCGAGGGGGCCGGCGTCGGAGGCGGCGCCGGCGACGGGGCCGGGGAGGTCGTCGGGGGTGATGCGGCCGTCGGAGCAGAGGGCGACGGCGTGTTCGATCGCATGCTCGAGCTCGCGGACGTTGCCGGGCCAGCCGTGCCGGGCCAGGGCTTGGGTGGCGGCGCCGTCGAGGGACGGGCGGGCGCGGCCGAGGCGGCGGGAGGCTTTGTCGAGGAAGTGGTCGATCAGGAGGGTAAGGTCTTCCGGGCGCTCGAGCAGGGACGGCAGCTCGACGGTGACGACGTTCAATCGATAGTAAAGGTCGCGGCGGAAGGCGCCGCGCTCGATCAGGGCTTCGAGGTCTTGGTTGGTGGCGGCGACCACGCGCACGTCGACTTCGAGGGTCCTGGAGCCGCCGACGCGCTCGAAGCGCTTTTCTTGGAGGACGCGCAAGACCTTGGCCTGGGTGCCGAGGCTCATGTCGCCGATTTCGTCGAGGAAGAGGGTGCCGCCGTCGGCGGTTTCGAATTTGCCGCGGCGCTGTCGGTGGGCGCCGGTGAAGGCCCCTTGCTCGTGGCCGAAGAGCTCGCTTTCGACCAGCTCTTGGGAGAACGCCGCGCAGTTCACTTGCACCAGCGGGCCGCGCCGTCGCCCGCTTTTGAAGTGGATGGCGTTGGCGACCAGCTCTTTGCCGGTGCCGCTCGGGCCGCGGACGAGCACGGTGAGGTCGGTGTCGGCGACTTTTTCGATGCGCTCAAAGACCTTCCGCATGGCCGGGCTGCGGCCGACGAGGCGATGGAAGCCGTGGCGTCCGTCGACCTCTTCGCGAAGTCGCTCGAGCTCTCGCCGCAGGCGGCGCTCTTCGAGGACCCGGCGGACGACGAGCGCGAGCTCATCGTTGTCGAAAGGTTTGGGCAGGTAGTCGACGGCGCCGGCTTTCATCGCCTCGACGGCGGAGCGCTCGCTGCCGTAGGCGGTGACCATGATCACCGGCGGCGGCTCGCCGCCGGAGTTTTCGGCGCGGCTGCGGATGTGGTGGAGCAGGTCGAGGCCGCTCATCGGCTCGAGGGTCAGGTCGGTGATGATCAGGTCGGGCTCGGCGTCGGCGAGGATTTCGAGGGCCTCTTCCCCGGACCCGGCTTGGAGCACCCGGTAACCGCACCCTTCCAGCAGGCGACGCAGCGCGATGAGGATCGTCGGCTCGTCGTCGACGGTGAGGATGGTCTCCCGCACGGTCATGCCCCGAGGGTCCCGAGCGCGCCGCCGGCCTCGATATGTACGCCGGGCTGGGCCTCGACTCGCGCTTCACCGCCGGCCTCGAGGGGCGGCAGGTGGAGACTGAAGACCATGCCGTCGCCGACGTCGGCGGGGGACGCTTCCAGGCTGCCGCCGTGGGCCGTGGCGATGCGCTGCGAGATCGCGAGACCGAGTCCGGTGCCCTTGGCTTTTGACGAGACGAAGGGCTCGAAGAGTCGGCCGCGGACGGCCTCCGGGACCCCGGGGCCGCGGTCGCGGATGCGGACGGTGACGCGGTCATGGGCGCGGCGGATCTCGAGCTCGAGCTGCGGTGAGTGCCGCTGGGCTTCGACGCCGTTGGTGATCAGGTTGACCAGGATCTGGCGCAGCCGTTCCCGATCGCCGGCGACGGTCACCGGCGCCGGCGGCGGCTCGAAGCTCGCCCGGGCTCCGTGCGAAGCGAAGTAGTTGGCCAGGTCCCGGAGCGTCTGGTGGACCAGCTCCCCGAGGTCGACGGGGGAGACCCGGAGGCATTCTTGGCGGGCGAATTGGAGCATCGCCTGCACCCGCTCTTCGACGCGGTCGAGCTCCCGCACAACCAGGGCGCCGTGCTCTTCGTTGTGGGCCGACATGGGGTCTCGGGCCATCAGCTGCGCGAGACTGCGGGCGGCGGTCAAGGGATTGCGCACCTCGTGGGCCAAGCGGGCGGCGGTCTCGCCGAGGGCCGCGAGCTTTTCGGTGCGGGCGAGCTCACGCTCCGCGCGGCGCGCCCGCTGCATCAGGTCGGACGCTTCGAGCACCAGGGCCAGGCCACGCCCGAAAGTCTCGAGCGACTCCAGGCGCGTACGACTGGCGCCGCCGCCGAGCAGGCCGGCGGTGACGAAGAGATACCCCCAGTGCCGACGCGGGCTTTCCACGGGCACCATCCAGTTGGCGCCGGCGTCGAAGAGCGCGGTCTGGAGCGCCTCGTCCTCGAGCCAGAGCAGATCGCTGGCCCCGGTCGGCATGGACGGTCGGAGCTCGGGCCAGGCCTCGAGGATGGGCCTGAGATTAAAGTCCCCGGCGGTGACGGCCAGGGGCCAGCGCACTTCGGCGTCGTCAGTCTCTCGAGGCTGACCCTCGGCCGACGGCGGGCCCGCGGCGGGCGTGCTGGGCTCGAGAATGAGACCGGCGGCGTCGACCCGCAGGATGTCGGTGACGGCGGTCGCCGCGCTCTGCGCCACGGCCTCGACGCTCCCTTCGGGCGCCAGGTCCTGGACCGCCCCCCGCAGTTGCCCCCGCCAGTCCTGCTCCTGGCGAAGAACGCCGCGGTCCACCCGAATCTCGAGCCACGTGGAGCCCCACGTGAGGGCGAGCAGCAGCAGCACGGCGGCGACGCCGTCGAGGCCGCCGAAGGGGCCGAGCTGGCCGCCGGACGGACCGGACGGATTCGACGCGAGACCTCGCGCGGTCGCCAGAATCCCGAGGCAGACGGCAAAGCGGGCGCCGTCGATGAGGAAGGTACGCAGCACCTCACCCAGATTGCGCAACGCGAAGGGGACCGCCGCGGCGAGGCCGACCAGGATGTGGGTCACCATCCACGCCACCGTCTGGATACCGAGCGTCGGGCTTTCGGTCACGCCGAGCAGGATCACGCCGATGAAGAGAAAGATCGCCAGCGCCACGTAGCCGCGGAACGGCAGGTCGGCCATCAGGATCGGTCGCCGCCCGGCGCGGACGAAGCGGACCAGGTCCCACAGAATCAAGGTCGTCAGCACCGTGAGGTAGATATCGAAGGCGTCGATCGAGCTGGCGGTGGGTCCCAGCAGCATGAATCCGACGACCACCAAGCCGACGGCGCCGAAGCCATAGTTCACCGCCAGCCAGGCGCGGCTCGGCCTCGGAACGCCGAGCACGCCGAGGGGAACCAGGTGACGCAGGAGGACCAGCAGGCACACGATCGTCACCTCGGCGACGGCGCAGGAAGCGATAAAGACCGGGCCGTCCGTCGGCGGGCCAAAGTCGAGCACCGCCTTGGCGCCGTAGTGGGCGGCGAACATCCACGCCATCCACGCGAAGAGGCGAAGCGCACCGCGCGGTCGCACCGTGCTGTGGCAGAAGCAATAGCTGCGTGCGAGGGACGACCAGACCAGCGCCGTCACGGCGTGGAGGGCGGCGAAGAGGTAGAGCGTCCAGGGCTGCACGGGCGTTTCGAGCATGACGGTGACTGGGACAGCAAGCGGCGTGCCTGCGTCTTTTGCCCGATTGTCCCACGGCGCTCGGCCGATGACCTGCCCGGCGCATATCTGATGATGCGCAAGCGTCCGATTCGATATGCGATCTCGGGCGAGGGCTGCATGGAGCGCCGTGCGGCACCTGCCCGATCGGTTGTGCGCGGGTTCTTGAAAGGATTGAGGGCTTTGCTTCTAAACCACTGAATTCAAGAGGTTTGCGGTGAATTTCTGGCCTGGTTTGCTAGCCCTCCGGTTGGAATAGGTCGTGCTCTACGGATGGGGGCTACCCAACCGATGGAGGACTCCATGCCCCGCAAGCGTTTGACCCCCCCGAAGCTGACGTCGTCCACAGTGCCGCGCCCGCGGCGATTTTGGGGCCGGCGACGGGTGCTCATCTTTGCCGCGGTCGCTGTCGGGCTCTGCGCCGTCGCCGCCTCCGCGGACGCTGAGGAGAGGCAGGGGCAGGGACCGGTTTTCGCGGTGGAGGAGCCGAGACCCGGCGCGCAGGACGAAGCGGCGTGGCGGGCGACGGTGTCGATTGAAACCGTGCGCTGGCGGCCCGGTTCCCGTCGTCCTCAGCGGGCAAGCGGTTCCGGCGTCGTCGTCGCCCGCCGGGCCGACGGGCGACTCCTGGTGGCGTCGGCATCCCACGTCGTTCCGGCGGGTGTATCAGCCTCCGCGGTGTGGCGGGACGGCTCGCGGTCGACGATCCGGACCGTGTGGCGCCGTCCCGGCGTTGATCTGATGCTTCTCGAAATCCGCGACTCCGGCGGGGGCGCCGATGTCGCCGTGCCGCCGATTCGCTGGCGGTTCCGTGCCGGGGCGGCGAGTCGGGAGACCCGAAGGTCCGGCGTCGCGGTGCGCGCGATGGGCTATCCGTCGACGGCGGAGCTCGGGCCCGAAGATCTGGCCCTGGCGCCTAGCCGGGTCGCGCGCCGCGCGGACGGATTCCTCGCCGGCGGGGATACGCCGCTCGTGGCCCGCGTCCACGCCGCCGCGGCTCCGCCGACGGTGCGCCGGCTGGAGCTGGCGAGCCCGTGGGTGCACACGGCGGCGGTGGTGCCCGGCTCGAGCGGCGGGCCGCTGGTCTTGGCCGACGGCGGGGCGGTGGTCGGCGTCCACATCGGGGCCCTCCGCGGGGCGACCGGGGAGTGCCGTCGCGACGGAGAGGGGCGCTGTCTCTACCTCGCGGCGGATCTCGGGATGGCATATGACGCGGTGTCGCAGTGGCTCGCTGGCGTTCCGGTAGAGGCTCCGGGTCAAGGCGGGGGCGGAGAATAAGGCCCCGAGAGAATAGGAGGGGCTCGTATAGCGTAGGCGCACGATGGAACCCTTCAGCGAGCGCCACCCCAGGAAGTCGAGCTGGGAAGCCTCGGCCTCACCCTGCCTGAACTGTGAGCGGGAGCTCATCGGCCCCTATTGCCATCACTGCGGCCAGAAGGACCAGGACCTCGACGTCCGGTTCTCCCAGCTCGCGACCGACTGGCTCGGCGGCATGGTCGGATTCGACGCTCGCATCTGGCCGACGCTTCGAGTGCTCTTCCGCCGGCCGGGTCAGCTGACGCTCGAGTTTCTTGAAGGGCGTCGAGCTCGATACGTGGCGCCGCTGCGTCTCTACCTCGTGGCCAGCCTGGCGATGTTCGCGACCATGACCTGGTTCGATGTCTCGGTCTTCAACTCGTCGAGCGGAATGATCAACATCAGCTCCGGGCCTGATGAAGAGATGCCGGAGGAGATCGCCAAGAAGATCGAAGCCATGGAGTCCATCGGTGGCTTTGAGATAAACAAGGAGCTGACGACCGTCGGCGTCGGATCCGATGGGGATGGAGTGCCGGGGCCTGGGACCGAGGACCCGGATCGCGCCAAAGCCACCGGGCCGGCGGCAGCCTCGGCTAGCGGAAACTCGACGGCACCGGACTTGACCGACGGCGGCTCAATCGACGTGGACGCGACCGACGCGGGCTCCGTCAGTCCCGACCCGGCAGGCGATGAACTCGAGACCGGGGCCGAGTCTCCGGAGCCGGGCGGCGTCGACGACGCGGAGCAGCAGCCCGGGCCCGCAGACGAAGAGGCGGACGACGTCGAAGGCGCGGAGGACGCCGGCGATTCGGAGAGTCCGAGCGGCGACAGCTTCGTCCACGGTGTGATCGACGGCGTAGGGGATAGCTTCGAGAATCTTGAGCAAGCGACCAAGGACGAAAAACGTTTTAGTCGGGAGTTCCGAGAGCAGCTGCCGAAGATGCTTTTCTTGCTGGTTCCGGTCTTTGCTCTGCAGCTGCGTGTGCTCTTTCGACGGCGATTTAAGCGCTACATCCACCACCTGATTTTTTCCCTCCACGCCCACGCCGCAGTCTTCTTCATGGTCGCCGCCACCCGGCCCTTGGACGCTTTCATCGATCTTCCCGGCGGGACCTTTGGCGACTTCGCGGGCCTGGTCTTCTTGGGCTACCTATTCCTCGCCTTGCGCCGGACCTATGGCGATTCCCGGATCAAGAGCGGAGTGAAACTCATGATCCTGCTCTTCGTGCACATGATCATGCTCAGTTTCAGCCTGATCGCCGCACTGCTGGTCACCGCTTCCCGACTTCAGGCTGGTTAGCCCTAAGTCCTTCTGCGTCTGTGGATTGGAGTCCGCCGCGGACTGGAACGGCTGCCGGAACGGGCGGGTTTGCGGGCCAGACGGACCGAGTTGTGCGGCCGGTGCAACGACGCCGCCCGGCAAATATGAGGATAGGATGAAGACATCCCCGGCCTTGAGAATCCTTCTTGTCGAACCCTTGCTGTTGCCACTCGCCACCGAGAGGAGACTCGATGACACCGAACAGGCGCCTCCAGTACCGTCTGCTGAGCCTCGCGACGATCGCGTTCTTGCTCCTGACCGGCTCCGCCTTCGCGCAGAACACAACCTCGACCCTCCGCGTTGAAATCACGAGCACCGACGGGGCCGCCTTGGGCGGCGTCGCGGTGACGCTGACCCATCTGCCGACCGGCCGCGTGCAGGTCTTCGTCGCCAACGACGACGGCGTCGTCACCGCCCGCGGCCTCGCCGTCGGCGGGCCCTATGCCCTCAGTCTGCCGGCGGGCGGCGAGTACGCGGCGGACACCGTCGAGAACATCTTCCTGGAGCTCGCCGACACCGAAGTGATCGGCCTCCAGGTGCGGCCCGCGAGTTTCGAAGAAATCACCGTCACCGCCGACGCCGTCGGCGATGAGGTGGCGATCCGCGTCGGTCGAGACTTTTCCGCCGAGACCATCGAGTCGGTGCCGTCGATCTCCCGCGATTTCGTCAGCACCCTCGCCACCGAACCGGAGATCCTGGTCGACAACAGCGTCGCCCGCGGCCCCGCGGTGTCGATGGCCGGCCAGAACTTTCGCTTCAATTCGGTGACCATCGACGGCGTCGCCCAGAACGACAACTTCGGCCTGTCGAAGAACGCGTCGGCGACCCAGCGCTCGCCGATCTCCCTCGATGCGATCGAAGCGGTGAGCGTCAACCTCGCACCCTACGACGTCACGTACGGCAATTTCGTCGGCGGCAACATCAATATCGTCACGAAATCAGGCAGCAACGACTGGAGCGGCGGCGCGTTCGCCTTCACCACCGGCGACGGCTTGACCGGCAACGAGTCGGACGGCGTCGACCTCGGTATCGGCGACTTCGACGAAGACGTCTACGGTCTGACCATCGGCGGGCCGCTGGCGCAGGACAAGCTCTTCTTCTTCGTCAACTACGAGAACTTCCAGACCACCCGTCCGTCGAACTCGCAGACGATCGACAACATCGCCGGCGTCACCCAGGCCGACGTCGATGAAGTGATCAACATCCTGCAGACCGAGTACGGCTTCAACCCCGGGCGTTTCGCCGCCACGGATGATGACGAGGACGAGAAGATCCTCTTCAAGCTGGGCTGGAACGTCAGCGATAGCCACCGACTCGACGCCACGTACCAGGTGGCCGACGGCGACGTGCTCTTCGACGACTTCCCCGAAATCGCCGTGCTGCAGTCGAATCGCTACAACATCAACGAGAAGCTGACGGCTTTCTCGGCTCGCCTTTTCTCGAATTGGTCGAATGACTTCACGTCCGAGGTCAAGATCGGCACCAAAGACGTCGAGAATCGCCAGATCTCGGTGGACCAGAACACCCCCGACTTCACGATCGGCACCGCCGCCGGCGGCACCATCGCGGCGGGCGGCGACCGTTTCCGTCACACCAACGAGCTCGACAACGAGTCGCAGATCATTCGCCTGCGCGGCGACTACCAGTCCGGTGACCACCTGCTGACCTTCGGGATCGAGCAGGAGGAGTACACGATTCGAAACCTCTTCCTGCCGTTCTCGAATGGCAACTACGTCTTCCCGACGATCGACGCCCTGCGCGACCGGGAAGTCGGGTTCGTGCTTTACGGCAACTCGAATACGGGCGTCGCCGGCGACGCCGAGGCGAATTTCGACCTCGCCGCCAATAGCGTCTTCATCCAAGACGAGTGGGCGGTCAACGATCGCCTGACCCTGCGATTCGGCCTGCGCTATGACTGGCTCGAGAATAGCGACGAGATCACGCTGAATCCGTTCTTCACGGAGCGCAATGGCTTCACCAACCAGGAGAACCTGGACGGCAAAGATCTGCTGCTGCCGCGCTTCGGCTTCAGCTACGCGGCGAACGAGCGCCTGACGATCCGCGGCGGCGCCGGCCTCTTCGGCGGCGGCACGCCGCTCATCATGCTGTCGAATAGCTACTCGGGCGACGGCATCAGCCGCACCTTCGCGTCGTTCCTGGCGCCGTTCTTCGGCCCGCCGATCAGCGACGCGATCGCCAACGCGGTGGCCAATCTGCCGGACCCGGGGGCGGCCTTCGCCAACCTGCAGCCGTTCATCGGCATCAACCCGGTGGCCGCCACCGACGCCATCGATCCGGATTTCGACATCCTCTCGACCTGGAAATACAGCCTCGGCGGCAGCTTGACCTTCGGCGACGGCTGGCTCCTGAGCGCCGATCTGATCTTCTCCGACGTCAAGGACGGCTACGACATCTTCGAAGGCCGCCGCGTCCAGGTCGGCACGGCGCCCGACGGCCGTCCGATCTATGACTTCCCGGCGGACGGCGATTACATCGTCACCAACACCAGCGAAGGCAGCGGCACGGTCTTGACGTCGAACCTGGCGAAGACCTTCAATGTCGGCAATTCCGGCCGCCTCGATATGAACCTGGGCTACACCTTCCAAGATATCGACGAGGTCCGGTCCTACAACCGCTTCGTCGGCTTCGAGACCTACGCGTTTGATCCGCAGACGGACCTCAACAACCCGGTCGAGTCGACGTCGAAATTTCAGGTGGAAGACCGCATCACGGCGACCTTCCTCTGGCAGGACCAGCTCTTCGGCGACAACACCACGTCGGTCGGCCTGACCTACCAGGGCCGCTCGGGTCGCCACTTCAGCTACGTCTTCGGATCCGGCGGTTCCAGCGCCTTCGGCGGCACCTTCCTCGCCGACTTCGGCAGCGAAGGTGACAATCCGGGCTCGCAGCTCTTCTACGTGCCCACCGGCGTCGATGACCCGCTCGTCACCGGCGATGCGGGCTTCCTCGCCGACCTGGACGCCTTTATCTCGGGCGACGGCTGCCTCTCGGGTCAGCGTGGCCGCGCGGCGGAGCGCAACAGCTGCCGCACGGGCTGGATCTCGATCGTGAGCCTACGTTTCCAGCAGGAGTTCCAGGCCTGGGGCGACACGAAATTCGACTTCATCCTCGATATCGAAAACCTGGGCAACCTGCTGAACGACGACTGGGGCCGCGTCGATAGCTACACCGCGCCGTCGAACGTGGCGCCGGCGATCGTCAGCCTGTCGGACGACGGCTCGCAATTCGTGCTCACGCCGACCGCGAGCTACCAAGGCACGCCGGATTCCGTGGTGGTGCAGCCCACCATCGCGCGGATCCCGTCGACCTACCGCATCCAGGCGGGCCTGCGCTTCTCGTTCTAGGGCAACAGGCTAGCCTCGGGAAGGGGCGACTCCCAAAGCGCAGCGGCTCTCAGTCGCTGCGCTTTTTCTATGCCGTGAGGCCTCGAT
>JBCDKB010000191.1:0-14499 GCA_038747035.1 Acidobacteriota bacterium | reverse complement strand
TCGCCGCCGCCATCGCCCTAGGCGACCCGAGCCAGGTGAGCTTCGCCCCCACCGCCGAGTCCTTGAGCGAAATTTCCGGCGGCCCCTTCGCTATCGCGCTGCTCTACGTCATGTATGCCTACACCGGCTGGAACGCCTCGGTCTACGTGATGGACGAGGTCGAGCGGCCGGAGATCACGGTCCCGCGGTCGCTGATCCTGGCCACCGCGCTGGTGGCGCTTCTTTATACGCTGCTCAACTGGGCCTTTTTGATTTCCGCGCCGGCGTCCGCCATGGTCAATCAGGTCGACGTCGGGCATATCGCCGCCGAGCACCTTTTCGGCGGCTCAGGCGGACGCTTCATGAGCGCCGCCCTCTCGTTGGCCCTCGTGTCGACGATCAGCGCCATGATCTGGGCCGGCCCGCGGGTGGCGCAGGTCATCGGCCAGGACTACCCCGTCTTCCGCAGCCTAGCCCGCACCAATCGACACGGCGTGCCGGTGACGGCGGTGCTCGCCCAGAGCGCCCTCGTGATCGTGCTGCTGATCACGTCGACTTTCGAGCAGCTGCTGGTCTTCACCCAATTCACCCTCGGCCTCTGCTCGGCCTTGACGGTGCTCGGGGTCTTTGTGCTGCGTAAGAAAGCGCCCGATCTTCCGCGGGCCTATCGCGTGTGGGGCTACCCCATCACGCCGCTCTTCTTTCTCGTCGCCAGTCTCGCGGTCGCCGTCTTCACCTTCATCGAACGGCCATTCGAATCCGTCGCCGGGCTAGTCACGGTACTATTGGGGCTGCCCGTTTATTGGATCTCGCCGCGGACTGGCCCCACGACCCCTCATGCCGCGCGCTGAAGAAGCGACCTCCCCAGGAGACACCGTGCCGCACCTTTCCGCTGTGCGAAGACTGACCGTCCTCCACCGTCCCGCCGCCCTGCTGCCCGCTTTGCTCCTCGCCGGCCTCGTCGCCTGCGGACCCTCCACAGAGGACGAAGAGCCTGAAATCGAAGCCCGTAAAGGCTCTTTCTCCAAGGCCACCGCCGCGACGTCCCAACGGCCGACGCGGAACCTCGATCCGCAAAGCCTGCGCAACATGTCCGAGCTCATCGCCGGCGTGCTGCCGGACGTTGAAGGCGAATCGCCGAGCCCGGTCTGGCTCGAGCACGCCCAGGTGATGGAAGCGACCTGGCGGACCATCGACGAGCGCATGGGGAAAATGCGCACCTGGGCGGGCCAAGAGCTCGGGGACATGCCGGAACCCCAGGCGCCGCTCTTCTACCCCTTCGGCGGCCCCGATTTGATCTCGGCGCTACAGCTCTTCCCCGAGGCCAATAGCTACCTGCTCGTCGGCCTCGAGGCCCCTGGGCAACTGCCGCTACCGGAAGACTTCAAAGCGTCGGCGCTGGCCGAAGACATCGCCCGACTCCGCCGCCCCTTCGAAACCTTTGCGGAGGCGGGCTACTTCATCCGTAGCGAGATCGACAAAGACCTCTCCGGCGGTCAATTCGACGGCATTTTGCCGATCCTGCTCATCTGCCTGGTGCGCGCCGAGCAGACGCCGCTGGCGCTCGACTACGTGCATATTGACCCGGAGACGATGAAGATTTCGCCGCTGCCCCCCGACACGGAGGAGGCGGCCGTGGTGCGGATCAAATTCGCCGCCCGTCCAGAAGCCGAATCGCTGCTCCAGGCGATCGAGGCGGGCGATCCGCTCCCTGAAATTCAACAGCGGGCGGTGTACTACTTCGCCCAGGACCTGTCTGACCGCGGGCTGCTCTCCGAGGAGCCGTTCCGCCGCCTCGTCGAGCACCAGCCGGCGACCAACGTCTACATCAAGTCCGGCGAGTACCTCGCCCACACCGACGATTTCTCCACCCTGCGCAAGATGGTGCTCAAAAACGCCCAAACCTTGCTGCAGGACGATTCCGGGCTGCCGATTCGCTTCTTGCGCTCTGACCGCTGGACGATGCGCCTCTACGGTAGCTATACCGGCGTGCTCGCCGCCTATAGCCAGTGGCACCAGGAAGACCTGGAGGCGGCGTTCAGGAAGCCCGACGTCCGCCCGCTCGACTTCACCGCCGGCTACAACAGCGTGACCGGCGGCGGCCTGATCCTGGCGAATCGACGGGCGGACACGGCGGCGCCGGCGGCGCCTTGAGGCTCCAGATCGCGCGGCGCGCGGCGCGCGGGGTCGCCGCGGCGGTCTTGCTAACGTCGTGCGCCTTTGTCGTTGCGGTCGGCGCGACCGGCGCACCGCAGGACGGCAGCAGCAGCCCCGCCGCGATCGAGACCGAGTCGCCGAACCCACCGGCCCAGAACCCAGCCGCCAAGACGGAGTCTCCGCCCTTAGACCCGAGGGTCGCGCCGAATGACGCCAGCCACTGGCGCCAATTCCGCGGCGACGGCACCGGACGGTCAAGCGCCCGCGGGCTGCCGCTCCGCTGGAGCGAGACCGAAGGCATCCGCTGGAAGACCCCCTTGCCCGGGCGCGGCCACTCGTCGCCGGTCATCGAGGACGGCACGGTGTGGACGACCACCGCCTTCGACGAAGAACGCTCCCTGAGGCTGCTCGGCGTCGACGCCGACGGCGGAGAGCTGGTGCATACGATCGAGGTCTTCACCCCCGAGGCGTGGCAGCCCGGACACCCGCACAATAGCTACGCCTCGCCGACACCGGTCGCTGAGCCGGGCCGGGTCTGCGTCCACTTCGGGACCTACGGCACCGCCTGCCTCGACCCTGAGGGCAAGGTTCTGTGGCGGCGCCAGCTGCCCCAAGAGCACGAGGTCGGCCCGGGCAGCTCGCCGATCCTCTGGCGGGACCTCTTGATCGTGCACTGTGACGGCGTTGACAGCCAGTTCGTCGTGGCCTTCGACAAGGACAGCGGCGAGGAGCGCTGGCGCCGAACGCGCCATTTCATGGATGAGCGCAAGGGCCCGCATAAGAAGGCCTTCAACACCCCCTACATTTTCCGCTGGGGGCCCCGACACCTCGTCCTCTCCACGGGCGCCACCCACACGTCGGCCTACGACGCCGCCACCGGCGAGGAAGTGTGGTTCGTGCGCCACGAGGGCTACTCCAACGTCGCCATGCCGATGGTCGGACTCGGCCTCGCCTTCGTCAACAGCGGCTTCGTGCAGCCGAAGATGCTCGCCGTCGAGCTCGGCGGGAGCGGCGACGTCACCGCGGACCGTGTGCGCTACACCTATGCCTGGCAGGTCCCGGCCAACCCGTCGCCGCTGCTCATCGGGCGCCGCATCTTCATGGTTAACAACCAGGGCAACGCCACTTGGCTCAACGCCTTCACCGGCGAATCGATCTGGCGCCAGCGTCTCCGAGGCCAGCACTACGCCTCGCCACTCGAAGCCGAAGGTCGGATCTACAGTTGGCGAATCGACGGCTCCGGCGTCGTCATCGCCGCCGACGATAGCTACGAGCTGCTGGCGGAAAACGAGCTCGACGGAGAGATACGCGCCACGCCGGCGATCGCCGACGGCAGCTTTTTTATCCGCACCGACGGCCACCTCTACCGCACAGTGACGGCGGTTCGTCCCGCCGACGATTGACACGGGCCCGACATATCGGTCAGCATCTATTGAAGCTCCGCGAGCTCGGGAGAGCTGGCGGCGGTCCGGGAGAATTTAGGCGGTTCTGCGGACCGGGCGGGAGGGGTCCCGCCATTTAGTGGGTACGCCTAGAAAGGAGGTGGTCCTGTGATCGATACGCAACACGGTTTGGAGGTGGCGGCCTCTTAGCGAGGCTCCTTCCGCGTCCGTACCGCGCGTAGGATTCCCTCGACCGAGGAATACCCAACGCCACCGGATCAAACCCGTAGGGCCCCGGCTGCTAGGCAGTCGGGGCCCTTCGTCGTCTAAGCCAAAAGCCGAGGAAGTACTTCAAGGCTCGACATTCAGGGGCCCTACTCAAAACCAAAAAGCGCCCCGGCTGCTAAGCAGTCGGGGCCCTTCGTCGTCCAAGCCCAAAGTCCGAGGAACGAATCCACGAGATCCCTGGGCCTCAGTCAGTCGGTGTAGACCAGCGTGGGCCCGCCGTTATTGCGGGTCTGGCCGAGCGCCGGCACGCCGCCCGTCCAGTTCGTACCGTCGAAACTGTAGGCGTAGAAGACTCGATTCGCGTTCTCCGCGTTCTTATAGAGCATCACGAGCCGGTCGTCTGTGGCGACGACGGACGGACGACTCGTGGTTCTAAGATCGCCGATCACGAAATCCTGGCTCCACGTGCCGTCGTTCTGCAGGAAGCGATAGTGCAGTCGATGCTCCGATGCGATCGTGCCTGGAACCGTCCCGGGGATCGGCTTGCTGAGGAGCATGTAGAGCGTGTCGTTGAAAACGGCGACGCCGACGCCGGACCCCGTGGCCCCCGGAAGAATAGGCCCCTGGGTCCAGGTCACACCGTCGGCGGTCGAGACGCTCCGGATCCTGTCGACGCTGTTGATGTAGTAAACGTGCAGCCGCCCGTCGTAGACGACCGGGGTCGGCGTTCCCGCGAGGCCCTGGGCTCCGGTGGTGATCTTTTTATGATCGAGCGAACTCCAAACCATACCGTCGCTGCTCGAGCTGACCCACAGGTCATTCCCAGTCCGGCCCTTGTGGAAAACATAGAGGCGATTGTTGAAGGCCGCCGCCGCCACGCCCGAGTTGGTCCGGGCTCCATTGCCGAGCTTGCGGTTGGTGGACCAAATTCGGCCGTCGTCACTCCATGAAAAGTAGACGTATCTTTGGGTCTGCCCCTGATGAAAGAGGAACATCCGGTCGTTCAGCATCGCCGCGCCCGGCGCATGCGGTGACTTCGATGAGTTGTTGAGGGTCTGGTTGCCCGACCAGGACGTGCCGACCTGGGAGGTGATGCTGTAGATATTTTCCGTTTCATTGCCGCGGTAGAAGGCCTGGAGCGCCGCCGGAAAGCAGGTTGAACAGTCCGAGCAGTTGGCGCACGTTTCAAGACCGTTGCAGATGCCATCGCCGCAGCGCGGGCAGCCGCCACAGTCCAAAGAGCAGTTGCTGCAATCCTCGTTGCTGGAGCACACGCCGTCACCGCAGACGGCACAGTCCAAGAGGCAGTTCTCCCCGGGCTCGCAGATGCCATCGCCGCAGCACGGTCCGAGGCCGCCTCCGTTGCACAGCACTCCGCCTCCGACTCCGCCAATGCCTCCGCCGCCGCTCCCGTCGATGACTTCTTCGTCGCCAGGACCTCCTCCCGAGCCGCCGCCGAAGCCATCATCCACGAGGCCAGGATCTCCCGGGTCGCCGCCCGACCCGCCCAGGGACTGGGCGAAGGTGGGTGTCAGGCCTAGTAAAAGAAATAAACACGAAACAAGCACCAGGTAGCGTTTTGAAGACCGCATGAGTCACCTCCAAGAGGGTGGGAGAAATCGCCCCTCACTTCTTGTCCCGGATGAGCTCAAGAGACACAGGGATTCACGAGAGCAGGTGCAGCTGCTCCTGTCAGGAGAGGCGCGGGTAAGGAGAGGCCGACGAACTGCCGGACTCGTGACTCAACGCGGGGACGAGGCCCCCCGGGGATCAGCAGAGCCGGGGATAGCGGTTCGGGTGATGATTCTTCGACCGGACGGCGCCGGTGGCCCTAGACAGTCCGGGCCTTAAAACAGAAGAGTCCCGACTGCTCACAGTCGGGACTCTTCTTCGTGATCCAAGCCTCTTGGCTGGAAACTCTCGGGTCGCGAAGCCGACTATTGCGTGGCTAGGTACTCCAGAAACTGCTTCGCCTCTCCGGCGCTCGGGTGCTCGGGTTCGAGCTCGAGCATCTTGTCGAAGTGGGACTTGGCCTGGTCGTTCTGCAACTTGCCCATGAACGTCAGCCCGAGGTAGTAGTGGGCGTTGGCGTTGTCCGGGTAGGCACCCACCACCTGCTGGAACTTCTCCAGGGCCTTGTCCATATCGCCACCGTTGTACGCCGTGATGCCGAGGTTGAGCATGGCGTTCGGATCGATTTTCTCGCCCTGGGGCAAGCGCGCCATATAAGGCTCGGCGTCGGCTTCGCGACCGCTGGCGAGCAGAATATCGACGACGAGACGCAGGGTCCCCGGGTCCTCCGGCGCCGCCGCCAGCGCCTTTTCGAGGGTCGCCACCGAGGCGTCGACATTCTCTTCTTTGTAGTAGCTGCGGGCGATGGCCTGGAGATCCGCCGTGCGCACGGCGACGTCGGTCTCCTCGGCGAGCAGTGCCTCGTATCGAGCTCGCGCCTCGGCCGTCTGGCCCTCTTCGAGGAAGGTGCCGGCGATGGCGCGGTCGAGCTGCGTCTTCTGGGCCTTGTCCTTGACCTTCGAGCGGACCTCTTCGAAGCGCTGCCGGGCTTCCGCGAACTGCCCGTCCATGAGCAGCTGGTTGCCTTCGTTCAACACCGTCATCAGACGGTCGCCTTCCGCCGCCACGGCCTTGGCCGTGTCCTTGCGCAGCGTGGTCTCGAGCGGCTTATTGGCGGCCGGGGTGTACTCGTTGACCCGCATCTCGCCTTCGGCCCCGACGTAGCCCTCAGCCTCTACGCGGATGGAAAACGACCCCGAAGTCAGGCCCATATAGGCCCAGCGGCCGTTCTTCTTGGTCTTGACCGGTTCGGGCCCGCTGCCGTCGGCGCCGTAGGTGATGTAGACGGTGGCGTCTTTGACCGGCTCGCCGGCTTCGTCGGTGACCTTGCCTTGGACGCGGCCGCGGCCTTTCCAGTCCTGCGCCATGAGCTCGGCGGCAGGAAGCATCACAAGAAGCGCCACGAGCGGCAGCATTCGATACAGAGCGGACATAGGGATGCGGACTGAGCGCACGCAGGGGGACATAGCTCTTCTCCTCAAGCCGCAAAGGCGGCGTCGGTCGATACACACAGAGAGTCTGCATGCTACCAGGGCTATCATCGGAGCCAGCGACCGCGGCGGCAGCCCGCATCGGTCCGGATCCCCCCGGCGAACCCTTTGCCTCCGGGCCAGCGTGAACCTGCGACACGCCGGCTCCGTAACCGCAGTAGCCCCGCGGCGACATCCCCGAGACTCCCTATGCTCCGTTTCGAACGACGCTCCACCCTCCGCCCGCTGATTTTCGGCAGCGTTCTGTCGCTCCTCATCCTCGGCAGCTGCGCGCCCCCCGCGGGCTTTGATTCCACGGGCTACCTCCGCCAGCAAATCGCCAAGCAGGCCGGCGACGACCTCGCCGACCGCGTCGGGATTCCCTTTGAGCTCGACCCGGAAGTTCTCGAAGTCGTCGAAGCCAAGCTCAAGCCGGTCGGCGACACCCGCAGCCGCGTCGCCCGCATCCTCGATTTCATCTTCCGCGGCGTCGACCTCGAATATCAGCTCTCCCCCACCCTCGACGCCAGCGATACGTTCGTCGAACAGCAGGGCAACTGTCTCTCCTTCGTGAACCTCTTTGTCGCCGTCGGCCGCCACATGCGTCTCGATCCTTTCTACGTCGAGGTCGAAGATCACCAGCGCTGGGACCACCGGGAAGGCATGGTCGTGAGCCAAGGCCACATCGTCGCCGGGCTCTACGTGGATGGCGAGCTAAAGACCTACGACTTCCTGCCGTACCGGGTGAAGAGCTACAAAGAATTCGAGCCCATCGACGACCTCACCGCCGCGGCGCACTTCTATAACAACCTCGGCGCCGAGGCCCTGCTCGCCGGCGAGGTCGAAGCCGCCCGCGGCCACCTGGAAACGGCGACACGCATCGATCCGAGCTTCGTCAAGGCCGCCAATAATCTCGGCGTCTGGCACTCGCGACAAGGTCAGAGCGCCGACGCCGTCGACATCTACCGCAAGGCCCTCGAGGTTGAGCCCGGCAACGTGCCGCTGCTGACCAACCTCGCCCGCGCCTACCAGCAGCTCGGCCAGGTCGAGGAAGCCGAGGCCCTGCTCGCCCAGGTCGAAGGTGTCCAGCACCGCAATCCTTTCTTTTTCATCTACAAAGGTGAAGCGGCCCTGGCGCGCGGCGAGACCGAGGAGGCACTCGCCTACATGCGCGACGGTCTACGCGCCGACACCGAGACGCCGGAAGTGCACCTCGGTCTCACCAAGGTCTACGTCGCCCTCGGCGAGCTGCGCAAAGCCAAGCACCACCTCGAACGCGCCCTGCGTCTCGACGCGACCCACCCTGAAGCCGCCCGGCTGGCCCGCATGCTCGAGCCGACCCTGCGCGGCGAAGGTTGACGATGTCCTCAGGAGGGGACATCGACGCACCCCGCCGGCGTCGCCGCAGCCCGCCGACGCGGTCCGCCGACGGCACCACGCGGCTCGTCCTCGCCGTCCTGCGGCGTGGCATTGCCTATGCAACGATCGGAATCGACATGACTTCATCGACGCAGACTCTCCGCCGCCTCCGGGCGTTCGCCCACCGCGCGGCCGTCGCGGGCCTCGCCCTCACCGCCGCCCTGCCCGCGGCGTCACCCGCGAGCGCCCAGGTCGGCCAGCCGGTCCGAAACCAGATCTTCTTCGGCGTCCTCGGCTGGGAAGAGCCCCAGCGCGCCTTCTACCAAGACGGCCCCGCCTGGCTCCTGGACCGCGGCCAGCGCGAAGAATTTCTCGACCTGGACAGCACGTCGCGCGAGCGCTACATCGAGCAATTCCTCGCCGATCCGATCGCCGAGACGCCGGAAAACGAGATGCTGCTGGCCGTCAACCGACGGCGGGCCCTGGTCCTCAGCGAACAGATCCAGAGCTACCAGGACGCCCGCGCCCGGCTGCTTTTCCTCCAGGGCCAGCCCGCCGAACGCTTTATCGTCGATTGCGCCGAGACCTTCCGACCCCTGGAGCTGTGGTTCTACCCCGGCAAAGCCCAGCCCGCCGTCGTCTACCGCGAACGCGCCGACGAGCCCTACCGCGCCTGGCTGCCGCTCGACGGCAAGGCCATCCTCTACACCGACGAGATGAACTACTACCTCGACCAGTGGGAGGAGCTGAAGAACCGCATCACGGGCGGCAAACGCATCGACCGCGCCTTTTGCGAAGACTCGGAGCGCGTGGACGAAATTCTCGGCATCGACGGCCTCTACGGCTTCGAGAAGGACCGGCCGGACGACGCCGCTTTTCTTGTTCACCAAAGACCGCCCGAGGACCTAGCGGAGTGGGCCCGCACCGCCGCCACCACCGACCCGGGCGAGGCCCAGCTCATCGAAGGCGGCGAGCTCCGCGTCTACTTTCCCGGCAAGAACGGCCAGCGCATGCTCACCCACATGGAGGTCGTGATCGAAGACACCAGCCAATTCGGCATCTTCGAAGAGCGCGAATCCAAGCAGCTTCGCCTGCTCGCGGAAGCGACCCTCGAGCGCCCCGGCGCCTACTTCGAAAGCTTCCGGGTGCGCTACCAGGTTCCGATTCCGGAGTCCGGCTTCTCAGCCCCGATCGCGCTCACCGCCGAACGTCTGCTTCGGCCCGGCGGATTCTTTCTCCTGCGTCTGAAGCTGATCGACGAGATCTCGGGCAAGGTCATGCACATCAACCGCGGGCTGGAGATCTCACGCCGGATCGTGCCGCTGCCCGAAGAGGCCGATATCCCGGAAGAGGCGATCTTCGAGATCGCCGAGAACCTGGCCGAAAAGACCATCCCCGGATTCGATAGCCTGATTCTGGTGCCGCCGGTGAGCGATGTCGTCTTCGGCCTGTGGCGCGCCGAAGCCCTGGTCACCGGCGAACGCATCAAGCGGGTCAAATACTTCGTCGACGGCAAGCAGGTCTTCTCCCGCAAGGGCCCCCCCTTCACCGCCGAGCTGCGACTCCAGACCCTGCCGCGCGAGCAGACGATTCGCGCCGAGGGCTACGACGCCCAAAAGCAGCTCGTGGCGTCTGACGAGATCGTCATCAACCAGCCCCGCGGCGAGCTCCGGGTCCGAATCATCGAGCCGGCCCGGGGCACCACGGGCACCGGCACGATGCCGGTGCGGGCGGAAGTGGTGGTGCCGGAAGAGAAGACCGTCAAAAAAGTCGTCGTGAAGGTCAACGAAGACGTTCAGCAGGAGCTGACCCAGCCGCCGTGGGAAACCAGCGTCAATATCCCCGCCTCGCTCGGCCAGCTCACCTACCTCACCGTTACCGCCACCCTCGACGACGGCCTCCAGGCCGAATCGGTCCGTTTCCTGAACGCGCCGGACTACATCGAAGAAGTCGACGTCAACTTAGTGGAGCTCTACACCACGGTCACCGAACGCGGCGGCGGACTCGCCCGCGGCCTGACGGCGGCGGACTTCACGATCCTCGAAGACGACCGACAGCAAGAGATCAGCAAATTCGAGCTGGTGGAAAATCTGCCGCTCTCCCTCGGCATTGTGATCGACACCTCCGGCTCGATGGTCGAATCCCTGGGAGAAGCCCAGACCGCCGCCACCAACTTCCTCCGGCGCATCATCACACCGCGCGATCGAGCCTTCGCCGTGGCCTTCTCCGACCGGCCCGAGATCTTGATGTCGCGCACTTCTGACGTCGGCGCCATCGAGCTCAGCCTGCAGGATCTCTACGCCGACGGGGCTACGGCCCTGCACGACGCGGTAGTCACGAGCCTCTACTACTACCGCGGCATCCGCGGCCGACGCGCCATGATTCTGCTCTCCGACGGCGAAGACACGGCCAGCAGCCTCGGCTTCAAAGAGGCGCTGGAATACGCCAAGCGGTCGGGCATCGCGATCTACGCCATCGGCCTGCGCATCGACTCGATCGATATGGGCATCCGCAACAAGCTCGACGACCTCGCCCGCGAAACCGGCGGACGCACTTTCTTCATCGATAATGCCGATGAGCTCAACAGCGTGTACGGCGAGATCGAACGCGAGCTGCGCAGCCAGTACCTCATCGCCTACGGCTCAAATTCCACCAAGCCAAAGGACGAGTACCGGGAGATCGAGGTGAAAGTGAAAGGCAGTCGCAAGGCGCGCACGATCCGCGGCTACTACCCGTAGCCGAGTGCAGCCCCTCGGGAACCCGAACCCCGAGGTCCCCTATCATTAGCGCAGGATGACTCTGAACCTTTTGACTTCGGGAGCCCCCCATGCAGCCCACGCTTCGCTGCCTTGCGTTGAACGCCGCCGCCCTCGCGCTGATCTTCTTGATCCCGAACCCCACTTCCGCCCTCGGCCTTTGTAGCCCCGACGCCACCACCGCCTGCTTCGCCGGAGGCGACATCCAAGTGACCGTGGACTGGATAGACGGCAGCGGTACGACCAACGCCGCCACCCTGGTGCCCGTCAACGGGCTGACGACCACCAGCATTTTCCGTTTCGACGATACCGAGGCGTCGGAGGTCGCCATCCGTGTCCTCGACCAGTGCGGCTTCAACAATCGCTATTGGGTATCTGCTTCGAGCCTCTCTGACCTTGAGCACACGATCACGGTTCAAAACCTCAGCAACGGACAAGTCAGGACCTACGCCAACCCCGCGGGCACGGTCCCGTCGCCGATCCTCGATTCCGACGCCCTAGACTGCGGTGCGCCGCTTCTGCCCCCCGCCCTCCCCACAGTCTCTGCCGGCGGTGATTCAGAGCTCTTCTTGGTCAACAATCGATTCCGCGCCGTCCTCATCTGGTTCGACTTTGTCGGCGACATCGGCTTCGGTCTCCCCACTCCGATCCTGAATCGGTCGGGCTATTTCGGCGTCCTTAACTCGGATCCGCAGGTCCATCTGAAGCTCGTCGAGGGGGACAACGGCTTCTACCGACTGGTCGTCGGTTCGCTGACCAATATCGAGTGGGAACTCATGATCACCGATCTCTGCACCCTCGACTCGGGAACCTACGACCAGCCGCTCGGCTCCTTAACGACCGTCACGGACGATCAGGCCTTCTCCATCGAGTGCGCCGCGCTGATTTTCACCGACTCCTTTGAAGGCGGCACCACCGGCGCGTGGTCAGCCGTCGTCGGCGAGTCGCAAGCGCCGTGATCTCGACCGCCCGCTGCGCTGACATCCGAAGGGCCGCCGCTCGGCGCCGGCCGGGCTTGGCCGTGGGCGCGCTGTGCCTGGCCGCCCTCGCGCTGGCCGCCGCGGTCCCGCAGGCCGCCGCCGAAGAGATCGAAATCGCCATCATGAACGGCGTCTACGAGAACCTGGACGCCGGCCTGGTGCCGTTCCAGCAGGGCCCGGTCACAATGACCGTCCGCTCGCCCGAGCACCAGCTGCGCGTCCATGCCAACCGCCTGGCCGTCGAACGACGGGCCGACGGCACCCTCGACGCCGCCTTCGATGCCGACGTCGAAGGCTGGGGCCAGCTGATCGTCGACGTCCAGGCCGTCGGCGGCACGACGACCTTCGAAGATCGTGTCGAGGTCCCGCGCCAGTGGCTTCGGACCCGGGGCGAGGTCGGCCTTGAAAAAGCCGAGGGCGGCTGGTTCGTCACTTTTCACGACTACGTACACGACGTGGTGGGTGTGCAGATCCGGTCAGAGGTCTCGGCCCAAGTCGTCGACGCCTGCCGCACCATGGTGTCCCTGGGATTCGCCGTCATCGACTGCGACGGCGTCCAGGCCTCGCTCACCCGGGTCGAGGTGCCGCTGCCGGAGCGCGGCAGTCGTTTTCTGATCCGTCGCGAGCTGCTGCGCGAAGAAGAGGCTGAGCTCTTCGATCGCTTTGCGACGCCGACGCCCTAGCTCCCAAACGTCCACCCCCGGTGACACCGGGGCCCGCGTGGAGGACTCCATGTCGCCGGAGGCTCGAGAAGACGTCACTTTTTCCGAGCCGACACCATGGCACGGAGCCTGCAAAGCAATAGCCGCACCTGGAACGGCCGCCGTCGGCAAACTCGCCGCCTTCCCCCGTTCCGGTCCCACCGCGCTAGAGAACGAACTGCCGGAGATACCCACCATGCGCTCCACCTTCCCCACATCCCACCTCCGCCCGACGGTCGCCGCCGCCCTCCTGGCGCTGCTCATCGTGCCGCCGGCTTTTTCGCAGAACGCAGACCCGGCCGAGCTCTTCGGCGACGTCGTGGATGTTCGAGTCGTCAACCTTGAAGTCGTCGTCGAAAAAGGCGGCGACCGGGTCCACGACCTGACCGCTGAGGACTTCGAACTGACCGTCGACGGCCAGCCGATCCCCATCGAATTCTTCACCGAGGTCCGCGGCGCCACCGCCGTCGCCCCGTTCGACCCGGACGTCACCGGGCCGTCGACCGTTCCGGCCCTGGCTCCGGGAGAGGCCGTGGGCACGCGGTACTTGGTCTTCATCGACGACCTATTCACGATTACGCCCTACCGAAACCGGGTCCTGAAGCAGCTGAAGAAAGACCTCTCTTTCCTCGGCCCGGACGACTCGATGGCGATCGTCGCCTTCAACGGCAAGTCCATTGACCTCCTCAGCACCTGGAGCCGCTCCGAGCGCGAGCTCACGAGCGCCCTGCGCAAAGCCATCGACCGGCCGACCCAGGGGCTCCGATTCCGCTCCTTCCGCGACCTCAATGACGACTTCCGCTTCGCCGAGGCCCGCACCGGCTTCGCGGCGGACCGTTTCGGCCCGTTCGCCCGCGGCGCGGTCGGCCCGGGCCAGCGCGCCTATACCGAAGTCACCGACCTCGTCGACGCCGCCGCCTCAACGCTTCGCGCTTTCGCCCAGCCGGAAGGCCGCAAGACCATGCTCCTCGTCTCCGGCGACTGGCCGGCCATCGACGCGGGCTTCGAATTCGACCAGCCCGTGGGCTTCGCCGCCTATCAGAGCTACGGCCTCTTTACGCCGCTGGTCGACACCGCCAATCTGCTCGGCTACACCGTTTATCCGGTGGACGCCGCGGGCGTCGAAACCCGATTCACCGACGCCAGCGTCGGCTCGCTCCGCCAGGCCAGCCTACAGCGCCAGTTCAGTCGCAATCGGGAGTTCCTGCAAGAGAGCACCCTCGTCAATATCGCGGAAGAGACCGGCGGCCGGGCGCTGCTCGACGGCGCGTCGCGTTTCGCCCTCGCCCGGGTCTTCGAAGACACCCGTTCTTATTACTCGATCGGCTTCACCCCGACCTGGCTCGCCAATGACGAGCGCCACAGCGTCGACATCGACGTCCCGGGATTGCGCGGCGCCAAGATCCGCATGCGGCGTTCGTTCACGGACGTCTCCCCCGGTACGGAAGCGACCTTGCGGCTTGAAAGCGCCCAGCTCTTCGACCTGCCGCTGCCGAGCGCCGGCGCCCTCACCGCCAGCTTCGGCGAGCCGCAAGACAAAGGCTGGCGCAAGGTCCTGGTGCCGCTCGACGTCCAGATTCCCCTGGACCTCGTGACCAAGCTGCCGGTGGACGGCGGCTGGGCGAGCCGCCTCGAGCTCCGGGTCGCCGTCACCGACGACCGCGGCGACCGCGCCGATATCCCGGTGGTGCCCGTCGTCTTGAAGGGTGATGTCGCGCCGACGCCGGGGGCCACCGAGACCTTCACCACGTTCCTCAAGATGCGGGAGCGCCCCCACCGCGTGCTCATCTCGCTGGTCGACGCCACGAGCGGCGACGAGCTGTCGACCCGCATCGACATCGTCTTCGATTCCTGAAGCGCAGGACAGCGACTTCGAGGGGTCTCCCGTGGGAGGCCACTTTTCGTTTGCGGCGTTG
>JBCDKB010000190.1:0-14547 GCA_038747035.1 Acidobacteriota bacterium | reverse complement strand
GTTCCTCCGAGTCCTTGTCAACCAATAACCCCGCGGTGAGCAACACTCCAACGCGCTCTTCAATGAGAGAGGAATCCGTCTCTTCTTTTCTTAGCGACTCAAGTTCGACCCAGGATTCCGTCGGCACTCTCCGTAGAATCCACAGATCTAGTTCCTCTAGTTCAGCCTTCGCACCAGTCAGCCCACTAAACGCCACCAGGCTGGCGTTGCTTGAGAAAGCCAAATGCCCCCGTAGAAACTCATGGACATCGAAACGGACGTTTTCTGCAAGGGAAAGGCTTAGAAACTGAGATCTTCTTATCAGCTGTGCTCTGTGTTCTAAATTCACGGCCTAGAAAAGCAAAGAGCCCAGCGATCGCGTGGGCTCTTGATGGCTCAGATAGGGAAACAGAAACGACCTAAATCGTTCCTCTCCAAGGATGCTGTTCGTTCGGGCTGTCGTCACCCTCGTTCTCACCGCTAAGACTGTCGAGCCAGTCTTTGATGTCTTCCCAAATCGAAGCATGGAGTTTCGGCTGGCCTTCGAAAGCGACGTTAATGCCGTGCTCAGCGAAAGCGGCGACGGGGTCGCTCTCAAGCTTGGCTCGGAAGTCGGAATCGGTAGCCATGAGGCGCAGGAGCGAGATCGGGGCCGTCGTGGCTGGAGCGGAATGTTGCGACGGGCTGTGCATAGTGGAAACTCCCTTCGGACCGGGTGCCGGCGGGCCTGGAGCTGGGGCCGGCTAATTGCGTGACTGGCTCTGGCGAGCGCTGCTAATTATGAACAGCTGCGGAGAGGCTGTCAAGGTTGTTGACAAGACCGAATGTCTAGTCAGGGAGCACCGAGGGGGCCGAGCGATGTCGTCGGGACGAATCCTGTCTAAACCGAAGCTGCGGGGGGAAAATGAACTCTGTGTCCTGAAAAACGACGCCGAAATCTCTGGAATACGGAGCACTTTCTTCTCCTCACGATGTACTAGGGACATTACAGCCAACATTACATTGGCTCTTGTCTCTGGTCTATCGAGATTCGTTTCTTCATTTCACCGACTGCTGACGATGTAGAGAGTCCCTTCGGGTGCTCCGATCGATTCGCCGCAGCGCTGCCCATGGATGTCCCGGAAGTGGACGGCGACACCGCGTGCCTAGGCCGGAGCAGACTCCCTCCGAGCTCGATCGGGGACTAGCGCGACGCGCGAGCTTGGGGACCGCGCAAAATCCGCCAAGCCGATCCCGATCGGGACAGGCCGAGACGAAGACGGCCTAAGGACCCGACGCGCTGCCTTCGGGGACGCGCGGCCGCCAGGCGACGGGTTTGAGCCGACCGAGGCGGACGCCGCTGTAGTAGTGCTCGAGAATCTCGCGGTACGTCAGACCGCGGACCGCCATGCCGTAGGCGCCGGCTTGGCTCATGCCGACGCCGTGGCCCCAACCGCGGCCGCGGAAGAGCCAGCCGAGCTGGCCTTCTTTCGAGCGGCGGCGCTCGGCTTGGAAGTAGGTGTCCCAGACGTCGAGCGTCCAGCGGACGGCAAGGCCTTCGACCACGATGCGTTCGCCGCCTTCCCCGATCAGCGCCATCTTGCCGACGCGGGTCGAGGCGCCCCGCTCGAGGACTTCGAACGTCTTGAAAGGGAATCCGGGGTAGCGCTTCTGCACCGCGCGGCGCAGCTCCGCGTCGGTCTTGAAGGTCGTCCAGCGCTGTTTCGGCGCCCGCTTGCCGAAATCCACCGGCGAGGCGTCCACGGGCTGTACAAGCGCCAGCAGCTGACGGCCTTGCCAGTAGAGCCGCAGACGGTCGCCGGCGGCGAGGTCGAGCACGGCGGCCGGCAGGGCCTGGCCGCGGCGTCGGAAAGTTGCGATTTCAGATGGCACCGCCACCGACGTACGCTCGGCGCCGCGGCGGATATGCAGACGGGCCCCGTCGATCTTCTGGAAATGGGCCTGCTCCTCACGCAGCACTTCGAGGTAGAGCGCCAGCTCAAAGAGCAGCGCGTCGACTTCGAGCTCCGTCAAGGGCCCGCCAGACCCGTCGAGGTAGCCGCTCGAGCGCAGGAAGGTACCGAGGCGAAAATCTCGATCACGCCAGTCCGTCGGCGGCTCGTCCAAAATCCGGTCGAGCTCGCGGGCGCGGAAAGTCAGCCGACGGTCGAGGGCCACATCGAAGATTGACGTGACGTAGCGCAGCACTTCCTGACGATCGAGGGACGCGAGCCGGTCGCGAGGCGACGGCAAGTCGGCGAGGAAAGCGAGGTGCTCGAGACGCGCCGCCAGTCCGCGGGGTCGGTGATCCGTCGACGGCAGAAGCCGCTGCATCAAGCCGCCCGGAAACTGCGTGCCGCGGCCGCGGTTGCCTTCAATGCGGATCGTGCCCGCCTCCATGCACGGCACGCCGCGCAGGTAGTCGCCGGTCTTGAGCGGAAAAATGACCTCGACGTTCTCCGTATGGCCGCCGCTCGTAGCGCTATAGAACGTCTCCGCCGGGCGCCCGTCGTAGAGCACCACCTGTCCGGCGGTCTCGCGGATGGCGCGGTCGCTCACCGGGTGCTCGACCTGCATACCGCCGTAGACCTGACAGCGCGGCGTCGAGCAGATGTCGTAGCCCTCGCCGGAGAACTCGCCGAGGTTTCGCAGCGTGTAGGTCCGCGCGGCCACGGTCTGCGCCTTCAGCGCTTCGATCCGGTTGTAGAGCTCCGGCCCCATCTCTTTGGGGACGACGCCCCGCAGATAGTCTTCGAGCTCAAGCTCGTTGATGACGTTGACCAGGCCTCGCTCATTCAAGAAAAGCAGAAGCTTGCCGCGGTAGCGGGTGCGGCCGAAGGGAATCCCCAGGTCTTTCGGCGCCTCGATTTCGATCCACCGGCCGTCGAAGCGAAAAGAGCGACCGCCCTGCTCGAGGGTCAGCGCAGCGCCCTCGAGCTGGCCACCCTCCGAGACGACCCAGCCCTCGATGACGCCCAGGCCAGCAAGCTCGCCGCGGAGCGACTCGGCGCTCTCCTTATCGCTAAACGCTCCGACGCGGACGCGGTAAAGATCGGTATCGGCGTCGAAGACGGAGGAGGCGGGGTGGTCGGTGGAGCTGCTCAGGTAATCCGCGATGCCTTGGGCCTGCCGCTCGTCTTTGAGCGCCGCCACCTGCAGGCGGTAGACCGCCGTGCCCGTGACCTCGGCGGCGGGGCGCACCCGGATCGGCGAATTGAAGCTCAGCTCGAGATCGCCGGCCTTGAGCGTGATGCGCGGGTCGCAGCACGGCAGCGTCACCGTCTCGAGGTCGGTCGAGAGTCCGACGCGGAGCACCAGCGGGCCGAGCTCCACCGGCTCTTTGGCCCGCGGCGGCGGCGGGTCGGTCCGCGGCAGAAGCGCCGCCGTCTCAATCGGCTTCACCTCGACCTTCTGCGGCGGCGGCTCGGGCACCGGCACCGGCCGCGGGCGAACTTCGGGGGCATCCACCGGCCGGCAGGCCAGCACCACGCACCACAGCGCGAGCACGGACAGGAGCGAGCGGCGCTGGAGCCGCTCGCGACCTCGATCTCGGACGTAGATCGGTCCGATCGCGCCTGCCCCCCGCCGATCCATCGCTAGCTCGCGAGCGGGTTCTCGTGCATCTTGACGGTCTTGCGATAGTCGGGGCCGTCAAGATCGAGGGGGTGGGCCATCTCATAGAGACGGCTGAGCAAAGACGCCGAGATGCGCCGACTCAGCGACTCTAGACCCGGCGCTTTGACGTCTTCGAGCCGGTAATTCGTCGTGAAGATCGTCGGGCGCCCTTCGGTATAGCGCGTGTTCATGATCAGGTAGAGCACGTCCATCACCCAATCCGTGGGCTTCTGAGCCCCCAGCTCGTCGAGCACGACGATGTCGGCTTCGATGATCGGCTTGAGGATCGACGACTTCGTTTCCGCACTGCCGGCGTCAAACGTCGACTGGATCTGGTGCAGCAGCGTCGAGAAATCGACGAAGCGACCGCCGACGCCGTAGCGCTCCATCAGCTCGATAAGAACCGCCGTCGCCAGGTGGGTCTTGCCGACCCCCGGCGGGCCGACGTAGAGCAGTCCCGACCGGCGGTAGGAGCCGTCGGTATTGACGAACCCCTCGACATAACGCTCGCTCACCGACCGGGCGCGCAGGAGCTGGGCAGCGACGTTGGCGTTCGGGTTGGCGGTGTTGAAGAGGCGCAGACGCGAACGCCGATACCGCGAAGGAATGCCGGCGCGCTCGAAACGATCTGTCTTGCGGCTCGGGGTGAAGCAGTGGCACCGCACCGCGCGGCCGGCGCCGCCGTCGGGCTCGATCAGCCAGCCCGTGCCGAAACAATCCGCACAGTCCGCCGGATCGACGGCCGATGTCGCCTTTTTGGGCGGGTCGGACGGAAATGCGAGCGGGCGGGCGGGCATGGTTCGATGCTAGCACGCAGGCCCCCCGGGGCCCGCGCTGGGGAGCCTAGCCGAGCTCGACGCGCACCAGGGTGATCAGGCGCCGGAGCGCCTCTTCGACCACCCGCGTTTCCCGGTGGCGCAGCACGACGAACCCTTCGCCCTCGTAGGAGCTCGCCTTGGGCTGGCCGAGGCGCGGCAGATTGGTCTCGACAACCAGATGGCCGAGCTCGCGCTGGGCCTGGCCGAGGCCGCGGATATTTCGCACTCGACCTTCACCCTGCCCGCGCAAGAAGGCGACGCCCGCCGAGTAGCGACGGGGAGGCGGCTCGTAGACGCCGTCGATCATGATGCCGGCCCACGCTTTGTAGAAAGAGAAGTCGTGGGCCCACGACAGAAGACGCGAAATCTGCGCGCCGCCGGGGCGGGCGCCGACCTCCGAGATCGCCACCTCGCCGTTCGGGCGCCGGAACCACTCCATATGGAAGACACCGTGGCGCAGGCCGAGGGCTTTCACCGAGTCCGTGGCGGCCTGGCGAATATCGTCGTAGCGCGGATGCTCCACTTCCCGCGGCATCAAGACGCAGTACTGGATCCACGGATTGCGCACGACTTCGAGCGGCGCCGGACGGTAGTGGGTGAGCGAGTGCCAGACCAGCTCGCCGCCGAGCATGACGCCGTCGAACGAGTGCTCTTCGCCCTGCATGAACTCTTCCGCCAGCACCGGCCGACGCGGGTGGGGCGGCGAGATCGCCAGCACTTCCTGGAACTCATCGTCGCTGGCGACGCGGTACGTGCCCTTCGAGCCGGCGCCGGCGAGGGGCTTGATGACGATCGGGTAGCCGACCTCACGCACAAAATCGCGGGCGTCGTCGACCGACGTCAAGCGTTTGTGGCGGGCGCAGGGCAGCCCGGCCGCCTGGAGCACGTCTTTCATCCGCGCTTTGTCGCGGAAATTGGTCGCCACCTCCAGGTTGACGCCGGGGAGCCCGAGCTCTTCCCGCACCGCGGCGAGCGGCTCCTGGAGCTGCTCGAGGGTACCGAGCAGGCAGTGGATGCCGCCGGTTTTCGCGGCGATTCCGCGGATCGCTTCGGACACTTCCTCCACCGAAAAGGCGTTGTCCACCACCACGTGGCCGCCGAGCTTGCGGCGGAAGGACTCGGGGAAGGTCTCGGGGCGATCTTGGCTGATCAGCACCAGGCGCGTCGCCGGATGTTCGGCGGCGCCGGCGGCGAAGCGGAGCGTGATCTCAAAGGCAAACGGGCACACGAAAACGACGGTGCGCATCAGGGGGGTCCTCCTGCGGGTGAGCCGAGAGCATACCGCGCGGCGCCCCGGGCCGGCAGAGAAATCGAGCGCCGCCGACGGCCCCGCCGAGGACCGCGTCAGCGGGCCGCGCTCACCACGATCTCCACGCTCTCGCTGTCCGTCCCGAGGCCGTTGGTGACCCTGAGCAACACCGTGAAGGTGCCCGCGCTGGTGAAGGTGTGGCCCACCTGGAGCGGTCTCTCGGTGCCGCAGCTCAGGTCCGGAGTGGTGCCGTC
The DNA here is from genome assembly GCA_038747035.1 of Acidobacteriota bacterium. Taxonomy (GTDB): domain Bacteria; phylum Acidobacteriota; class Thermoanaerobaculia; order Multivoradales; family J023; genus JAUIJL01. The sequence continues at coordinate 8,653 of JBCDKB010000190.1, read as the reverse complement.
GCCCCAGTCCCACTCGCACGTCGTCCCGCTGTCGATGCCGGTGCTGCTGTTGACGAAGACCAGCTCCGTCCCGACGGTGGCGGTGGTGGCCACCGAAATCGCCGCCGACGGCTCTTCACCGACCAGCACGGTCTGATTGAGCGAGTTCGAGCCGGCGCTATTCGTCGCCCGCTGCGACACGGTGTAAAGGCCCGCCGTGTCGTAGGTGTAGGTGATATCGCACGGCAGCTCATCCGAGGTACACGACTGCGAATCGCTGCCGTCCCCGAGGAACCACTCGATCGTGGACGCGCCCGTTGACTGGTCGATGAATTGGACCATTAGCGGCTCGGTGGTGTTCACCTGCGATGTGAAATTCGCCGTCGGAGCCGTAGTGGTGACCACGCACGAGTCGTCCGGCGGGTCATAGGTGAAGGCCTGGGAGCGGGTGATGTTGCAGGTCGTCGACTGGTAGAGCACCTCGACGTCGACCTTCTTCGGCTGGTCCTGGGTGCCGGTCTCGCCGCTCGACGTGCACGCCGCCGTGTCGAAGCTGCCGGTGAACGCCGGCACCGTGGCGGTGAGCGTGCAGGTGGTGAGGTTCGGCGCGTCTTGGCAGCCGGACTGGGAGAAGAGTGCGCTCGAGCCATTGATCAGCACCTGGGCGCTCGACAGCTCGGTCGGGGAGAACATGCCGGTGATCGTCAGCATGCTGCCGCCCGAGGCAAAGTCGCAAGGCGGCGTCGAACAGCTGCCGTTGGAGCCTTCCAACCCGGAGATGGTCGGCGTCTCGACGTTGTAGCTGAAGGTCGATCCGCTGGCGGTCTCGGTCGTGACGCGGTCAGTCAGCGTGACGGCGCCGCTCTGGTCGCTGCACGACGACGGTGTCACGGGCACAATGCCACCGGTCTGGGGCACGGTGAGCGTAAAAGTCCCGCTCGAATCCGGGCCTGAAAGGCCGCAGGTGAGTCCGGTACCGCACTGGGTCTCGCCGCCGAATTCGAGGGTGTAGCGGCCGGTGTCGAGCGTGCCGGACGAGCCCGTGACGTCGAGGCCCCGGACCTTCACCGTCACCTGCGTCGACGCGGCAAGGTAATAGGTCGCCGAGCTCGGCTCCGCGTCGACGACCACGTCGGGGGACTGGTAGCTAAAGCCGGACTGGGCGACCGTGCCGAGGCCGCTGCCCTGATTCTGCACCAGGATATCGACGGACGTATTGAGCTGCGACGGCGACGCCGGGGGCATGCTCGGGATGGTGATCTGGCCGCCGTTGACGCGGGTGGCGGTGACGGTCACGCCGTTGAAGTCGCTGACCGAGGTGCCCGATCCGATCTTCACGACCAGTGGGTCTTCGAAATTGGAGCCGAAGATCGTGACCGTATAGCCGCCGGCGTTGTCGCCCGCGTTGGTGCCCGTCGAGCTGGCCTGGATGCGCTGGATCGTCGGAATGCGGGGCGCCGCTCCGCCGCCGGCGGTATACGTGAAGGCCCCGGAGAGCGTATCGGTCTGCGCGTCGGTGACGTCGGTGGCGGGGACGTCGACCTTGACGTCCACCACGAGGGTGGAGCCTGTTGAGACCGGCGACGGACTCTGGGGCGCGTTGACCACGACCGACGTCGAGGTCGAGCTGACGAATTGCGCCAGCACGGAGCCGAAGGTCACCCGCGGCTGCGGGCTGGTGGTGAAGCCTTGGCCGCTGATGGTCACCTGCGTGCCGCCGCTGGCCGGACCGAAGGTCGGGGACAGACTGTTGATGAAAAGCGGCGTCGCCTGGGCGACGGTCACCGTCGCCGTTTGCGTCGAGCTGGCGAGGCTCGCGATCACGCTGGCGGTGCCGGTCGTCGTGCCGGCGTAATACGCCTGCTGGCCCGAAGCGGTGCAGTTCTCGGAACCGTCGGCCTGGGCGGTACAGCTGAAACTGAGCGCCGGCGTCGCCGTCGTCGGCCCGTCGGCGGCGGTGCCGAAGTTGCCGAGGTTCACAGTGAGCCCGAGCTGTGTCGGCAGCGGCTCGCTCGCGTCCGCGCGGTTGTAGGACACCGAGTACTGGAAGGTCATCGTCTCGCCGATCTGCAGCTTGGAGGTCGGCGGCGTCAGCGAGAGGTTTGAGACCGTGCCGGCCGCGGAAGGCAAGGTGACGGCCTGGGTCGTCGGCACCTGGGATTCTTCGTCCGATTCCGTCGGAAAATCACAGGCCAGCGGCACGGCGGCCACCGTGATCATCGCGGTTAGAAGGAGCAGCCTTTTCGGAGACATGGGGTTTCTCGGGGTCAGGCGCCGACGCGGCAACCGCGCTTTGGACCCGAACGGATCCGAAGTCGGTCGAAAACTTAACTGGTCATCACAACTTCTCTGGACCAGCCAGTTTATCGACAGCCCCAGGCCTCCGCAAGCGCAGTGCCGGCAAGCGCCGGTCGCCCGGGGCGCTCCATCGCCACTCCAGGCAGGGACAGGGGCGGAGACAGCGCTCGGCGAGGACTGCTGCCCTAGAACGAAGGCAGCTTGAGCGACGGCTTCTTTTTGAGCGTCACCGTGAAGAGAATCTCTTCACCGCTCAGGGTGCCGGGATTGCCCTGCTCGAGGGTCACGTCGTCTTCGTCCCGGTAGTTGATCCAGCGCAGCGCGAAATCCAGCCAGTCGCGACCGAATCCGGCGGAGACCACGATCTTGTCCGGGTCGTAGAGAAAGGGGCTGATCGCGGTCGCCGGCTGGGCCCCTTCGTCGAAGGTATAGCCCAATCGGTACTCGCTGCCCTGGCGCGTGCGGTATTGGGCCGCCGCGCTATAGGTGAAGCTGTCTTCGAAATCGAGCTCGATCGTGTCGTCGTAAACCGGCAGGCTGATGACGTCCAGATCGAGATTGCCAACATCGCTCCACAGCGTTTGCTTGACCGCCAGCGATAGCACCAAGCGCTCGAAGCTGCCGACGGTCAGGCCGGCGCTCCAGGAGGCGGGAAAAGTGATGTCGAAAACACCCGGCAAGTCTTCGCCGAAAGGCTGGGTCAAGGCGAGGGCCATGTCCAGGTCGTCATCGCCGGTGGCGATCTGCGTCAGCCGGGCATCGGGGGAAAAGTCGACCTCGATCTCGCTGCGGTAAGAAAGCCCCCAGCTGAGCCAGGGGGTCGCCTGGTGCAGGACGCCCGCGGTAAAGCCGAAGCCTTGGTCTTGGCCCGTATCGAAGGCCAGCGTCGCGAAGTCCACCGACTCGCCGGATACGGTCGTCGCCAGGCGCTTGCTGTGCTCGAAGTCCGCGGCCCGGACGATCAGGCCGGCGCCGAAGCCAAAGTTGCCGATCCGGGCGCTGATCGACGTCTGCAGGTCGAGGGTGCGCAGCATGGTCGACACGGTGTCGCCGCGGCCCGGGAACGCGGCCGGATCGCTCCAGTCCACCTCGTGGTGGAAAGGCGAGTAGATCGCCACGCCCAGGTTGAGCTTGGCCTTGCCGAGCTTCGCCTTCAGCGGATGGACCGTATAGGCGTGCGGCAGCACGGTCGAGTCGGAGTTGGTGAATCCCGTATCGACGCCAAATTCCGGGGGCTGGGTGAAATTGACGTCGCTGGTGCTCGGATAGAGCACGCCGACCGCGTGGGCCTGTTTAGCCAGGAAAGCCGCGGCGCCGACGTTGTAGAAGAGGGTCGACGGCGTCGCCGGCACCGCCACATACGCTCCCCCCATGCCCATCGCGTGGGCGCTTTGGCCGGAGACGTCGAACCCTCCGGCCTCGGCCATCGACGGCTGCCAAAGGGATGCAGCCGCCACCATCCCAACGCTCAGCGCACGGAGCGCGGAGCCGTACCGTCGACGATCCGAGTCGCCGCGGCGACCGCCGTCGACGACACTCGAGCCCAAAATCTGAAACATGGGGGTCTCCAGGAAGAGAAGCCCCTAAAGATTAGACCAGGAAACAGCGAACGTCAATGTTTATAGACGTTTAGACTGACCGGAGACGTTTTCGCCTAGACCCGAGACCCTAGACGCGCTGAACGGTGGAGGGCCCGACGGCGTCGAGGTCACGGCAACCCGATAGCAGCATCGTCAGCTCGAGCTCGGCGACCAGATTCTTCAGCACCTCACGCACGCCGCGCTCCCCCGCGGCCGCCAAGCCGTAGACCCACGGCCGGCCGACGCCCACCGCCGTCGCCCCCAACGCCAGGGCCTTGAACAGATCGGCGCCGCCTCGGAAGCCGCTATCGATCAACACCGGGACCTGCCCATCCACCGCCGCGATCACCCCCGGCAGGGCGTCGATGGCGGCGAGGGAGCCGTCGACCTGGCGCCCGCCGTGGTTGGAGACCATGACGGCGTCGGCGCCGTGGTCGAGGGCCCGGCGCGCGTCGTCGGGATGCAAAATTCCTTTGAGCACCAGCGGCAAGCGGGTGCGTTCGCGGAGCCAGGCCAGGTCTTCCCATGTCAAGCTCGGGCGGGAGTAGGTGGCGAGGAAACGCCGCACGGCCGCCGTCGGAAGCCCGGAAAGCTTCTCGCCCAGGGTCCCCGGGTAGCGCCGGATTTGCCCCCAAAGGGTGCGCGGCGTGCCCGGACCGAGGGCGGGTCTAGGCGCCGGCGGACCGTCGAGGGGCTGCTTGAGGCTGCGACGAAAGACCGGGTCGTGGGTATATTGCGCGAGCCCCATGCCGCGCAGGAACGGCAAGGAACCCAGGTCGAGGTCCCGCGGCCGCCAGCCGAGCATCGAAGTGTCGAGGGTGAGCAGGAGCGCTTCACAACCGCAGGCTTCGGCGCGCTCCAGGAAGCTCTCGACCAGCTCGTCCGACGTGCTCCAGTAGAGCTGGAAGTAGCGCGGGGAATCCCCCATGGCGTCGGCGCAGCGCTCCATGGTGACCGACGCCTGGTTGGAGAACGCCATCGGCACCCCGAGGGACGCCGCCGCCCTAGCCACCGCCAAGTCCGCGTGGCGGTGGGCGAGCTCCAGCACGCCGATCGGCGAGAGAAAGATCGGCGCCGGCAGCCGGCGGCCGAAGAGCTCGGTCGTGAGGTCGACCTGCCGAATGCCGGCGAGCATCTTGGGCACGATCCGCCACTCGTTGAAGGCGGCGCGGTTGCGATCCATGGTGCTTTCGCCCCCGGCGCCGCCCGCGAGGTAAGCCCAGGCGTCTTCCGAAAGGACCTGCCGGGCCGCCTCGGCGAGCGCTTGCGGCTGGGTCGGCAGCGGACGGTAGCCGCCGGCGCCGCGGACAAAGATTTCCACGAGTCGACGCCGCCCGGCGTCTCCGTGGCTATTCTCGCTCGCCGGTCCTTGGGGATCTTCAGCCATCGCGACCTCCGAGTTTAAGGGACCGGGACGGGCAAGAAGCTGACCCGCCAGCCGGCCAAAAAGTCAACCGGCCGACGCCGGGGCGGCGGGCGCCGGGCGCGCGGCGCTCGCACCGAGCAGCACGCCGCCGGCGTTGACCCGATTCCGGCCGCCGTTCTTCGCTTCGTAGAGGCGCTCATCCGCCAAGGAGAGCACTTCCGAGAGGTCATTGCCGTCATGGGGCCAAATGCCGACACCGATCGAGACGGTCACGGTCGTCGTCCGCCCCGGGGCGATCTGAATCGGCATCTTTTCGATCGTTCGCCGCAGCTGCTCGAGCCGGCGGGCCGAATCCTCCAGATTCATGCCGGGGAAGAGGCCCGCGAATTCCTCACCGCCGTAGCGTGCGACCAAATCGGTGGTGCGAAAAGACTTGCTCATCAAGCGCGAGACCGCGCGCAGGGCCTCGTCTCCAGCCTGGTGGCCGTGGGTGTCATTGAAACGCTTGAAGTGGTCGACATCGATCATCGCCACCGTCACCGGCTCCCCCGAGCGGGAGGCGAGCGCCCCGAGGCGCGCCATGCTCTCGTCGAAGAAACCGCGGTTCGCCAGGTTGGTCAGGCGGTCGCGATTCGACAGCCGACGCTGCTCCTCGGCGCGCACGATCAGCGCCGTCGCCAGCCCCGTCGCCATGGCCAGCAGCAGGAGCCGCCCGATTTGCGTGATCCAGTCGAATTGCAAGGCCAGCGGCTGCACTTCGGGTCGCATCAAGTCCCACTGCCACACCACGTACTGCACCAAGGCGCCGTATTGCACCATCGCGACGACACCCACCAGCAGGCTGATCCGCCAGTCATAGCGCAGGCTGGTGGCGGCGATGGCGAGCAAGTAGACCGAGAAGATCACGCTGTCGTTGATCGCCTCGAGCGGCAGCCCCAGGCGCAAGAACATCATGAGCGCGAGCGTCACCAGCGAGACGTCGAGGAGGCCGCTGAAGAAGCCGATCCAGCCCCGCAGCCAGCTGCGCTGGGCGGCGGCATAGATCACCAGGGCCTCGGCCAGCGCCGCCACGGCGCCGAAGACCACCAGCCGGCGATTCTGCTCCAGGGGCGACTGGAGCGCCCACCGGAGGGGCTCGAAGAGAATCAGCAGGACGAGTAAGACGCGGACACCGGCGATCATCCATTCGCCGCGCTGACCGGCGTCGGCGAGGTCGGGATCCGGCGGCCGCCACAGGCGCCGCAGCAAGCGTTGGCCCGCGCGCTGGCGCCCCATGGACCGGGGAGCCGGCGTCATCGCCGACTCCGTGAGTCAGTGGTCGACAGGTTGGCGTTCCACACGGGCGGCAGTCCTGAAAAAAGAGATCGGTCCGGCTGGGTGATCAATAAGGCGTCAGGGGGATGGCGGGCACGGGATCAGAAGTTCCAGAGTGTAACTCCGAACGCCCCGATACGTCACCGCCAATCGCTCTCGACCGACCCCGAATCACTCCCCATAGGCCTCCACGTGCACGCCGCGCACCGCCCGGCCCGAAGGATCCGCCGACGCGCGAAAAGCCCGATCCCACTCAAGGGCCACCGGCGTGCTGCACGCCACGCTTTCTTGGACCGGCACGGTGGCGGCGGCGGTCGGTTGCGGGTAGTGCTCGTCAAAGATCGCCCGGTAGAGATACGCCTCTTTGCTGACGGGGGTGCCGACCGGGAATCGATCCCGCGCTTCGGCCAGGTCTCGGTCTCCGACCTTCGACTCGGCCAGGTCTTTGAGCGCGTCGATCCAGCCGTAGCCGACGCCGTCCGAAAATTGCTCCTTCTGGCGCCACAGCACCTCTTTCGGAATCGCCCCGTCGAAGGCTTGCCGCAGGATGCGCTTTTCCATCGTGCCGCCGCCGCACATCTTGTGCTGCGGATGGATCGACATCGCGAAGTCGAGGAAGCGGGAATCGAGGAAAGGCACCCGGGTCTCGACCCCCCACGCGCTCATCGACTTATTCGCCCGCAGGCAATCGTAGAGGTGGAGCTGATCGAGCTTGCGGACGGTCTCTTCATGGAAGGCCTTGGCGTCCGGCGCCTTGTGGAAGTAAAGATAGCCGCCGAAAATCTCGTCGGAACCTTCACCCGAAAGCACCATCTTCACGCCCATGGCCTTGATCCGCCGGGCGAGCAGATACATGGGGGTCGACGCCCTCACGGTGGTGACGTCGAAGGTCTCGAGGTGCCAAATGACGTCACGCAGGGCGTCGAGGCCTTCTTGGATGGTGTAGGTAAACCCGTGGTGCACGGTCCCCAAGGCGTCGGCGACTTTTTGGGCCGCCGCGAGATCCGGGGAGCCTTCCAGTCCGATGGCGAAGGAATGGAGTCGAGGCCACCAGGCTTTCTCTTCACCGCCGGATTCGACGCGACGGGTGGCGAAACCGGCCGCCAGCGCCGCCACCACCGACGAATCGAGGCCGCCGGACAGCAAGACCCCGTAGGGCACGTCGCTCATCAGGTGGCAGCGGACCGCGTCGGAGAGGGCGTCGTGGAGCCCTTGGACGTCGGCGGGGGCTTCCGCCGCCTCCGGCTCGAAGTGGTCGAATTCCATCCACGGACGCTCGAAGTAGCGCCGGGGCTCCACATCGTCGGAAGTGAGCGTGTGGCCCGGCGGAAAAGCGCGGACGGAAGAGCACAGGCCGAGCAGCGCCTTCATCTCACTGGCGACGTGCAGCCCGCCGTCACGGTCGCGACCGTAGTAGAGCGGAATAATGCCCATCGGGTCGCGGGCGACCAGATAGCGCCCCGTTTCTTTTTCCACGAGCACGAACGCGAACATGCCCCGCAGATGCTGGACCACGTCACGGCCGTGGCGCCGGAAAAGCGGCAGGATCACTTCGCAGTCGGAGCCCGTCTTGAACGCATACTCCTGCAGCTCGCTGCGCAGCTCCAGGTGATTGTAGATCTCGCCATTGACCGCCAGCAGCAGCGACTCGTCGGCGAGGGGCTGCTCCCCGGAGAATGGATCGACGATGGCCAGCCGCTCGTGGGCTAGGGCACAGTGATCGTCGACCCAGAGGCCCGACCAGTCCGGGCCGCGGTGGCGCAGGAGTCGAGCTTGTTCCAAGGCGATCGAGCGCGCCAGGGGGCGCTCCCGTCGGTGGTCGAGGATGGCATAGATGCCGCACATGGGGGACTCTCCAGGAAGGGGGTGGAGCGCTATCTTCAGGGGCCCTCGACGTGGCGTCAAGGTCGCCCCTTCCCCGCCTGAGGGACCCGTCGCTGCTCCTCAACAGCCGCGGTGGAAGTCAGCCGAACGTGAGGGCGAGTCATTTCTCGCTCGATCGGGGCGAAAAATCGCAGGAATACTGGTTGTATCTTGAGATTTTTCAACGAGGAGCTAGCGAGCAAAGACCGCCCGCTGCGCGGCTGGACTCTGGCCACGGGCTGTTAAGCCCCGG
>JBCDKB010000189.1:0-14571 GCA_038747035.1 Acidobacteriota bacterium | reverse complement strand
GCCGACCAGTGCCGCGGTGACCATCGCCGCGGCGGTGCGCACCGGCGCGACGGCGCCGATCCACAGCAGGAAGGGCAGTGTGGTGACGAAGGCGAGGGCATATTGGCCACGGCCGACGCCGGGGCCGACGTCCCGCGACAGGCTGGCGCGGTCGGAGGCGGGGGGCAGCGCGACCATGGCGTGCACGCTCAGCAGGCGGCCCGCCGCCGCCGACGCCATCCAGCCGGCGACCAAGGCGCCGCCGAGCTGGGCCAGGGCGCCGGCGCGCAGGGCGACCAGCAGGATCAGGCCGAGGGCCCCGAAGCTGCCGATGCGGCTGTCTTTGAGGATGCGGAGGATGTCTTCCCGGGTCCAGCCGCCGCCGATGGCGTCGAAATAGTCGGCGACGGCGTCCTCGTGGAAAGCCCCGGTGAGCAGGGCCTCGAAGGCTAGGGCGACCAAGACCGCGAGCCACAGCGGCCAGAGGTGGGCGCCGCCCCAAGCGACGACGCCGGCGAGCGTGCCGACGAGTCCGCCGACCAGCGGGAAAAACGCGGCCGCCCGCGGCAGCTCCTCGGCCCGGGCCGGCGGGTCGAGCGGCACCGGGACCCGGGTGAGGAAGAGCACGGCGATGGTGAGGTGACGCAGCATGCCGCTCTCAGTCCGTCCCGGGGCCGGCGAGCTCCAGATCGCCGAAGGTCGCCATCTCCCGGACCATGGCGGCGGCGGCGTCGAGCAGGGGCATGAGCAGCAGGGCGCCGGTGCCTTCGCCGAGGCGGAGCTCCCAGTCGAGCATCGGCTCCAGCTCAAGCACGTCGAGCATGGCGCCGTGGGCCGGTTCGACGCCGCGGTGGGCGGCGATCAGACTCGCCCGCACGCCCGGGACGAGCCGCTCGGCGGCGAGCGCCGCGGCGGTCGCGATGACGCCGTCGAGCACGACGGCGAGTCCGAGGCGGTGGGCTTCAGTGAAGAAGCCCGCCATGGCGGCGATCTCGAGGCCGCCGACGGCGGCGATCGCGGTCTCCAGGTCGACGTTGTCGGCCCGTGTCGCCAGGGGGCGTCGCGCCCGCTCGACGGCGTCGCGGACGATGCGCTGCTTGCGGGCGAAGGTCTCGTCGCCGGCGCCGGCGCCGCGGCCGACGGCGCCTTCGAGGGGCACGTCGGCGAGCAGCATCGCCAGGCAGGCCGACGGCGTCGTATTGCCGATCCCCATCTCGCCCGCCGCCACCACCCGGCACCCGGCGTCGGCCGCCGACCGGGCCCGCTCGCGACCGACGCCGGCGGCTTGACGCCACTCGTCGATGGTGAGGGCGGGGTCTTTGGTCAGGTCGCGGGTCCCGGACCGGACTTTGCGGCATAAGTAGCCCGGAACCTCCGCCAGCGGCTCCGAGAGGGAACCGACGTCGATGACCTCGAGCTCGGTCTTCGACGACGCCGCCAGCGCACTCGAGGCGGCGCCGCCGCCGACGATATTGGCGATCATCAGGCCCGTTACCTCCGAAGGCCATTCCGTGACGCCGGCGGCCGCCACCCCGTGGTCGCCGGCGAAGAGGCAGAGGCGCCTCGGCCGGGTCTCGGGCTGGAGGGTCCCGAGGATGTGGCAGAGCCGGGCGGCTAAGCGCTCCAGGCGACCGAGGCTGCCGGGCGGTTTCGTGAGGTGGTCGAGGTGGGCCTCGATCTCGGCCAAAGACGGGGGGGAGCTCATATCAAGGGCGGGCGCCGACGCCGTCGGCGCCCCGGTGCTGAGATTCCGGACCGCCTAAAAATCGACGTGCAGGCCGCCGACGGCGGTGAAGCCGGGTGAGGTGAAGCCCGGAATCTCGCTGTAGTCCTCGTCGAAGAGGTTTTCAAAGCGCACGAACGGGCGCAGCCGCTCGGTGGCCCGGTAGGCGACGGAGAGGTCGAAGCGCACGTAGTCGTCCATCTCGAGGGTGGTGGTGTCGATGCGGTCGTTGACCGCGATGGCGGTCGCCGAGCCGCTCCAGCGCTCGTCGATCTCGAAATCGAGGCCGAAGGTCGTGCGCCCCTCGGGGCGTCGCGCGAGCTGCAGGCCTGTCGACAGGTCCTCGGTGTCGTTGTAGGTGTGGGAAGCGCGAAGGTGAACGCCGTCGCTGAGCTTCCAGGCGAGGGTCAGCTCGACGCCTTCGCTGGTCGCTTCGGCGACGTTGACGAAGCCGCCGGGGAAGGTGAAGAGGATCAGGTCTTCGAATTCGGAGTCGAAGTAGGTCACGTCGAGCACGACGTCGCCGTCGGCGAATTGGAATTCGACGCCCAGGTCGAACGCTTCGCTCGTCTCGGGGGCGAGGTCGAGGTTGCCGAAGCCCGGGAAGAAGAGCTCGCTCAAAGTCGGCGCCTTGAAGCCGGTGCCGAAGGAGCCGTGGGGGCGGGCGACCTCGCCCAGGCGAGCGGAGAGGGACACGCGGTAGGTGGTCTCGTCGCCGAAGAAAGTGTGGTCATCATTGCGCACGCCGAGGGACAGGTCGACGCGGTCGTTGGGGGACCAGCGGTATTCCGCGAAGAGGGAGTCGAGGTCCAGGGACTCGTCGTAGGAACCGACGCTGGCGCCGTCGCGCTCTTCGACGCGGTAGCCGACGGAGAGCGAGTTCGACGGGTTGAGCTCGATATTGGCCTGCGTGACGACGCTGAAGGTCTCGCTTTCGATCTCGAAGTTGCCGAACGGGTTGTCCGGGTCGATGCCGGCGAGGTCGTCGGAGATCGTCGACACGGTGAGGGTCTGGGTCCAGCGGTCGGTCACCGGCTTCTCGAAGCTGAGGGCGCCGGAGAAGTACTCGCGGGTCTGCAGGGCGTTCAGATCATCCACCGGGCCGACGCCGAAGGAGAAACCGTCGATGCCGGTTTCGCCGTCGATGTAGCGCAGGGCCAGGTTGACCTCTCCGTCGCCCCAGAAGGCGCCGCCGACCTGGCCGGACACGGTCAGGTTCTCCCACGGATCGTCTTCCGTATTGCCGTTGGCTTCGCTCGCCGCCGAAATGCCGTCGGTGTCGACGCGGGCGGCGGAGAGGCTGTAGTGGAGGCGCTCGTCGCCGCCGCGGACGCCGGCGGCGAAGCGGGTGTAGTTCTCGGTGCCGGCGGAGCCGCGCACAAAACCGGACGTCTCGCCGTCGCCGCGTCGGGTCGTGACGCTGATGACGCCGCTCACCGCTTCCGAACCGTGGAGCACGCCCTGCGGGCCGCGGATGATCTCGATTTTTTCGATATTGACGGCGGTCAGGTCGGCGAAGTCGAGGGCGCCGGTGGTGTTGTTGTTCATCCGCACGCCGTCGACGAGCACCAGCGTGTGTGAGGAATTACCGCCGCGGATGAAAACGCTGCTGATTTTGCCGGGGCCGCCGCTCTGGTTCACTTCCAGGCCGGGGACGGTGCGCAGCAATTCGAGCACGGTCGGCTGGTTGCGACGCTCGATTTCGTCGCGGTCGATGACCGTGACGGTGCTGCCGGTGCGGTCTTTCTCGACGTCGATCAAGCTCGCGCCGACGGTGATTTCATCTTCAACGACCGCGAGGTCGGCGGCATTCTGGGCGATGGCCGGCGCGGCGAAACCCGCGGCGACGATAAGCGTGCATAGGAAAAAGCGGACGGCAAACGCCGACCTTCGGGTCAAAGGCAAGAGAGGCATGCTTGGCTCCTTTCCTCGCTCCTCGGAGGAAGTGAAACCGGATCGACGTCCAGATATCCTGGCTAACGCTCGTCCTACCGGCCGCGCCTTCCCGTCCCGTCGATCGCAGTGATCGACCCTCGACAGTGGCTATGTGCGGCTTTCGTCCTGAACACAGTCGCGGGGCGGCGGGAGATTCACACTCCTCTTCCCTGGACCGTCATCCTGCGGTGTAAAGAGCTGCCGCGGCGGACGCCGCGTCAGGGGAGGGGCGGGGACCGGCCCAAGAAATAGCGCCGGCCCGCGGGCGGAGAGTATAGAGCAAGCCCGTCGATCTTGCTGATTTGACCCGAGGGCCTTAAAGATAAGATCACGCCGTGCCCCAGGAAACGCCTTTGTTGCCGCGGCTCGATCCGGGCCAAGAGTCTCCGGAAGCCGTACGAGCTCTGGTCGATCGAGAGCTCGTCCAGAGTGAGGCCTTCCTGCTGATCCAAGAGGTCTACCGTGGGCGCGTCGCCCGAAGGACGGGCGTTTCGTACCTCCAGCACATTGAAGACGGTGTCTACGTGCTTGTCCGACTCTTCGGCTGGCGACCGAGGGTGGTCGACGCCTACTGCGTCCATCCGATTTTTCAGAGCGACAAGCACTTGGCCCGAGCCTTGGCCGGAGAGCTGGCGATCGACGTCCTATCGACCGATGTCGTGGCGTTGGCGATGGAGTACCGTCGAGTCGCCAACGCTTACATCAGCACGATGAAGCCGCGCCGAGGGGCGGCCATCAAGCTGAGCCCCCTCGCAGAGGTCAATGCCATGCTGGCGGCGGACAAGGTCCAGAATAAAAAAGACTTCATGGCGCACCTCTACTTTGGCGCCGACGGGGGGCCCAAACCGTCGAGCCTGCGCTACTTGGAGTACTTCGATAGCTGGCTCGAGCGCCTCGGTCTCAGCGCCGCTAGCTACGATCGGCTGGTCAATGAACTGGCGGCGGTGGGTCCCCGAAACGTCGCCGCCGCCAAGACGTGAATGGAGATGACGATGATCCGCAGGACGTACTCGATACTTTTCGCCGTGCCTTTGATGACTTTAATGGCCTGCGGCCCCCAAGCGTCCCAGGAACCGGCGGCGCCGGAGTCGGCGGAGGCCGAGCCCGTGACGCCGGTCGAGCCTGAACCGTCGCCGCAGGACGCTTTCTGGGCGAACCTCACGAACCTCTGCGGCCAGGCCTTCGCCGGGCGCATGACTTCGAACGATGAAGTCGACGCAGACTTCGCCGACCAGGTGATGACCATGCACGTCAGGCGCTGCGCCGACGATCGTCTCGAAATTCCGTTCCACGTCGGCGAGAACCGCTCGCGGACCTGGGTGCTCACCCGCACGGACGACGGCCTCAAGCTCCAGCACGACCACCGCCACGAAGACGGCGGTGAAGACGCGGTGACGCTCTACGGCGGGTCGACCGCGGAGCCCGGCGAGGCGACGGTCCAGCTCTTCCCAGTCGACGAGTACTCGAAGGAGCTCTTCGTCGCCAACGGCCTCGACGCCTCTGTGACCAACGTGTGGAGCTTTGAGATCGATCCGGGCCAACGGTTCTCCTACGTCCTGCGACGTCCGGAGCGTCATTTCCAGGCCGACTTTGACCTGACCTCGGCGGTGCCAGAGCCGCCGGCGCCGTGGGGTTTTGAATAAGGTCGGGCGTCTTTAAGGGGGAGGGCCTGCGGACGCCCGTCCACCCGGCTGAGCTCAACGCTCAGTCAGGCGTGACCAGCAGGCCTTGGCCGAAGCCAGCGGCCACCGAGACAGCGGGAGCGCCTCCCGATCAACCCTCCAACTGTCGTCAGGCTCGACCGTCAGGGCCGCAGTGGCTTCACAGGCCGGCTCGGCGCCACACTCCTCGCACATGGCCTCCAGGCCACGGACCGAGTCTCGGCGATATCTGCTCAGTAGGTCTTGCAACCTCCCACAGTAGCCGTCGCTGTCTTGGACACACTCCAAGAGAGCGAAGAAGACGGCCTCTTTTTTGAGGCCGGCCCCTGGCTCAGGGAAGGTGAGGTGGTTGGTGATACTCGAACAGGCGTAGTCGTGGCCGCGCAGACAGCTGCGCGACAGATCTTCTTCGCCCTCGGCCGTGCGCCCATAGCGGAGGCGGTCTTCGCCGCGCAGGAATTGCTGTTCGGCACTCATCGGCAGATCAAGGGCAAACCACGCGCCGACGGCCAGCGCCGAGAAGAGCCCTAGACCGGCGAGCGGGCGAAACGCCTGCCGCGCCGGCTGGGCCTCTTCGAGCCGCCCGAGGCGGCGGGTCAATGCGGAGAGCCAACCCGTCGCGTCGAAGTCCTCTCGCGAGTAAAGCAACCAGGCGTAGAAGGTGGAAAAAGAAAGCGCGATCAGTACCGTGCCCCCGACCCACCGCGAAAGCAGGAGGGTCAGGGTGGCGCCCGGGGTGGCTTCAAGAAGACGGGCGTTGACCGGGAGGTCCAGGAGGCTCCCGGCTGAATACGACGAAAGGTCGGTGACGAGCGTGAAGTAGAGGCTGCCGAAGAGCGCCGCTCGACTCGAAATCCGCCAGATCCTCCGCCACGGGTTGTCGACGGGCTCTTCACGCCCGGCAAAAAACGAGAGCAGCACCACGTAAAGCAGATAGTAGCCAAGGAGGTTGACCACGTCGCTGGTCACGTTCACCAGGTCGATCGGCTCCCAGGTGATCAGCCGTGCGATCAGCCGGCCGACGAAACCGGGGCCCCGGTCGATGAGAACAATCGCCGTGGCGATCCCCCGTATTCGACGGAGGTCGAGCTCGAATCGATCGATCCACGCCCGTCTGCACAGGGCGCACGCAAGCCCCACGACGAGCAGGAAGTCGGTGGAGCCCAAGGGGAGGGAGCCGAGTCTGAATTCCCTGTCGGCTCGGAGGAACGAGGATAGAATCCCGTAGGACGTCCAGAAGAGCATGGCCGTGGCCGTGACGAGAATCAGCGGAAAGGCCAGGCGGTTGCGCTCATCAAAAAAGAGCCGAAAGCCCGCTAGCCAGCGAACGCGACGGCGCTCGCCGGCCCCCAGAGCCGGAGGGACTTCAGCGGCGGTGGCGCGCCGGTTGCGTAAAAAGGCCAGGCCCCACCGGAGTCGACTCCTGGTCGACTCCCGGGCCTCTTCCGCGAGCCACTCAATGAGCCCGGGGCCGGCTCCGAGACTCCACAGAGCCGCCGTCGCCCGGTCGACCACCGCCAAGCTCGGATCGACCTCGATCCGCTTGCGCAGGACGTCAAGCGCCCGGCGGTTTGAAGTCCCGTCGGATTCCGCGGGCATCTGTTCCAGGATCGTGACCGCAAGACGGCGGTGGGTCGCCTTTTCCGCGGCGAGCAGTTCGTCGGCGGCGGCAAGTGCCGTTTCCGGGGCTATTTGGGCGAGGAGCTGGTCGAGGTGGCGACCCGCCGCCGCGGCGGAGATCAGCAGATACCGGACGGCGTCCCGGTGCTCTTCTTCGACCTCCGCCGCCCTCTGCTCGGCCCAGGCGAGGACCCGTTCGAGACGGGCGCCCTCGAGGAGCGACTCGGCCCCGCCTGGCCAGTCGGCGGCCGCCGACAGCAGCTCAGCCTTGACTTGCGAATGGGCCCGCGATTCCTGGATCCAGCCTTGGAGAAGCTCCCACGAGCTGATCAAGACCTCGTGCGCGACTTCGACCCTCCGCTCGGAAGCCGTGACCAGGCGCGCGGCGATGAAACGGTCCAAGAGCGGACCCGAAACGCCGGGTACGAGCTCCCGCAGCCGAGTGCTCGAGGCGGCTCGGCGGGTCGCGATTTCGGACTGCGGATCGACCAGGAGCTCAAACAGCCGCCGCACCACGGGCCACTCCCGGTGCGGGTCGAGCTCCGCCATGACGCGATCGGCGGCCCGGGTCACGATGCCCTGCACGCCGCCCTCGATCCCGTCGTAGCTCTTCCAGGTCACGGCGTCCGAATCGCGCAGCTCCCACAGCCGGTGGAGGGTGAACTGCAGCAGCGGCAGGGCCCCCGGTTCGTCGGCGACTTCGTTGACCAGGTGATCGACCAGGCTCTCCGGAATCGACAGACCGGCCCGCTCGAGGGGGCTGCGGATCACCTGGCGGAGGCCGGTGCGGGACAGGGGAGCCACGATCTGCATGGCGTCCTTGGCGCGACTCGACTCCGTTACGGCCCTGAGCAACCGACCCATGGAGTCCGAGCGAATCGTGCCCAGGGTCTTGACCCGGCTGTCTTCGCCCAAGCCGAGGCGCACCATGGCCTCCAGCAGGTGGTGGCGTTCCCGGTCGGGGACGGCTCCGGCGAAGAGCTCTTCCATTTGATCGACGATGAGCAACAGGGCATCGCACCCGTCGCCGTCGGCGAGCCGGTGCTCGAGCAGCGGCCCGAGCTCGGACGGTTCCGGCGCTTCGCCGTCGTCGAGTAGGTCGGCCTCCCGAAGCGTCGCGAGCAGGCGGCTATACGGAGCCGACTCGACCCGAAGGGTCAAGGTTCGCCAACACCGACGACCGTCTTCGAGTCTTCCGGCCTCCACCGCCGGGCCGACGCCGGCGCGCGCGAGCGAGCTTTTCCCGCAACCCGAGTCCCCGAGCAGAATGCAAAGCCCGAGGTCCTCGAGCCTCCGCAGAGCCAC
This sequence comes from Acidobacteriota bacterium, assembly GCA_038747035.1. GTDB lineage: Bacteria > Acidobacteriota > Thermoanaerobaculia > Multivoradales > J023 > JAUIJL01. Next base: position 6,348 of record JBCDKB010000189.1, on the reverse strand, counting down.
CTCGATGTCTTCGTCCCGGCCGAAGAAGCGCTTCTGGTCGGCGGCTTCGTAGGGCCTGAGGCTCTTGAAGGGATTGCCGCGGGCTTCATCCAGCGCACCGGAGACCAAGAGGTCGGAGGGACTCGCGTAGATCGTGCCGATCCCGAGCCCGCCTTCGAGGAGGGCGCTGCGGACGACGCCGATCACCTTGCCGGCCACGAGGCACGGGGACCCCGAAAGTCCCTGGACTGGTAGGCCGCGGGTTTCGCCGCTATACAGGTGGAAAGCGTGGGCGACCTCCTCGTAGGTGCCGTGGATGTCTCGGACCTGCCCCTGGTAGCTCAGCCCGTCGATGGAGTTGGCGTCCGGGAAGCCCCGGCTCACGAAATCCATGCCGTTGCGCACCAGATCCGAGCTTCCGAGTACCAAGGGCCGGGCGTCCGGGCGGTCCTTGAGCTTGAGCAGGGCCCAGTCTTGGGTCGAGCTCCAGCCGTCTTCGACTCGCACGCCGACCGTCCACTGGGTTTCGAGCCCGAGGCTCTTCTCAGCTAAGAACTCGACCCGAACTTCGCCGAGCCATCGACCGGTCTGGCGGTCCGCCACAACATGGAGCGCGGTCGCCACCAGGTCCCCGGCGACCAAGAACCCGGTTCCCCGTCCGAGCACGTGGCGGCCGTCCCAGACGTGGATTTTAACGACCGCCCGGCGCTGCTCAGGCGTCAGCACTACGGCTTCACGGCTCCGCGCGCGGACAGGCCGCCCGCGGCGATGGACCCGGGGACGTACCGGCGGAGCTCACTGCGGCTTCGTCCGGCGTCGTCAACTTCGATTTTGATGTACGTGGGTTCGAAGTGGATATACGGAGCGAGGCGACCGGCCTTCAAGTCGTCGAGAAAACAAACCAGAGCTTCGCGCGCGACTTCATCGGAGTCATCCATCAGCGCCGCCGGAAAACGCATCTGGTCAGCCCACGATCCGGAATTCAGGTAGAGCGCTTGGCTCTCGAGTCGCACGGACTTGGGCAGGTGGGTGTGGCCGAAGATGACGGCGCTGTATTTGTGCGCCCCGGGCCAGGGACCGCGGGTCAGGGATTCTGCGGCTTCCAGATAGCTCTTCCCGGTTTCGACATCGCGGCGGAAGCTCTGATCCCCTTGCAGGGCGCGAAGGGCCTGCCGCACCAGGTGCACCCGGGTGTCCCAAGAGGCGAAGCGTCCGTTCAGAACCTGGCGGAAGAGGCTGAAGCGGGCCCAGATCGACGTGGCTGAAACGTCGCCGCCGCGGAAGGCGGCGCGCGAGCCGTAGTCCACAGCAAGGCTGCGGGTTTCGGCCTTGGCCCGGGGGGCGGATCGGGATTCCGCAAGCCCGTCGACCGCCTCGAGGAATCCATCGGCGTCTTCGCCCAGGGCGCGATCGAGCCAATCGGCGAGGGGATCTTCCTGGGCCTCACCCCCGCCGCCTCGGGTGGTCGTGGCCGCGGTGGAAGAGATGTCTGCGCCCAGGCTCTCGGGCAAGGACCCTCGGAAATCGTGGAGCGGACCCCGGGCCCAGGCGCCGACCATGGATCCGATGTGACCCCTCAGGTCCGGGTCGAGCGCTAGGAGCACCGCCACCAGCGCCTCGGATTCGGGCTTCAGCAAATCGATGAAGGGCCAGATCTCTTTGATGGGATTAAAGACGGACGACACGAGCCGGCTTCCGAGCGGAGGGAGGAAAGCGTCCTCCGGGGCTTCATATCCCCGTGAATGCAGTAACCGCAGCTCCAGAAGCTTCGACGTGTCGACTTCGTTCACCGGGTCGTAGCGGTTGCCGTGCTCGATCAGGGCGTCGCCGACCTGGTAGGCCTCGCCGTCCAGCAGAAAGGTGTAGTCGTGGGGACCGATGCCGAGCGTCTCTTCGAGCTCTTTACGCACCGCCGGCAGGGTCAGCTCGAGGTCGTGGTTGCCAAGAAGGAACGTCAGGCGGTGGCCGCAGGCGATGAGTTTTTTGAGTGCGGCGAAGACTTCAGGGTCCCGGGAAACGATAGTGCGAAATATTCCGACCGCGTCGCGCTCCGCGGTGACGAAAGGGCGCCAGTGGGGCTCCTGGGTGTGGCGCTCGGCGAGAAAGTCCACAAAGTCGCCATTGATCACGAGCTCGACCGGCGTCGCGAGGTCGGCGATTTCAGACAGGAATTGGCGCAACGGGTCCTTTTGCGTCAGCAGGCGAAACCCACGCCCCGCTTCGGGTGTCGCTGCGTAGCCCCCGCCGAGGTGCAGGTCAGAAATGACAAAGACGTCCCTCATCAACTCCCCCTTGATCTGTTGGCCTTAACCATCATAGCTGAGGTGGGCGGGCCGATCAGCCGGGGTAGCCTTCCGGAACCTAATGCGGCGACAGGGCCGGGTCGCGGTGTTTCCTAGCGCGGAATCTCGACGCCGAACTCGCGCTTGACGGAGTTGTCGAGCAGGAGCACCAGCGCGAAAACGCCGACGATAGTGCCGAAGGGCGCAAACATGCACGAGATACCGGCCATGACGGTGCATAGGACGTAGCGCGAGCGGGACTTGAGGGCGCGACCGGCGATGATCATGAAGTAGCCGTAGGCCCAGGCGGACGCGACGAAGAGTCCGCCGATCGCGATGAAAAAGCAGCCGAAGGCGGCGCCGACCAACGGCGCTCCAGCGCTCGGATCGGCGACCATGCCCAGGGCCATCGCCGCGCCGAAGACCACGTGGATGATCGGGATGCAGCCGAAGAGAATCGCCAGCCCGGCGAGGATGTAGAAGCCGATCGCCAGGATATCCAGGTACTGCTTCTTCTCTTCGGTCATGGGCGGCGTCGGCGCGGCCGGGCTATGCGTCGCCGAGCCGGCTTCAGGTGCGGCGGCGGAGTGGTCGGTATCGGTGGGATGCATGGGAGCTCCTAGCGGGTGGGAAGTCGAGGATGGGGGCGCTTTTCAAGGCGTCCGGCACACTGTCTTAGGCGCTATCGGAGCGCGGGGCAGGTCAACGCCAGGGCTCGACGCCGAATTCGGCCTTCACAGAGTCGTTCAGCAGCAGGACCAGCGCAAAGCCGCCGACGAGGGTGCCGAGCGGGGCGAGCAGGAGTGAGACGGCGCCCATCACCGTGCACAGGACGTAGTCCCGGCGGGCGCGGAGGGCCTTGGCCGCCCTGAGCATGTAAAAGCCGTAGGCCCAGAAGGCGACTGTCAAGAGGAGGCCGAAGGTACCCAGGAACAGCTCGAAAACGAAGATGGAGAAGGGGAAGCCGTTGAAGGAAGCGACCGCGATCTGGAAGAGCGATCCGAAGGCCTTCAAGCACTGGAGTAGCGGGAAACAGCCGAAGAAGAAGCCCAAACCGGCGAGTCCTTTGAAGGCGACCGCCAAGATGTCGAGATATTGGCGCTGCTCCAAAGTAGCGGGCTTCGGGGCGACCGGCTTGACCGGGGCGGCGTCGGATGGAGGGTGCATGGGACCTCTTTGTGTGGAGTTTTATGGCCAGTTGGTTGACTCTACGCCGCAGTCTTTCCAGGCATTCGCGCCCCATTTCGTCCTATGTGAGCGCTTGGTGACAGACCAAGGTCCTTTTTTACGCATGTCGAGTTGAGAGAATCCATAAACAGAAGCGGACGTCGGCGTCGCCGAGGTCGCGCCCCCATTCCGCTGGAGATCCTGCATGCGCCCCGTGCTGTCTACACTTGTCCCGTTAGTTCTTCTCTTTGCCTCCGCCAGCTTCGCCCAGCCGCCCGCCGAGACGTGCGGGGCCGGTGACTCGCTCGATATGGCCGACACGCTGCCGGTGAGCGTTAGCACGACGCCGGCGACCGACGACTTCACCCTGACCGGCACCGGCTGCGAGGAGCTCGGCGTCGACCACGTGACCTGCCTGACGCCGACCAATAGCTGCGTGATCAACGCCCGGTGCGGCGACCCGGTCTTCTTGAGCGGCGGCGCCGCCAAACTCGGTGTCCAGGGCGCCGTCAACGTGGTCGAAGGATCCTGCTCGACGAATCCGGCGTCGTGCACCGCGTCGGCCGCCGGCACCGGTTCGGGCACGGTGAACAACGTGGCGCTGACCGCGGGGACGCAGTATTGCTTCATTTGCGAAACCGACTTCCCCGACGTGCTCCAGCTGGACCTGACGCTGGTTTCCGGCGACTGCGGCGGCTTGCCGGTTTCACTCCAGTCGTTCGCCATCGACTGACGGAGCTCACGCGGAGCCGCCGGGGCTCCGCCTCGGGCCTATTCCCTGACCGGCCCGCGTCCGAACGCGTAGACGTGGCCGTCGTGGGCGCCGACAAAGAAGCGCCCGTCGGCGGCGACCGTCACCGAGCTCCAGACCTTGTCGCCGATGTCGAAGCGCCGCACGAGGGTGCCTTCGAGGTCGTAGATCAGAAGCCCCATCTCGCTACTGCCGATGTAGGCGCGATCGGCGGCGGCGGAGACGGCCGCAGACCCGAAGACCGAGCCGGTGGGCTCTTGACTCTTCCAGCGCACGGCCCCCGAGGCCGGGTCCAGGGCGTAGAAGCCGTCGCCGGCGCCGACCCACACCCGGCCGCCGGCGACGGCGGCGGAGCTGAAGATCGGTCCGCCGAGCTGTCGCCGCCAGCGCTCTTCGCCGTCGGCGGTGGCGAGGGCGTAGAGGTGATCGTCATAGGCGCCGATGAAGAGCGTGCCGTCGGCGATCGCGGGGGAGGCGAAGATCGGCTTGTCGCCGGCTTTGAAATTCCAGATTTTCTGCCCACTCGAGGCGTCGACGGCGTGCACGGTGCCGTCCATGACGCCGATATAGAGACGGTCATCCTCCACGGCCGGCGACGACAGCATGCTGCCGCCGGCGTCGTAGCGCCAGCGCTCTTCGCCGGTGTCGGCGTCGAGGGCGTAGACGTGGCGGTCAAAGGCGCCGAAGTAAACGACGCCGTCGACCACCGCCGGCGAGCTCTGTTCACCCCCCTCGCCGAATTCGAAGGCCCAGCGCCGTTCGCCGGTCAGGGCGTCGACGGCGTGGAGGCGATTATCGTCGCTGCCGAAGTACACGACGCCGTCCACGACCGCCGGCGAGGCGCGGACCAGCTCGCCGGTGTCGTATCGCCAGATCTCTTCGCCGGTGTCGGCGTCGAGCGCGTAGAGAAAACCGCTGAACGAACCGACGAAGACGCGGCCTCGCCAGAGGGTCGGAGACGACTCGACCCGGGCGCCGGTGCCGTAGCGCCACAGCTCGACGGCGTCGTCGAGGGGCGAGTAGCTCTCGGCGTGGTGGCCGGTGCGTCGCAGGTCGCCGCGAAAAGTCGTCCAGTCGGCATCGGCGTCGGTGGATTCGGTGGCCACGGCTTCTCCTTGGGCGGTCGGCGGAGCGGGCGCTGGCCGAGGCGTTTTCTCTTGGGCGGCGGCGCCCACCGTCACCAGGGTCGCCAGGGCGACGGCGCCCACCGTGAGGGCGCCTTTTCGCGTCAGGACGATCCGGCGTACGACGCCCGCCGTCGACGCGGCGGAGGGCTGACGGCGGGATTTATCGGGGGCTTGGAGGAGCATGCCGGGAGTTTATCCCGGGGCCCCCACGGCGGCGGGTGGCCCGTCGCCACAGTCCAGGTCCACGACATTGTCGCCGGGCCGTCGGTCGATCTGCTTGAAGAAGGGATCGATCCCGGCCCGGAGCGGCAGCTGGTCCACTTCGAAGATCACCCGGGTGTCGCCGGTCAACCGTCGGCGCTCGAGCTCGAGGGTCTTGGGTTTCGTTTTGCGCAGGACCCGCCGCTCGGCGAAGACGCCGACTTCGATGACGTCGTCGAGCGTCGCCGGGGTCAGCTCGCCGACGCCGTCCGCATAGGCTTTGGAAGCCGTGAGGTCGAGGCTCACCCGGTAGCGATTCGAGCCCAGCGCTTCACACGACGCGTCCTCGACCGCCAGATCGAAGAAGGTGATCTTCTCGAAGAGATCCTCCAAGGCGCCGTGGTGCTCCGGGGCGGCGTTGGCGTAGAGGATCTCGAAGAAATCATTCGACGTCGGATAGGGCGGCCCGGCGCCGTCGAAACGTTCGAGATATTGCGCCAGCGTCGCGTCCATGACGTCGCGGCCGATCAGATCCGCGGCGGCGTAGATCGCCAGTGAGCCCTTGTTGTAGTAGATGTGCTGTTGCTGATGGACCGTCCCGAGCGGCCTTTCCTCGAAGCGCGACACGCCGCGGCCGAGCAGGTAGCGATCGAGCTCATAGCGCAAGTACTTGCCGATCAGATTGGGGCCGAATTGCTCCTCCATGACGCGCATCGCAACGTATTGGGCGAACGTCTCCGATAGAAAGGCCATGCCCTCGGCCCGCGCCGGACTCGCCCGGTGGGGGAACCACTGGTGCGCCACTTCATGGGCGGTGACGTAGAACGGGTAGTCGATATCG
>JBCDKB010000188.1:0-14592 GCA_038747035.1 Acidobacteriota bacterium | reverse complement strand
CGAGGATTTGGTGGGCGGCGGCGCTTTCCGAGTCGAGGGTGAGCGCTTTGCGCGCGAGTTCTTCGGACGCCGGGAAGTCACCGGCTTCCAGCTGGACTTCCGCTAGATGCAAGGTGGCGGCGAGGTCATCGGGCTCCGAGTCGAGGACCGAAGCGAAGCTTGCGGCCGCGCCCTCCAGCTCGCCTTCGAGCCGCTGCAAAATGCCGAGCAGGTGCTTCCAGCGGGCGTCGCCGGGCGCTAAGCGGTGGGCGTTGCGGTAAGACGCCATGGCCGCCTCGGCCAGGTCGTAGCCGTGGTAAAGCTCGCCGAGCGACCCGAAGGCGACGGCGAGATCCGCCGCCGGCTGATCAGAGCCGAGCGACGCCTCGAGATCACGACGGGCCGTTTCGAGCTGTTCGCGAACTTCTGACTCCGCGGCGGCGAGCTCGGGGAACGGCACGTCTTCGAGCGGCTCGATCGGTAGATCGGGACCGCAGCCGAAAATGAACACCGCCAGTAGGACCAAGACAGCGAGCCGGCGTGGCCTCGGCTGGGGAATGTGCGCGCTCATGGACTGCCTTTTGCGGTCTTCGACGGTACGGCCTGGCCGTCGCCGCGTGTGAGGGTGTGGTAGCTGCGGAGCGCCGGCGCTTTGAAACGCTCTTGGGCGCCGTCGCTCCAGCGCACGACGACGGCGGTGAGTTTGGCCGCGGAGCCGCCGAGGCCGAAAAGCACCCTCGGGTCATTGGCCGACGCGTAGGAGCCGTCCGCCTGCACGCGGCGCCAGAGGGCCGGAGCGCCGTCTCGCTCCAGGCTCACCTCGGCGCCCAGGGCGTCGCGACCCCGCTCCATCAGCCGCAGGCCGAGCCACGGCGCCTTGTGTCCGACCTGATTGATCAGCAGACGGGCCGGTCCGCTGTTATTGCTGATCACCAGATCGGCGTCGCCGTCGTTGTCGAGGTCGCCGACCGCCAGCCCACGGCTGACTTCTGAAAGCTCGAAGGCGGGTCCGGCTGTGGCCGTGACCTCCGTGAAGGTGCCGCCGCCGCCGCGGAAGAGCTGATTTTTCTGGTGCAGCGGGAACGGATCCTTCGCCCGCACCAAGGCTTCGAGGTCCTTGACCGCACCGTTGGCGACCGCCACGTCGAGCTCACCGTCGTTTTCGATATCGAAGAAGGTCAAACCGAAACCCGTCGAATCCCAGCTCGCCCGCGCCATGCCGCTGCGCGCCGTGGCGTCATCGAAGAATCCGCCGCCGTCGTTGACGTAAAGCGTATTGGTCTCGCGGTCGAGGTGGCTGACCAAGAGATCCACGTCGCCGTCGCCGTCGACATCGCCTGCGGCCACGCCCATGCCGGCTTCGGCCCGTCCTTCCGCGTTCACCGCCGTGCCGGCGAGTAGGGACTCGTCGCGGAAGGTGCCGTCGCCGCGGTTGATCCAGTGCTGGTTGGCGCTCTGGTCGTTGGCGACGTAGAAATCCGTCCACCGGTCTCCGTTGAGGTCGACGGCCACCACGCCGAGGCCGGCGCCGCCGGCTTTCCTCAGGCCGGCCGAGCGGGAGACATCGCGGAAGGTGCCGTCGCCATTGTTCACGTAGAGGCGGTCCGAGGCCTCGCCGTAGGCCAGCGGACTGCAGTAGTCGGGGGCGCCGGTGTAGTTGCGGCATGGCTTGTGGATCGCCAGCTCGAAGACCACGTAATTCGCGACGTAGAGGTCGAGGTCGCCGTCGCGGTCGATGTCGGCGAAGCTCGCCGACACGGACCAGCTGGGGTCGGCGACACCGGCGCGGTCCGCAATCTCCTCGAAGCGCACCCGTCCGGAGCTGTCCGGACCGAGGTTCCGCAGCAGCTGGTTGCCGCCCCAATTCGTCAGGTAGAGGTCGACCCAGCCGTCGTTGTCGATGTCGCCGGTCGCGACGCCCATGCCGTAGCCGCGGGCGACCTCGACGCCGGCTTCCGCCGTCGCGTCCTCGAATCGTAAAACGCCGCCGGACGAGACGTTACGCAGCAGCCGATCGCTCGGCTTCTGCTTCTCCGTCAGCGGCGGCAGGGCGTGGCCTTGGACCAGATAGACGTCGAGGTCGCCGTCGTTGTCATAGTCGAGCAGCGCCACGCCGGATCCCATCATCTCGTGGAAGAACTTCTCGCCGCTCATGCCGTTGCGGTGCACGAACTCGAAGCCGGAAGCGCTCGACGCCTCGTGAAAAAGGGGCTCCGCCACCGACGCACTCGGCCACACGGAGGCCGCCAAAAAGGCGGCGAGAGCGATGGGAAGCGCGAACCTCACGGCGCAAGTATAGCGACACCACAAGCCCCTCCGGATCTAGCTTTCCTGGATCTCACCCGTGGATCTGGATAGATTCCCTCCTTGGGAACGTCTTACCCATCCAATCCCAGCGAGAGGCCAGACTAGCCATGAGCCCTGACCGATTGCGCCGCTTCGCCAACGTTCTGCTCAACGGACTCGAGCTCGAGCCGGAACTTCGCAAGACTTACCTGCAGACCCTCGGAGACCCTGAACTCCAGCGGGAAGTCGAGCAATGGATACGTCGGACCGAGGACGATCCGACCGCCATCGAGACACCGGTGCGGTCCGAAGGCGTCGAGCCCGGCCAGCACCTGGGGCCCTACCGCATTGTGGAGCGGATCGGCGCCGGCGGCATGGGCGTGGTGCTCTTGGCCGAGCGGGAGGACCATGAGTTTGAACGTCGGGTTGCGATCAAGATTCTGCGCGCCGGCTTTGATGTCCCGGAGGTCGTCAAGCGCTTTGTGACGGAGCGACAGATTCTCGCCCAGCTCGAGCATCCCCACATTGCCGCCCTCTATGAAGGGGGTACGACCTCGGACGGCCGCCCTTACCTCGTGATGGAGCACGTGCGGGGGCTGCCCATTCATCAGTACTGCGATGAGCAGGCGCTCGGTGTCGAAGAGCGGGTGCGTCTGATGGTGAAAGTCTGCGACGCCGTCGCCTACGCCCACTCGCGCCTCGTCGTCCACCGTGACCTCAAACCGTCAAATCTGCTGATCACCGAGGTGGGCGAGCCGAAGCTCTTGGACTTCGGCATCGCGAAATTACTCGATCCCGAAGCTTTTCCCATGACCGTCGCCCGCACGGTGACCGGCCAGAGCCCGATGACGCCCCACTATGCGAGTCCGGAGCAGATCCGAGGTGGCGGCATCACCACGGCGTCCGACGTCTACTCCCTCGGGGTGATTCTCTATCGGCTTCTGGCCGGGCGCCTTCCTTACCGGTTGGGGGGCGCCGGATCCCGAGAAGCTCTGATCGAGGCCATCGAGAAGAGTCCACCCAGTCGACCCAGCCACGCCGTGCTCGAACAGTCGGCGCCGAGCGACGAAGAGGTCTCCCGGCTGACGGGAACCAGCCGCCTGTCGCTCCATAGAAGTCTGGCCGGCGACCTGGACAGCATCGTGCTCAAGGCGCTTCGCCCCGAGGCGAAGTATCGCTTCAGCTCCCCGAGCGATTTGGCCCGCGACCTCGAGCGGCACTTGAACGGCCTCCCCGTCGAAGCACGCCAAGACACCTGGCGATATCGAGCCGGCAAATTTATTCGCAGGCACCGACTGGGCGTCGGACTCTCGGTGGCCACCGCCCTCGTCCTGGCCGGGCTGTCCCTCTTCCTGACGTGGCAATCCGCCGCGGTGACGCGCGAACGTAACGTCGCCCTGTCCGCCCTCGATCAGGCCGAGCTGGCGACCAAGAGCGAGGAACAGGTCGTTTCCTTCCTTATCGAGCTCTTCGAGGCCGCCGATCCGGCGCGTAGCGGCGGCGACACGGTCACGGCCCGCGAGCTGGTGGAGACCGGCGCCGTCCAGATCGAAGCGCTGGTCGAAGAAGATCCCGCCCTCGGCGCGAGGCTCTCCTACGCGCTCGCCCGGGCCCACGAAGCCATCGGCCTTCCGGGTCCTGCGGCCCGGCTTCTTGACCGGACGCAGGAGGTCCTCGGTGAGCTCGAGGAGCCCGATCGGGTCTTGCTCGCGAGGTCCCTGCGGGACCGGGCGGTCATCTTCTTGCAGCAGGGCAAGCTCGAAGAGGCAGAGCCCCTGCTCGAAGCGTCCATCCGCGAAGCGCGGCTGACCGATAGCGCCTTCGACCTCGCGGTGAGCCTCAGCGCCCGTGGAAAACTCTCGTTGTCTTCACGGGATATCGACACCTGTATCGAGTACTACCGCCAAGCGATCGAAGTCGCGAGCGCTTCCGAGGATAAGGGGGCGCGGGAGGTGCTGGTTACGAGCCATTCAGAGCTCGGCTCGTGCCTGGATCTGGCTCGTGATGACGAGCAGGCGGAGTTCCACTTCCGTCGAGCGTTGGAACTAGCGGACGGGGAGTCTTTTGACGTCTGGGCCGCCAACGCCTATACCAATCTGGGGGGCTTTTATTACTACCGTCAAAGAAGGGTGGAGGCCCGCGATGCCTTTGAAGAGGCGGCTTTAATCTTCGAGCGGATCTACGGCCCGGACGACTATCGGACGGCCAGTGTCTACGTCAATCTCGCCATCATGGAGCTGGACATCGGACGCTACTTGGCGGCCATTAAGACCAGTACGCGAGCTCTGGAGATTGCGGAACGAAGCCTGGGCGCCGAGAGCGGCCTCGGCATCGTCGCGCGCTGCAACCTCGGGGGGCAGTACCTCTTCATCGGAGATCTGGAGCGGGCTGAAGACTTAGCGAGCCGCTGCCTCGAGTTGGCGAACGGAGCGGCGGGATCGAACGAGCAGTGGATCCTCGAAGGGATGCTCTATTTGAGCGAAATTCGGGCGGAGCAGGGGCGTCTTGCGTCTCTTGATCGAGTCCTCAAAGACATCAAAGGCATCCTCGACAGTCACGACGTTCTGGCCCCCAACTACTCCGGCCGAGTGGGTCAGCTGGAGTGCAAGCTGCGCATCGCCCTCGGTGAATACGAAGAGGCGGCGGAAGCTTGCGGGGCGGTGCTTCTAGAGGTGCAGGCTCAGGAAAACGGCGCGGGTTCCAGGGCCGAGTTCAGCGCCCAGCTTCGTCTCTTGGAGCTTGAGATCCTCGAACAGGATCAGAGCGCCGCCAAGCAGCGCGTCGGTCACCTCAACGAGATCGCCGCCGACGTGTCGCCCCTTCCGTACTTCAGGTGTCAATTCGCCCGCCTCCGAGGAGACCTTGCGGTGGCCCTCGGAGAGGCTCAAGAGGCGGAGGCGCACTACCGGTCGTCCCTCGAGATCGGTCGAACCGCGGGATTTCTCGACACGCAATACGATCTATCGCGGGCTTCGCGAGGGCTCCAAGCTCTTGGGGGAGAGTGAACCCGGGGGCGGACCGCGTTGACGAAAAGACGCCGCCTCGCCGGAATGGCGGGGCGGCGTAGGCAAGGCGTCCGTGGAACTTAACGCATCGAAACCTTGATCTTGTGGGCGATCCGCGGCTTGCTGATCACACGTCGGCGAGGGCTCCTACGCCACGGTCGATGTCGCGACCAGGCATAGAACGATCAGAAACGTCAGCGGGCGGAGTCGGGGCGGGAATTGGGGACCACTGTAGAGGAGCTGGGGGCCGCGGCAGATATAGGTCATCGGATGATTCCTCGGAGTGTGGTCGATGCTGGCCCGATGTCCAGATTGGAGCTGCGGCGCCAAGCGTCTTCATCCTCACTAGCGCAAACCCCTTCAATGACCTGTCACGCGCGGCCGCTTTCGGACTCGAAGTTTTGTGAGCTCCTCGGGTGATCCCGGGACCGGCGTAGCCGATCTCTATTGATATACAGCCGTTGGCCGATCTTTTCGCCACCCAAAGATCTCAAAACGCCCCCGTTGGAGTCTAAGAACTGTGAGTGCGTATCAGCTCGTTATCCTCGCCGCCGGCGTCTTTTTCCTCAACGCGCTGCTCACCGGTGTCTGGAAATACCGCGAGATCGCGTCGAGCGACGACGCGAAGGCCCATCCCTATGTCGACATCGCACACAGAGCTTCGTTGATGTACAGCTTCGCCGCGTTACTGATGGCGAAGTTTGTCGAGATCAGTCAGCTACCCGATCGGGTCGAATTTGTGGCGGTGGCGGTGCCGCTGGCGTACTTCGCCATGGCGATCGTCGGCTACATGGGGCAGGGATTTCTCAAGAAAACGGACAATCAATTCCGTGACGCCCATCCGAGCCTCGGGTGGTTTATGTGGGCTCTGATCGTGGGGGAGGTCGGCGGATTCTGCGTGCTCTTCTACGGAGTGATGATGGCGATCTTGTGATGCGAAAATCGTGCGGTGCACCGCGTCCACTGAAATTCCGCTCCGTGGTCTTCGCGATGTTGAGAATAGTGACGTCTCCCATGGGATTCATGGGGCACCTTGAGGTGCGGTTCAGATAAAATAGTGAGTAGCGACAGGCGTTCTTTGAGAACTGAAGTGAAAAATAAAGAAATCTAGGCGCAACTGCTGAAAGTCGACGCATTCTTCGTCTTTATCAGCATGCCCCGAAATCCGCGTTATTTGCCCCGCCCGGGGGCCGTGGTCGAGATCACCCAGGGTACGATCCAAGGCCGGTTTCTTTTGAAGCCGTCCCGGCGTCTCAACGCCATCGTCGCGGGGTGCCTCGCCAGGGCCCAGAAGAATACAGGTGCCACCGTGCACGCTGTCGCCGTCCTGTCGAATCACTTTCACCTGCTGGCTTCTTTCACCTCCGTGCAGCAAATGGCCAGCTTTGCCTGCCACCTGAAGACAAACCTTTCGAAAGAAGTCGGCAAGCTCCGAAACTGGGAAGGCTCACTCTACGCAGGCCGGTACCACGCCGTGCCGGTCAGCGATGAGCCTGAAATCCAGATCCAGCGCCTCCGCTACATAGTGGCTCAAGGCTCGAAGGAGGGCCTTGTCTTGTCGCCGAAAGACTGGCCGGGCGTGCATTGCGCGTGCGCTTTGGTCGATCAGAAGCCGATTCCAGGTCTTTGGGTCGACCGCACCGCCCTCCACGCAGCGCGCCAGCGGGGTGAGGCCGTCGATGAGGCGATATTTGCTCAGCAGACGGAGCTACACCTTGCAGCTCTCCCGTGCTGGAGCCATCTGTCGAGGGCCGAGCGGGGGTCGGCGGTCGAGGAATTGATTCGGTCGATCGAAGCCGAGACCCTGGAGCGTCACCGGTCACAAGGGACGGCGCCGCTTGGCGTCGACGCTATCTTGAGCCGAGATCCCCATGGGCGACCGCGTGACTTCACCAGGTCGCCGAAGCCCCACTTTCACGCCACCCGGCCCGTCTTCGCCCAGCTGATGGAGGGCTTCCGGGGCTTCGTCGTCGCCTACCGGGCCGCCGCCGAGCGGCTTGCGGCGGGCGATCGGACGGCGAAATTTCCTGAGAACTGCTTTCCGCCGAGGCTTCCTTTCGTCGAAGCCGTCGGTTTCTCGGTTTAGGGCTAGCTCGGAGTCGGTTTTTCTGCGCCTATTCGGGGTGCGCGGGTGAGGTGTGGCTGCGCGCAGCGTCATGGGCGAGCTTTGGCTCTAACCTTCCTAGATTCTCAGTAAATCGGCCGGTTTTAAGACCGCGGCTACCGTCGCTTGGGCCTCGGAAGCGGGTTCGCGACGGTCCGAGGCGAGTCTCAACGTCCATCCTCATAAAAGTGCTTGGCACCTTTGGGGAGCAGAGGCGAGTCTCAACGTCCATCCTCATAAAAGAACGTCCATCCTCATAAAAGTGCTTGGCACCTTTGGGGAGGGCACCTTTGGGGAGGGCGCCTTTTCGGGATGACTTCGTTTGGAGTGACTCGACGTCGAAAAGAGGATTGGTCAGCAGACCCATGTCTTCGACGCGTTGCCACTCGTTCTGACCCTCCACGATCTCTCGAACGATCCAGCGGCCAGGTCCGAGCCACGAGATTTCAACCGGCGGACGGCTGAGCGCCCCTGAATCCATCAGAAGCTGGACCTCGTCAGCCGGCCCAGGGATCCGGACTCCGACCGAGAAGGGGACTGATTCCTCGACGAGAATTCTCAACTTCTCTTCAAGGTCTCGCTCTGAGTCAAACGTGGTCTTTCGGTCCCTCTTGAAGGGTCCCCGAAACACCAGCGAGCCGCCTTTCTTTCGACGCCTCGCAATGGACGAGACGTGGACCGGTGGCGGCCCGGCGCCTTCGAAGTAGCGCGGTTTCACGAGATGATCAATCGTTGAGGAACGACTAGGACGCCAAGTCTTCGACGGTGAGCACCCCGGACTCGAGACCCTGATGATGCAGCGTCTCGAGGGCCGTGCGGGTCGACGTGTCTTCGAGCGCCCGGGTTTCGGCGTTAGCGAGCGCGACGTGCTCGAGGAAAAACGCCGTGACGGCGAGCCAGCGCAGGGCGATTTGGGGGGCGGAGAGGTCCCAGCCACGGTAGATGCCGCGTTCGAGACTGGCGCGGATGTCCGCGTAGACCGTGGTGGCGGCGTCTTCGAGGTCGGCGTCGCCGATTTCGGGGAGGCGGCGGGAGGAGCCGTCGGAGAGCTCGACGCCGGAACCGGCGAGGCCGATTTGGAGGGCGGAGCGGGCGACGTCGCAGGCGGGGTGGCGGGGACCTTGGAGGGCACCGACGACGCCGAGGGAGGCGGTGTAGTCGTAGACTCCGAAGTGCACGCCGACGACGCGGCCGGGGGCGGCGTCGAGCAGTGTCGGAACGGCGAGGCGGCCTTTGGAGTCGTAGATCGAGCGCGGCGTCTCGGCCATCAGCTCGACTTGAAAGGTGTCGGGCCCCAGGCCCCACTCGACTTCGCGCTGGTCGAGGCCGGCGGCGAGGCGATGGACTTCGCGCGGCGAGGAGATTTTGGCGAGGGCCACCACGAAGCCCTCCGGCCATCGGCCGAGGCCGTCGACGAGCGGACGGGCGAAGTGGTCGAGGATCTCGAAGGCGTGCTCCGCGGTCGACTCGGCCATGGCGGGCAGCCGCAGGCCGAAGCCGTCGGGCAGCTCGCCGGCCCCGAAGAGCTCGAGGGCCAGCTCGGCGGAGCGATTGGCGTCGACCAAGGCATCCTCTCCGGCGTAGCTGTCTTCGAAGTCGAGGCGGAGGTCCTGCACCACGGGGCCCGCCTCGAGGCAGGCTTTGACGCGGGCGTGGATCTTTTCGCTCAGGGGCCCGTCGAGGCCGAGGCGGGCCACGGCGTCGGGGGTGGGGAAGGCGGCGTCAAAGAAAGCGGCGGCGCCGTCGGCGAGGTCGCGGGGGGTCGTGCGCGCGAATCGCTCGGCGCCGAGGTAGACGGTGTGCATCGGCATCGTTGAAAGGTCCGTGGGCAGAAGATCAGGGGAACTGGGGTGTGGCGTCAAACGAACGATCGGAGGCGGATCGGGCTCCAGACTGCGGAGCTCAGAACGCGTAATCCAGGGCTTGAAATGACAGGACGGTCACGTGGAATGAGCAGTTCAAGGATCGAGCCACTTGGCGAGACGCAGCCGGGTGATTTTGCGCTGTTCGCCGGCGGCGATTTGGAGTTCGGTGGCGGGGTCGTTCTCGAGGCGGGATTCTAGAAGCTCCAGCATCTCGGCGGCACCTTTGCCGGTGGCGCAGACGATGAACAGGTATTCGAAGCGCTCCCGGTACCGGCGGTTACCGTCGGCGAGGCGTTCGATGACATCGTCCGCGGCGCCGGCCATGCCGGCTTGCTCGTCTTCGGACCAGGCGCCGGAGCGGGCCCCGAAGCGCTCGCGCAGCGCGTCGACGTCGCCGATCTGGGGGTGGTGGGAGAAGGCCTCGAGCCAGTCCTGTCGCTCGAGCACGTCGGCGGCGTGCTCCGCGAAGAGGTGGATGTCGGCGCGGCTCAGTCCGGAAGGGCCGCCGAGGCCGCGGCGGACGGAGTCGACCATGGCGTCGACCCAGCGCGTTGAGCCGCAGCAGGCGGTGAGCTTTGAGCGCAGCTCGGCGTCGTCGAGCTCCACTAGGCCCGCAAAGACCGCGCCGCCGCGGTCGTTCTCTTTATCCATGGCGCGGAGCATAGTCCAACCGGCGCCGCGGCGCATGGCCAAAATCGCCAACGCCGGCGTCGCCGGAGAGGGCCAATCGGTAAACTCAGAAAAACTGCGAATACGCTCCCGGGAGATCAAAATGGAGCTGTCCCCCCGCCTTGTCGACGGTCTGGTCTACGGCTTCGGCCGACTCTTTCGCCTGACGCAGGATTCGCCGGTCTTACCGGAGGTCTGGTCGTTCTTCGCGACGCCGTCGCTGCGCGAAGAGGAGCGGTTGCGCAGTCGGCATTCGGTGCACCCCGACGTCGAGCGGCTGCGTGGCCGAGATCGCGAACGCGGCACCCTCGATCTGCTCTTGACGCCGCACCGACTCGCCGGCCCGGCGACCTTGGCGGCCGAGCTGCGGTCCCGCCTGCGGGCGCGTCGCCAGCTGAAGGCCGGCGGGGCTGAGGATGGGCCGAAGAACGTCGACATCATCTCGTCCCGTGTCGCCTACACCCAGTCCTTTGTCGTCGCGAGCCTGGACTTCGAGGAGATGGTCCAGGTGCTGCTTCCGCTGACGCCGTGGTGGCGCACCTTCGTCTGGGGCGATGCGTTGCCGGAGCGCGCTGAGGACTCGGACGTCGAGGGGCCGCCCGAGCCGAATACCCTGGAGCGCCTTCTCTTCAAAGCCGAGCGCGCGGACCTCGGGCGACAGGTCGAACGCTGGGCGCGCCAGCAGCTGCCCGAGAGCTACTCCCGGGGCTCTCTCCAGGCCTTTGTCAACGCCCGCTCCGCGTCTGACGGGGACGAGCGACAGCTGCCGGCGGATCTGCTGTGGATGGTCAACATCATCGGCACGCTGAGCTGGGCCCGCGAGATGACGCCGGACCGCGCCCGTCAAGAAGGCCTGCGGATCGACGAGAGCGGCCGCCTCGACGCGCTGCCGGCCCGCCCCGAGGTGCCCGGTGCTGACGAGACGGCGGCGGAAGCCGTGGACGCCCCGCTGAGCGTCGACTACGACCTCATCGTCAACGCCGCCTGCGTCCTGCTGAAAAGCAGCTTGCCGGGTACGGAGGCGACGGATCCGTCCCTGTGGCTGATCAATCGCAATCGGCCGGCGACCCAGGCGGTCAGCGACAGCCGCCAGACGGTCAAGGCCGACGCCGCGATCCAGCTCTTTGACATCAAGTGCCAGCGGCTGGCGTGGGCGGTGCTGGACTCGGGCATTGACGCGAGCCACCCGGCGTTCTTGAAGGACCGGCGCGAAGACGACGCCGACGCCGACGGCTGGGCCGAGCGCACGCGCGTCGTGAAGACCTACGATTTCACCAGACTGCGTCCGCTGCTCGACCAGGACGTGGTGCGCAAGCTGCTGCGGGCGCGCAACGTGGCGGGGCTCGATTTCAAGGACGCGGACCTCAACCAGCAGCTGGCGCCGATCCGCGAGCTCTTGGCCAAGGAAGACGAGGCCCTGGCCGACACGAAGCGGAAAGACCCGGCGCGGCGCCTGCGACGTCAGTTGAGCGACCTGGCCCGGCGCATCGAGAAGGGTCGGGAGATCGACTGGGAGCTGCTCGATCCGCTGCTCCAGGTGAGCCACGACGGCGACTACCCGGTGCCGATCAGCGACCACGGCACCCACGTCGCGGGCATCCTCGGCGCCGACTGGCGCCGCGAGGACGAGGACGCCGAGCTGCCGAAGCACAAGCGTCGGCACAATATGCTCGGCGTCTGCCCGGATATCCGTCTCTACGACATGCGGGTGCTCGACCCTTTTGGGCCCAACGATGAGTTCACGGTCTTGGCGGCGCTGCAGTTCATCCAGTACCTGAACCTGCAGAAGGAGCTGCTGACCATCCACGGCGCCAACCTGAGTTTGTCGATCCGCCACGATGTGAAGAATTACGCCTGCGGACGCACGCCGGTGTGCGAAGAGTGCGAGCGCCTGGTGGCGTCGGGCGTGGTGGTGGTGGCGGCTTCGGGCAACGCGGGCTGGGACGAGCAGGAGGCCCAGAGCACGGTCGGCGCCGGCTATCGCGCGATGTCGATCACCGACCCGGGTAATGCCGACGCGGTGATCACCGTCGGCGCCACCCACCGGATGAGTCCCCACACCTACGGCGTGAGCTTTTTCTCGAGCCGCGGCCCCACCGGCGACGGTCGCTCGAAACCGGATCTGGTGGCGCCGGGCGAGAAGATCACCAGCACCACCCCCGGCGGCCGCTCCGAGCGCCTCGACGGCACCAGCATGGCGGCGCCCCACGTCAGCGGCGCGGCGGCTCTTTTGATGGCGCGGCACCTCGAGCTGATGGGGCGGCCGCGGCGCATCAAAGAGATTCTGTGCGAAACCGCCACCGACCTCGGCCGCGAAAAGCACTTCCAAGGCGCCGGCATGCTCGACGCCTTGCGCGCTTTGCAGTCGGTTTGATTTCTATGACGCGGAAGCCCTGAGCAAGAATCTTCAGATAATGTGCCGCCGATGACTGAATACCGCTCCCTCGACCCGACCACCGGCGACGTTCTGGAGCGCTTCCAGACGGCGCGGGATGACGAACTGGACGCGGCCATTGACGCGGCGGCGCGGGCCTTCACGACCTGGCGCCGACGGCCGCTTTCGGAGCGCACGGCGGTCTTGGAGAAAGCCGCGCTGGAGCTTGAGCGAGGCCAGGACGACCTTGCGACGCTGATGGCCGTCGAGATGGGCAAGCCGATCGCCCAGGGACGCGGCGAGGTGGCGAAATGCGCGTGGGTGTGTCGCCACTACGCCGAGCACGCCGGCGAGTATCTGCGGCCGGAGGCGGCGGAGTCGGACGGCCGCGACGCCCACGTGCGCTTCGACCCGCTGGGTCCGATTCTCGCCATCATGCCCTGGAACTTTCCGCTCTGGCAGGTCTTCCGATTCGCCGCGCCGGCGCTGGTGGCGGGCAACGTCGTGCTGTTGAAGCACGCGCCCAATACGCCGGGTGCGGCGGAGGCGGTCGAAGGCCTCTTCAAAGCGGCGGGGGCGCCCGCGGGCGTTCTTCAGAACCTCTTCCTCAGCAACAACCAGGCGGCCCGCGCCATCGAGCACCGGGCGGTCCGCGGCGTGACCCTCACCGGCTCAACGGGGGCAGGTCGGTCCGTGGCCGCGCTCGCCGGTCGGGCGCTCAAGCCGATGGTCGCCGAGCTCGGCGGCAGCGATCCCTTTATGATTTTCGCCGACGCCGACCTCGACGCCGCCGTCGCCCAGGGCGTCGCGTCGAGGGCGCTCAATAACGGCCAAAGCTGCATCGCGGCGAAGCGGGTTCTGATCGAAGCGTCGGTCTACGACGAGGTCTTAGACCGGCTCGTCGCCGACTTCGGGGCCAAACGCGTCGGAGACCCTCAGCTCGAAGAGACCGAAGTCGGCCCGCTCGCCCGCGCCGACCTGCGGGACCAGCTCGCCCGCCAGGTGACTGCGGCGGTCGAGGCTGGGGCGCGGGCGCTCTGCGGCGGCGAGCCCCCGGACGGCCCGGGCTTCTTCTATCCGCCGACGGTGCTGACGGGCCTCGACCCGCGGAGCGACATCGCCCGCGAAGAATTCTTTGGCCCCGTGCTCACCGTCTACCCGTTCCAAGACGAAGCCGAAGCGCTCGAGATCGCGAACGGCACGGACTACGGCCTGGGCGCCAGCCTGTGGACCCGCGACGGGGCCCGCGTCGAAAGGCTGATCCCCGAGCTCGACTTCGGGTCCGTCTTCGTCAACGGCATGGTCAAGAGCGACCCGCGGCTGCCCTTCGGCGGCACCAAAGCCAGCGGCTTCGGGCGGGAGCTCGCCCGCGACGGCCTCTTGGAATTCGTCAACGTCAAGACGATCTGGCGGGCTTAGCGCGCTGGGGCGGCGAGGCGACCTGGGGTAGAAGCAACCCCAGGCTCGGAAAAAACGCCTTCGGCGTATCTCTTGGCGAGAACTCTCAATTTCGAAACCGAAATGGCCGTTGCGTCCCTCTACAGTCGATCGTTTGCAACGGCCGGCCGCTGAATCCGAGATACGCCGCAGGCGTTCTCTTCAGCCCAGGGTTGCTTCTACCCTGGGCCCTAGCTCGACACCTTGCGGAGGCTGACCGTGACCTCGACGCCTTCGACTTTGAAGGTCTCGGCGTAGGCGCCGTCGCCGAGGGCTTCGAAGTTGAGGCCCGTCGCCAGCGTTTCTTCCTGGATATAGCCCCGGTGGGCTTCCACCGCGGCGCGCAGGTCGTCCGGCAGCTCGAGGCCGAGCTCGATGGTGTCGGCGAGGTCGAGGTCGGCGTTCTTGCGGCTGGTTTGGATCACGCGCACCAGGTCGCGGGCTCGACCTTCGAGGATCAGCTCGTCGCTCAGCGCGGTGGCGAGGGCGACGACGGTGTCTTTCTCCTCGACGGTCTCGCGGTCCGTCGCGCCGACGGTTTTGAGCGTGAACACGTCCGCCGGCAGCTCGAGGGCGCCGCCGCCGACGTCGAGGGTGACGCTTTCGCCGGCGCGCACGCGGTCGGCGAGGTCCGCCGGCGGCGAGGTCTGGAGCAGCTTGCGCACGGCGCCGGTCTTGTCGCGCAGCAGCGGGCCCGCAACGCGCCAGTTCACATCCACCGTCACCGAGGACAGCTCGTCCTTATCGGTCACGAAGCGCAGGTTCTTGACGTTGAGCTCTTCGAGCACGAGCGCCTTGTGGCGCTCCAGGCCTTCCCGCGCCGCGTCGGTCGGCACGTGGACGGCGATTTCCGCAAGCGGCTGGCGGGTCTTG
>JBCDKB010000187.1:0-14638 GCA_038747035.1 Acidobacteriota bacterium | reverse complement strand
GTCCAGGCGATTTTGAGGGGCTCGCCGACGTCGCCGGAGTGGAGCACAAAACCGCCGGTCTCGTGGTCCGCGGTGACCACCACGAGGGTGTCCCGGCGCTCGACGGCCCGGCGGAGCACCGTCGCGACCGAGCGGTCCAGGGCGTCGATGCCCGCGAGGGTCCGCGGCAGGTCGTGGTTGTGGGAGCCGCTATCGGTCTCCTCGGTCTCGACCATCAAGAAGAAGCCGTCCTCGTCCGCGGCCAGGCGATCGAACGCCATCTCGGTGAGCTCCGGCAGCCCGAAGCCGCCGCGCGCTTCCGCCACGGAATCTTCGTCCAGCAATACGGCGGTGGGTCCGGAGACAGTCCGCAGGGCCCCGGCGTCCTCCGTCTGGTGGATCAGTCGGTAGCCGGAGGCGAAGAGGCTGTCGGTGATCTCCGGCGGCAGCTCGCCGGGGCGGCCGCCGATGAGCAGCTCGGCGCCGGAGGCCATCATGTCCTCGTGGATCCCTTTGCGGTCCCGGCGGGTCGGCCGGTGGGCGAGGAAAGCGGCGGGCGTCGCGTCCCAGAGGTAGGAATCCGTGAGCACGCCCACCGCCTTGCCGACGCCGACGGCGCGCTCGGCGATGGTCGTCAGCGGCTGTCCCTCCGCGTCGACGCCGACGCTGCCGCTGGTGCTCTTGTGGCCTGTCGCCAAGGCCGTGGCGCCGGCGGCGGAGTCGGTGAGCATGGAGCCCACGGCGTAGGTCGTCGACCAGCCCGTAATCGGCAGCCTCTCGATCGTCAGCGGCCGATCTAGCCCCCGGAACGCGATTCGGGCCGCCAAGATCTGCTGGAAGCCCATGCCGTCGCCCACGAAGAGCACCAAATTCTTCGGCCGCGCGTCGGCCGGGAAGTTTTGGGTGAGATCTAAGGGGGCGTCTGTGTCGCGATCTCCGAGCCGGACCGTGATGTCCGTCGTCTCGAGCTTGACCTTCGGCTCGCCCCGCGGCCACCACAAAGCCGCCGCCGCGGCGAGGGTTGCGAGGATCAGTAGAACGAGAACGTGGCGTCGAGATGGAGTCATGGCCGCTGCCCCAAGAAAAAAGTCAAACGTCGTGGGCGGTCGCAGACTCTACCCGTTCAGCAACCGGACCCCAAGTCGACGTCAACCGCCGACCGGCGGCTCGAGCGATTCCCCTTATCCTTAGCGAATTATGAATCTTCGAGCGAAACCCTATCTCGAACAGGCAAAAACCTGGCCCCGGCAGGGTCGACACATCCTGGCGCAGTATGACGCGGAGTCGATCATCGTTTACCAGGCCTACCGGCCTGAAATCGGGCACTACGCAAGCCGCCACGGCCACTTCGGCGGTGCGTTTAGCTACTCCAGAATGAGCTGGATCAAGCCGAATTTTCTGTGGATGATGTACCGCTCGGGGTGGGGGACCAAGCCCGGCCAGGAGGTGACGCTCGCGGTCAGACTTCCCCGGTCGCTATTCGACGAGATTTTGGCCCAAGCCGTGCCGTCGTCGTTCCATCCGAAGGCTTTCGAGACGAGGGAGGCGTGGAGTGAAGCCGTCAAGACTTCAGACGTCCGACTGCAATGGGATCCGGACCACGGCCCGACCGGCGACAAGGTCGAGCGGCGGGCGATTCAGCTCGGCTTGCGCGGGCCGGTGCTCGGGAAATACGGCAAGGACGAGCTGCTCGAGGTCACGGATATTTCAGACTTCGTGGCCGAGCAACGCCGGTTTGCCAACCCCGACGGTTACGGAAATTTGGTGACACCGGCCGAGTCGGTCTACAAACCGGCGGATTCCGACCTGTGCCAGCGACTTGCCTTGGCTGAGCACCCAGATCGCCCTTGATCCGATCCAATGCGGCCGAGGCCTCGCAAGGGATCGGTTCCTGCGGTGCTCGAGTTAGCTTCTAGCTCCCGCAGACCCGAATGGCGCCCCGCGCTCGGCCGCGCCCCTAAGCGCAGCTACCTCGTCGGGGATGTGTATGTCGAGCGTTCTTCGACCTCCATCAGCAGCTCAACAAAGTCGAGTCCCACGCTTAGAGACCGAACCATCCCGGCCGGAGGCCGTCCTTCGAGAGCGTGCGAAGACTTAGCTGCCGAGGGAATGGAATCAGGTTCTTCATCGTGGCGCGGTGACTCACCTCGCCCGCGAAACGGTGGGCGAACTGCTCGCGCTCATCCTCAGGACGCGCCCAATACTCTCGTCCCGTAGCGACGTCGCCTTGCCACTGGACGTGATGTCCGATTTCGTGAGGCAGCGTTCGGAAGAGCTGGGTATTTCTGAGGGTCGGAAGGCACGGACGGATCTCGTGATGACGTTTCAAGGTTGCGATCTCGTGCCCGTCGTCCCGCAGTCTTTCAAGCTCTCGCTAGTCGCATGGGTCTAAGGATTTCTCCCAGCGGATCGACCGGTCGGGGGCTTGGGCGTCGAGGTAGATCGCCGGGCCCCGGTACCGACCCAGCTTCGCAAAATACGACCAGCGGCCCCACACCGGCCGCAGCTGCGACTGGCGCCTCGTCGGCTGGCGAAACACAAATGTCGTGACGCAGAGCTGGTTTTCTGGAGGAAGCAGCTGGAGAACCCTCATGACGTCGTCGACGGTGCACGCATGAACGCAGTCCGGTCGCGTGGGCTCGATGAAAAAAGTGACCGGTCGCGACTGGAGGCGCCGCTCGACGAGGACCGGGTCCGAGAGCTTCTCCCAGTAGACCCGATTGTCATGCCAAGACTGCGGAATCCCATGCCGATTGTCGGCGCCATGTCCGGCCCGCTCGGTGCCAATATTGCGATTCCGCCGCGTGGGGTCGATGCCGGATTTCATGGTGTCTTCAAAGTCAGAGGACGCGCTTAAATGCGTGGTGGGTTTGCCTTAATCCAGCCGAGAGGTCGCAATCAGCAGCCCAGCGTCTTCGAGTCTTTGCTCGGCGCGGTCGATCCACGCGAACACGACGCCCTCGTCGAAACCGGGCCCCGCACGACGACGCTCTTGGCGGCGCTGAGCAAAGCCTCGAGCCGGTGTCTGCGCAGGCGCGTCTCTTCAGGCTCAGCTGCTCTTTCTGCGGGAGCGCGTCGAAGGCGCTCGGTCGCTGGGCGAGCACTCTAGCCGAGTGCACAGTGTCTTCCCGATGACCGCTTAGAGCCGGTGGCGGATCGCCGCCAGGCCGGAGACCAGGAGAAGCGTCAGGAGCACCACCCGGCCGACCGGGCTGCCGACGGGGACAGCGACGGCGAGGTTGTCGTCGATCAGGGTCAGGCCGCGGAGGCTTGGCGTAATCAGGAAGGCGCTATTGGTCAGGAGCTCGGCGGCGCCCGTGGAGGGGTCGATCGACGACGTGACCCGGTAGAGAATCGGCGGCAGGGTCGGCGGCAAGACTTCGTTGGAGAGGTAAAGACGCCCGTCGAGGCCTTCGGCCATGGCGTTGGTCAAGCCGAAGAGGTCCCCGGGGAGGGGGTGGAGGAAGGTGAGGACCGCGGTCTCGGGATCGACGGCGTAAAGACCGTACTCATCGTCGAGAGTCCGGAAAGTGGCGAAGACCCGATTGCCCAAGGTGGCGAGGGTGAGGATCGGCCCCTCGGTCTCGGCGACGAGACTCGCCTCAGCGGTTTCGGGGTCGATGAGGTAGAGGCCCACTGGCACGCCGACCTGGGCTGACATCAGCAGCCGGCCGTCCGGCAAGGCGGTCATGTCTCTCACAAACGGCGTATTGGGCAGGTCGAGCGGACCGATCTCCTCGAGCTCGAAGCTCACCGGATCCAAGCGATAAAGGGTTGAGGACGGCTCCCCGAGCGTGGCGGCGCCAAGGAGGAAGAGGTCGCCGCTGGGGCCGCGGGTCATCGCGCCCACAACCCTGACGTCAATAGCGGCGACGGGCTCGACTTCGGCCGTCTGGAGCTCGAGTCGGGCGAGGTGGGTGACGTCTGCTCCCACTTCCATGGTCCACGCCGACTGGGCCCCGGTGGGGAGCGCGGTGATGAGCAGAAGCAGGCCGAAGAGAGTCGCGACTCTTGGGCTGGGCGTGGGGGGAGCGGTGTGCATGGGGGAGTCCTCGTCTAGTTCGCTTCCGGTGATACGGAGCGTCTGTTGCTCGGCCGGGCGCCGGTCCGAGCTTCTTAGAGCCGGTAGCGGATCGCCGCCAGGCCGGAGATCAGCAGCAGCGTCAAGAGCACCATCTGGCCGACCGGGCTGCCGACGGGAATGGCCACGGCGAGGCTGGCATCGATGAGGGTCAGGCCGCGGTAGGTCGAGAAGTCAGCGGTGGAGGAGCTGGTGAAGATCTCGGATTCGCCGGTGGAGGGGTCGATCGTCGACGTGACGCGGAAGAGAATCGGTGGCGTGACCGGCGGGAAGAAATCGCCGGAGATGTAGAGGCGCCCGTCGAGTCCTGTGGCCATGGCGTTGCTGAAGCCGAAAAGATTGTCGGGCAGGGGGTGGAGGAACGTGAGGGCCGCGGTCCCGGGATCGACGGCGTAGAGCCCGTATTCATCGTCGCTATTGCGATAGCCGGCGAGGACGCGGTCTCCGAGCGTGGCGAGGGTGAGAATAGGCTCGTCGGTCTCGGCGACCAGGGTGGTGTCGGCGGTGGCCGGATCAATCACGTAGAGACCGGCCGGGACGCCGACTTCGGCTGACATGAGCAGCCGACCGTCGGGCAAGGCCGCGATGTCCTTCACGAACGGCGGATTGGGGAGTCCGAGCGGCCCGATTTCTTCGAGCTCGAAGCTCACCGGATCCAGTCGATAAAGCGTCGAATCGATCTCGCCGAAGAGGGCGGCGCCGAGGATGTAGAGATCGCCGCTGGGGCCGCGGGTCATCGCGTTGACGACCTCGAGGTCGACCTCGGCGGCGGGCTCCGTTTCGGCCGTTTGCAGGTCGAGTACCGCGAGGTTGGTGATGTCTTGCTCAAGCCTGAGCGTCCAGGCCAATTGGCCGCTGGACGGCAGGGCGCCACAAAGCACAAGCAGGCAAAAGAGAGCGGCGGTGGTTGAGCTAGGGGCGGGGGTCGATTTAGGCACGTGGTGAATTCCCATTCAATTTTTGCCATTGTAGCATATTGAGGCCCGCCAGCATCAATCCTCCTCGCCAATATCAGTCCGTAGCAGCTCGAACCTGAGCTTCCCCGACGCTACTTGTGTTCTGCGATTGGAGACTTGTCGGTGAGCGGCGCCGCGTGTCGACGGGTCGTCTCGGAGGCCCCCGCGGCAGGCCGTGGTGGTCGGCCCGTCCGTGACGGCCAGCGCTTTTTTCCAACTATTTTTCGCCGACGTGAAGGGAATCTCCGGTGGATGTCGTGACCCGACTGAAAGATCACCTCGACATGGAGATTCCCCGTGACCCTGACAGCCAACGCCGCCCCGCCGCCACTAGCCCGTTCTCGGTTCGCGATGCCGCCAGCCGTACGATTCTTCGCCCCCGTGATGCTGTGTTGCCTCGGATTATTCGTCGCCGGCTGCGAATTCAAGGTCAGCACCGCCCGCGTCGCCGAGGCCCGGATGAGCCTCGACGCCGACGGGGCGCAGCCGACCTCGACTTTCTCGCCCACCGATGTTTTCTTCCTCGCCGGTGACCTGGCGAACGCCCCCGCCGGGACCACCGTCAGCGCGACGTGGATTGCGGTCGAGGTAGACGCCGAAGGCGTGGCCCCCGACTTCATCTTGGACTCGACGGAGCTCACGGGCGCGAGTGGCCCTTTCCACTTCCAGCTGAGCAACGACTCCCCGTGGCCCGCGGGTCGCTACCGGGTGCAGCTGGCGCTCGACGGGGAGCCCGAGCGAACGCTCGACTTCGCCGTCGCGGCGGCGACCGGTGTCCCCATCGGGGCGCAGGGCGCCGGCGTCCCGATCCAGACCGCGCCGCCGGCCCAGTCCGGCGGGGCGACGGCGGGGGTTTCGGGGGTGCCGATCCATCAGGCGGAGAAGGAAAGCCTGCCCACGCGCCGGCCGGATCCCGACGCCGTGATCGCCAGCCGCGGAGACCACGTTTTTCGCCGGGCCCAGCTCGACCGCGGCCTCGAGATGATTCGATTCCTCTCCGGCGAAGAGACGACGGCGGCCGAGGCCGCGCGCCTCGAGCGGGACGCGGTGCGGCAGTTCGAGGAGGATCCGGTGCAATTCGCCGAAGGCATGGCCTTCATCGAAGAGGTGCTCACCGCAGCCCGGTCGACCGCGGACGTCGCGGAAATCGCCGGCTACCGCATGGTGCTCTTCAATGGGCTCTACGCGCTCAACCAGCAGCTCCCGGCCGGCGAGCGCCCGGCTCTGCTCGAAATCGCCTTCGCGAAGAATCCGGTGATCGCTTACGACCCCTCGACCCAGCTGGCGCTCACCGCCCGCGACCTGCGCAGCGCGGTCAAGATCTACGCCTTCGGCTCCGGCGCTGCGCTCGACGGGCCGGGGATCGAGCGGCAGATCGACGAGATGGCACGGACCGTCGTCCCCGCCTTTGCCCGCCTCGGCGACGCCGAGAAGCAGTTCCTCGCCACCGCCGGAGTGCTCTGGGAGGTCCTCGACAGCAACCTCGACCGCTTCACGCCGGAGCAGCTGGCGGCGCTACGCCAAGGCCTCGCCCCCGCCCCGCCGCCGGCGACCTGGTCCGGCGACACGATGGACGCGGAGACCGCCCGCTTCCTCAGTCAGCTGAGCCTGCAGCAGCACGTTTCGACGCTCAACGTGATCGAAAATATCGGCGGCACGGGCAACTACTGGGAAGTGACCCCCGCCTGGTGAGTCCGCCGCCGCGGGCGACGTCACGGGGGGATGGGAAATAGACTAGCGATCTAATCGAGGACAAGGAGCTTGACCGATGATGATCCGAGCCTGCCGGCGCTGGACGCTGAACCTGTTGACGGGTCTCCTCATCGCCTCCGTCGCCGCGCCGTCGGGGGCGGGGGAGGCGCGGGAGCGCTGGGAGCGCATGAACCAGATCCGCCACGACAAATTCGACCTGATCCTGCCGGAGGCGATGCGGGAGAACGGATTTGACATGTGGATCGTCATGCGCCGGGAAGGCTATGACGACCCGCTGACGCCGGACCTCGGCGGCGGCTACGTCAGCACCACGGGGTATTACGTTTTCACGGATCGCGGCGGTGATCGCATCGAGCGGGCGGCGCTGGGCATTTCCGGCTACCTGCTCGAGGCCTCGGGGACCTACGATCACTTCGGCCCGGTGGAGAGCCTAAGAGACTTCGTGGCGGAGCGTGAGCCGAAGCGCATCGGCGTCAATATCTCCCGCGCCATCGGCGCCGCCGACGGGCTGACCCACAGCGGCTACCTGGAGCTGCGCGAGGTGCTCGGCGCACCCTGGGCTGATCGCCTCGAGGGTGCGGAGAAGCTGGTCTCCGACTTCCGGTCGCGGCGGGTGGCGTCCGAGATCGCCGCCTATGCGGAAGCGGGGGAGATCTCGCGACTGATCGCGGAGCGGGCATTCTCGAATGAGGTGATCACGCCGGGCGAGACGACACTCGAAGACGTGGCGTGGTGGATGCACGAGCAGACTTTCCAGCGCGGCCTCGGCCTGTCCTTCGGCCAGCCGTCGGTCTACATCACCGGGCCCGGAGGGATCGAAGCGATTTCCACCGACCGCGTGATCCGGCGCGGTGACGTGCTGATGCTCGATTGGGGCGTCGGCTTCCTTAATTTCTATACCGACCTGAAGCGCATCGCCTACGTGCTCAAGGACGGCGAGACCGAGGTGCCGGCGGAGCTGCGTCACGCTTACGACCGGGCGGCGGCGGCTCGCGCGATCGTCAAGAGAACCATCCGCGCCGGACTCACCGCCGCCGAGAACGAGCAGGCGATCTACGACGCGCTCATCGCCGCCGGCTTCGTGCGCATCGGCTTCAACCAGCCCACCGAGAACCCGGAGACGACCGACGGGGTCATCGGCTGCCACTCGGTCGGCAATACGGGCCACGGTATCGGTCCGTCGATCGCGTTCTTCAATCCGGTCCGCCTGACCTATGAGGTCACACCGTCGAATCTCTTGGCGATCGAGCTCTTCGCCTACACCGCCCTTCCGTCGTGGGACGGCGCCAAGCTGCGGGTGCCGCTCGAGGACGACGCCGTGGTCACCGAGCGGGGCGTGGAGTGGCTCTACCCGATCAGTCAGGGGATCCGGGTGATCCGCTGACGGTCCGTCCAGCTGAGACCGGCGGCTACTCGGCGCGCAGTGCCGTCGCGGGATCGACCCGGGCGGCGCCGCGGGCGGGAATGAGCGCCGCGAGGATCGCCGTGGCGAGGGTCACCGCCGCGGCGCCGGCGAGCACGCCCGGGTCGTGGGCGGAGACCCCGAAGAGCTGACTTTCGAAGGCGCGCCCGGCGAGGACCGCCCCCAGGACGCCGAGGGTCGCGCCGAGCGCCGCCGGGCGGAGGCCCTGGCCGAGGGCCCACCCCAAGAGGTCGCGCGGGCGGGCGCCGACGGCGACCCGCACGCCGAGCTCACGGCGGCGGTGGTGGACCTGGTGCAGCACCAGACCGTAGAGGCCGGCCAGGCCGAGGGCGAGCGCCAAGCTTGCGAAGGCGGTCAGCGTCCAGACCGTGACGGTGCGGGTGCGGTAAGACGATCGGACGATCTGCTCGCCGGTGCGGGCGTCGAAGACCGGAGTCCCCGGCAGCGCCTCTTCGATGCGCCGGCGTACGGATTCGGCGAGTCCGGAGCCGATTGCGGCGGACCGGGGGAGGCCGAAGCTGTTCACGGCGCTTTGGCTAGACGTGCGGATCAAGACACTCTGGCTGAGCGGTGTCGTGCCCCAGGCCAGATAGATTTCCGCCTGGGCGGGGTGCTCGAGGGTCAGCTGGCGCACGTTCTCGACCGTACCGACAATCGTGCCGCGCTCCCCGTTGCCGAATTCGACCCAGCGGCCGACGGCCGAGTCCGGCGCGAAGTAGCGCTCGGCGAAAGTCCGGTTGACGACCACGGCGCGTTTGGCGTCCCAGGTTTCGCCGACGTCGAAGTCACGGCCCGCGAGGCGCCGGATCCCAAGGTGTCGAAAAAGCCGGAGGAAACCACCTGGGCGTTGACGATCTGGTCGGGCTGCGGAGCCCTCGGGTGCCCTTCGACCCAGACCTGGAAGACGCTCGCCCCGCCGGTGAGCGGCAGACTGAAGCCGGCCAGCGCAGCGGATTCGACGCCCGGAAGCGCTTCGAGGTCCGACTGCAGGCCCTCGAGCGCGGCGCGTCGGGTTTCTTTGTCGGGGTGCCCGGCGGCGCCCATCTCGAGCCGTAGGGTGATCAAGCCGTCGGCGTCGAAGCCCGGCGGAACGGCCTCGACCTGGCGCAGACTGAAGAGCAGGAAGAGGGTGCCGGCGATGGCCACGGTCGACAGCGCGGTCTCGGCGACGATCAGCGCCGTGCGCAGCCGGTGACCGCCCTGGCCGGCGCGGCGCGCGGCGTGGTGGATGCCCGCGCGGGAGAGGGCGACCGCGGCGACGACGAAGCACAACCCCAGGACCCCGGCGGCTGCGCCGGTCGCCAAGGCCGCGGCCCGCGGACCGACCGAGAAGCTCTCGAGCTGCAGGAGATCCGCGGGTAAACGCGTCACGATCAAGCGCCCCGCGGCGGTGGCGGTGAGCCCGCCGAGCGCTGAGGCCACGAGCACCAGCGCGCCGATCTCGGCGAAGAGCTGGCGCGCCAGCCGGCCACCGCCGGCGCCCAGCGCTCGACGGAGCGCCAGTTCCTGGCGCCGTGCGGAGGTGATGGCAAAGAGCAGGTGGCCGGCGGTCAAGGCGGCGATCAAGAGCACCAGCAGCGCCGCGGCTTGGACGGCGGCGAGGGGTTTCTCGAGACTCTCCGCCATGAATCCGCGCACGTCGCGCGTTTCGGCGCCCCAGCCGCCGTAGGCCTCGGGCGCCTCGCCCGCGAGGCGGGCAGAGATGGCCTCGAGCTCTCGACTCGCCGACTCGACGTCGGCTCCGTCCCGCAGCCGCGCGACCACGGAGTAGCCCCAGTCGCGGTGCAGGCCCGCCGCGTCGTCATCGATCTCAAGCCGTGTCCACACGTCGAGCCAGCCCAGCGCCGCGTGCTCCTGGCTCGGCGGCATGACGCCGAGCACGACGTGGGGCGTGCCGTCGAGCTCGAGGGTCTTCCCGATGACGCCTCGCCCGCTTGTCCCGGCGCCGCCGGGGTTGAGCTCGCCACCGAAGTGGCTTTGCCAGAGGGCGTGACTGATGAGCGCCGCCGGCCCCTTTGTGGAGTGGTCGAAGGCCCGGCCGACGATCGGGGCGACGCCGAGCGTCTCGAAATACTCCGGGCCGATCGCCGCGAATCCGAGGCGCTCGGTCCGGTCCCCGCGGCGCAGGTGCACCGTGCCGCGGCGAAACATGGCGAGCGACTGGAGCGACGGCGCCTGCCGCCACCGGTGCGCTTGGTGGGAGCGGGCGGTGAAGAGACCGCCCGAATCGAGCCGCTTGGCGGCGATTTTCACCAGGCGATCGGCGTCGCGGGCGGGCAGATCCCGAAGCAGCACGTCTTCGGCGACGGCGAACACCGCCAGGGCCATGCCGAGGCCGATGGCTAAGACGGCGATCACCAGGAAGGTGGCCAGGGGCTCCCGGCGGAGCGGGCGAGCCACCGAGCGGATCAGTCGTCGTGGGATCTCGCTGAGCAGAGTCCTGAGCATTTCACCATGCTACCGCTCCAAGGCGGGCGATCCTCCGATCGCCCGCCTGTGAACTCCGCCGGATCGGCCAGGAAAGCGTTTCCCTAGCCGCGTGGCGCCACGCCATGATCAACGCCGGGAGTGCGATCTGACCCGCTCGCCCCCGGGCGATCAGGTCTGTCCAGGCACGCTGAGCTCACGGGGGATCACGGGCAGCTTGTGAATGTCGTCACATCCTGGACCGGCTGGGCCGGCATGCCTTGGGCGTTTCGGTACTCCTTGGTTTGGCCGGTGGAGGTGTCGGTCACGCGGACCGTGTACTCGACGTCGGTGGTGGCGGCGAAGAAGACCCAGTAGGCCTCGAGATTCTGGATCGAGCAGCCGTTGAGGACCTTGATGAGCATCTCGATATTGTCGTCGCTGAAGAACCAGAAGAGCCCCGACGCGTCGGTCAAGTTCTGGGTGGTGCCGCGGCCGGCGGTGCCGTCGGGGATCTTCCAGTCGACTTCGACCCGGAAGCGGCCGTTTTGCAGGCACATCACCGACGCGCTCGGTTCGCAGGTGGTCATGCCGTCGTCGTCCAGCAGCGACACTTCTGTGGTGGCGCGGGCGGTGTCGAGGGTGCCGCCCTGGACGTTGCCGAGGCTGACGGTGAAGCGCTCTGTGGCCTCCGGCGTCCCGTCGTCGAAGAGCCGGACGCGGACCGTCTGCGCGGCGCTGTCGCCGGCGCTCCAGAGCAGCGTGCCGGAGGTCGACTGGAAGTCTTGGCCCGTCGTCGCCGTGCCGCCGGCGGTGGTGTAGTCGACGCTCACCGACGCGTCCGGCGCTTCGCCGAGCTCGACGCGGATCTCGACCTCGGCGGCGCTTTCTCCGACTTCGATTTGGTTGGACGCCATATAGACGCGGGGGCTGTTCGTGCCGCCGCCGCCGCCGCCGCCGCCGCCACCACCGCCGCCACCGCCGCCGCCGCCGCCGCCGCCGTTGAAGCGCTGGTTGTAGTAGAGACGCCAGAGGTTCTGGCTCACCGCCAGCAGGCCTTCACGGTTGAGATGGATGCAGTCGTCGAGGGCCTGGGGCGGACTCGGCCTGTCGAGGTCGCCGGGCTGCTGGATTGTGCCGGGGGCGATGCCTTCCGACGGGAAGCCGAAGGTCTGCTGCATCAGTCCCCGGTGATCGACCACGGTCACCCGCGGCCGTGACGCGGCGGCGGCCGCGGCGGCGTCGTGGAAAAGGTTCAGCGCTTCATTGACCTGGCGCGGCGTGGGGGACCCCAGCTCCTGGGCCAGTTCTTGGCACTCGTCGGGGAAGTCTTGGGCATTCAGGTAGTCGTAAAGGCTGACGATGACCTCCATCGCCGGTGAGCGGGCGGTGATGGTGTCGGCGACCGCCATGATGTCGCCGACCACGCGGTTCATCATCGCGGTTTGCGCCGCCGGCGAGATGCCGACGAACCAACCGCCGTCTTCGGGGCCGGCGAGGAAGTCATTGCCGCCCATCGTCAGCTGGACGGTGTCGATCGACGGGTTGCGGTCGAGCTCTCCGTTGAGCAGCGCCAGGCCTTCGGGGGCCCGCCAGTCGCGGGCGGTGGTGCCGCCGATCGCGGTCTCTTCGCCGGTTTCGAGCAGGTCGGGGCGACCGTTATTGGCGAAGGTTTGCTGAAGCGTGCGGTGGAACCAGAATCCACTCGCCCAGCTGTCGCCGACGATGAGCACTCGCTCTTGGGCGAGTCCCGGCGCCGCGGCCAGGGCGAGGAGAAGTGACAAGACGAGAGGGACGGAACGGGGCATGGAGTCTCCTTGCTGGATGAAAGTGACGATGGAGATAGGAAGCGTGTTGCTGCCTCTCATGGCCAGGAGCGGAAACCGCGGTGCGTTCCGATAGCGATCTTGCGAAAATTAACTTTCTGTCATCTCGAGTCCCTGGGGAGAACCGATCCCGCTCGCGTCGCGCTCGTCCCGCTCGCCCCGGGACCCCGATCGACGGACCGGCGGCGGCGTAGCTTCCACCAGTCAACACCTGGAGGACACGATGCGACGCCCGAACCGCCCAACAGTTTTTTCTCGCCTCGCCGCCACCGCCGCGTGCGCCCTGGCCCTCGCCGCCGTCCCCGCCGCCGCCGACTGGAGTCAGTACGGCGGACCGCAGCGGGATTTCAGCCTCGATGAGCCGCCGACCCTCGCCGACTGGGGCGACGCCGGTCCGCGGGAGCTGTGGCGCCGCGACCTCGGGCCCGGCTATTCGGCGCTCATCGCCGATTCGAAGGGCGAGCGCCTCTTTACCCAAAGCCGGGCCGGTGATGAAGAGCTGGTGCTAGCCCTCGACGCCGCCACCGGCGCCACCCTGTGGGAGTACCGCTATCCGGCGCCGGTTGAGGGCGTCGGCATGGTCGACACCTCCTACGGCGACGCGCCGCAGGCGACGCCGCTGCTCATCGACGGACGGCTGATCGGCCTCGGCTTCACCGGCGTCCTGTGGGCCGTCGACGCCGAGGACGGGCGCCCGCTTTGGTCGAAGGCCCTCGGTACGGAGCTCGAGGTGCCGATCCCTTATTTCGGCCACGCCGCGAGCCCACTGTGGGTGCCGTCGACCGCGGGGACCGGCGGCGTCGCCGTGGTGCTGGCGGGCGGCGCGCTGGCTTTCGATCCGGCGACCGGGGACCTGCGCTGGCAGAACCGGGATTTCGACGCCAGCTACGCGTCGCCGGTGCTGCTCGAGACGGCCTTCGGACGCCAGATCGTCGCCGCCGGCGCGGGCGACGTCGTGGGCCTCAACCCGGCCGACGGCACCCTCCTTTGGCGCCACGAATACCGCAATCCCCAACGCACGATCTTGGGCACGCCGCTCTTGATCGAGGAGGACCTGATTTTCGTCTCGTCCTACTTCCTCGGCAGCCGCGGCCTGCGGCTCGTCGCCCGCGACCGGGTTGAGCAAGCGTGGGAGCAGGAGAACTTCCAGGTCTCGCACTTCAACGCCGTCCGCGACGGATCCACCGTCTACACCACCTTCCGCAAACAGCTCCTGGCGCTCGACGGACGCACCGGCGATATCCTGTGGAAAGAGCGTCGCTTCGGCGCCGCCAACCTGGTCCAGGCGGGACCTGAAAGCCTGATTCTGGGCGAGCACGGCGAGCTGATGACCGCCGTCCTCCGGCCGAAGGGCCTCGAGCGTCGGCAGAGCGCGCGCCTGCTCAAGGACCGCAGCTGGACGCCGCCGACGGTGCTCGGCGACCGGCTCTTTGTGCGCGATCAGCAGGTCGCCGTCGCCTTCCACCTCGGCGCCGCCGGCGCCGCCCGGGAGGAGCCCCAGGTGGCGGCGGTCGAGCTGCCGGACGGCTTCGGGGAAGCGATCACCCGGATGGAGACCGCGGTGCGCCGCTCCGACGCCGAGGCCGTCGAAGCGGCGGCCGAGGCCCTGGACGCCTGGTCGGAAGACCCCGAATTCGGCACCTGGGCGGCGTACCACCGCGGCGTCGGCTTTTGGGTGCTCAGCCAGCGACCGGGGACGGACCAGCTCAGCTACCTCGACCGGGCGGTGGAAGCGCACAAGCGGGCCGTCGAGCTCGATAGCGAAAACGTGGAAGCCCACGCCCTGCTCGGCACGCTCTACTCCCTCTACTACAAGCTCGCGCCTCGACGCGGCGCCGTCGTCGGCCCGTTGGCGGGTGAGCACCTCTCCCGGGCCCTGAGCCTCGAGCCCGACAACCCGCGGGCCCAGATGATCGAGGCGCTCCGGTTGTACTACACGCCGGCCCCGTGGGGCGGTGACCCGGAGGCGGGCCTCAAAATGCTGCGCGGCGTGATCGAGAATCATCCGATCGACGCCTCGGCCGGCCGCGTCGGCGCCCGTCCCCTCTGGCTGCCGGCCATGGCCCAGGCGTCCATGGCGCGGCTGCTGCTCGGCCAGAAGCCGCCGCGGAAGGAGGAGGCGACCCAACTCGTTGACGCGGTGCTCGAAGCCTACCCGGACCACGCGTCGGCGCGGCAGCTCCGCGCCAGCCTCGATCGCTAGATCCGGGAATAGGAGAAGGACACTCGAGCCGCTCAGCTGAGCGGCTCGAGT